>NZ_JAKKSE010000003.1:0-304953 GCF_025653595.1 Shewanella sp. SM95
TTTGGTGTGCCACCCTGGCGTTCTAGTTTTAACTGTCTCACCCATTTATCCATAGTGGACTTACCTACGTTCATCGCCTTTGCAGCTTCGATGATGCTATGGTTTTTATCGAGGACTAATTGGGCTGCTTCAAGTTTGAATTCAGCACTAAATGTTTTTCTGGTTGTCGATCTCATGTGTTCACCTAAAGTCATCTACGAGGTAATAATATCACCTCTATTTAGGTGGCCAAAATTAGTGTGCCACTACACTCCTATCGCGATATAAAAATTATCGAGCAAAGCCAAAAGGGGATGGAGAAAGTGATTGCTGCTTCCACCTCTGTACTTAAGAGCCATACATTGCATAACTTTGGTAGTGCAGTGCTCGAACAGACCTTGCAGCTGCTCAATCTTGAAAGCTCGGCTCTTTATCTCACGAGTTATCATCAAGACCTTTACCTCGATACTCAAATGAATCTGCTGGCCGCCACGGGAGATATGATCAGTTACTTTGAAGGTGGAAGCGTTGAGACTCTGCCAGGGGATGTGCGGGAACATATTATTGAAGCGATAGCGCTAAAAACCTCGCTGATCCGTGACAATATTTATGTTGGATTTTATGAGCTTAGTGGCCATGTCACCAGTATTCTCTATTTACAACACAACACTAAGTTAACGGATTTTCAAGTCAGCATTCTTGAGCTATTTGCGGCAAATGTGAGCTTAACCTTTGAGAACTTATCGGGCCGCGAAAATGTGCAGCAGACACAAAGGGAGCTAATTTTAATCATTGGAGATGCAATTGAGCAGCGCAGTAAGGAGACTGGAGCCCATGTGCGCCGCGTAGCGCGCATGACTGAAATGCTCGCGATTGCCATTGGTATGAAGGCAGACTTTATCGAAACTATTCGTTATGCGGCGCCTCTTCATGATGTAGGCAAAATCGGTATCCCTGAGAGTATTTTACATAAGCCCGGTAAACTCGATGCCGAGGAATGGGCGATTATGCAAACCCACGCTGAGAAGGGTTATAACCTGTTGGTTGGCTCAAATCGTATTATTGCCAAAATGGGCGCTAGAATTGCTTATACTCACCATGAACGTTGGGATGGGCAAGGTTATCCCCGTGGGCTATCGCAGGAAGACATTCCTATTGAAGGCCGCCTGATGGCGATTGTTGATGTGATTGATGCTTTGCTTTCCAAGCGAAGTTACAAAGAGGCTTGGTCTGTTGAGGCGGTGCGCGAGTACATCTTAGCGCAATCGGGTAAACAGTTTGATCCCGTCTTATGTGAAGCCAGCCTTGATTTGTTAGATGTGTTTGCCTCCCTACATATTCATATTCCGGACGAGCCGCTATGACCCGAATGCTTGATCGAATTTTATTTGATGTCAGTAAGTCTCAGGTTATTGATGAGGGGGATCTCATTCAAGCATCACAACTTATCGTGAGCTCAATTTGTAAGGGATTACAGATCTCTCGGGCGGGTATTTGGTTGTTGAGTCCGGATAATCAGAGCATCACTTGTTATTATTCACTCGACAATCAGCAGCCACAAGAAGTGTTAGTGCTCACTCGCGCGCAGTTTCCCCATTACTTTAGCTTGCTCGACAATGAGCGCACAATTGTCGCCAATAAGGCGCAAACGGATCCCGCCACTAAAGAATTTGTCGAAACCTATCTGAAACCGAATCAGATCAGCTCTTTGTTGGATAGTCCTATTCGTCACCACGGCAAAATGGTGGGGATTATTTGTTCTGAACATCAGGGCGAGGCGAGGGAATGGACTCGGGATGAGAAGGCCTTTGCCTCGGCACTGGCCGACCTTTTTGGTCGAGCCATGAGTGCTAAAGAGATCATTGAATATCAACAACAGCTCAAGCTCATTAATACCGATCTTGAGCATCAAGTTGAGCTGCGCACCGCAGAGCTTGAAACGGCATTATCGACTTTAAAATCAACCCAAAAGCACTTAATTGAAAATGAAAAAATGGCGGCCTTAGGCAGCTTAGTTGCTGGTGTTGCCCATGAAGTGAACACCCCCCTTGGCATAGCTGTCACATCCGTGACCCATTGTTTGGATGAGTTATCCCTATTGAAAGGACTCTTTGAGAAAAACGAGCTCGATGAGGATAAATTTGTCAGCTTTATCAATACTATGCAGGATGGTTTATGCTTAATTGAGCGTAATCTTTCCCGCGCTGCAGAACTGGTGCATAACTTCAAGCGTACTGCTGCAGATCAATCGATACTGGAACGCGAGCACTTTAATCTGAAGAATTACATTTTTCAAATATTTAGTTCATTAAAACCCTTGATGCGTAAGAAAAATATTACTTTAAAAGTTGAACTTGACGATAATATTTTTATTGATTCTTACCCCGGTGCGATTGCACAAATTTTCACTAACTTAGTCGCGAACAGTTTTCGCCATGCTTTTCCCGATGATTTTGTCGGTGATAAGCAAATTGTGATAGTAGTTGAAAAAATGGCTTCGCAGATCAAGATGATTTATGAAGATAATGGTGTAGGCATGTCCGATGAAGTGAAAGCCAAAGCATTCGAGCCCTTTTTTACCACCGCAAGGCAGAGTGGTGGAACAGGTTTGGGGATGTCGATTATTTATAATCTGATCACACAAAAATTGAATGGTAATGTGTCACTCTTCTCAGCGCCTAATCAGGGGTTACGTATTGAGATGCTGATCCCTGAAAGTAGTAAGGGTTGAGATAGGTTAGCGTCTTCTTATATATTTATTAAGTAAAAGACGAATTGAAATCTTACTGAGCCAACATGGTATTTAGCTTTTGCGGTTTAATAT
The DNA here is from genome assembly GCF_025653595.1 of Shewanella sp. SM95. Lineage (NCBI taxonomy): Bacteria > Pseudomonadati > Pseudomonadota > Gammaproteobacteria > Alteromonadales > Shewanellaceae > Shewanella > Shewanella sp. SM95. Next base: position 2,804 of record NZ_JAKKSE010000003.1, read on the forward strand.
TCTGTTGCGTTGTTTTTCCTGCATTAACAGCCAACAGCCCTGTTATCCGTTCTTCCTGCTCGCGACATTTTGTATGCTACAATCTTGGCACTTCAACATGGCTTATCAATTCTAAATATTTCAATGAGAAAAGGCATTTTACTGGCGGGCGGTACTGGCTCGCGTCTTTATCCTATGACGCAGGTTGTCTGTAAGCAATTACTGCCCATTTATGATAAACCAATGATTTATTACCCTTTGGCCACTCTTATGCAAGCTGAGATTCGGGATATATTGATCCTTTTTATACCCTACTATTTCGCTGTTTCGTGCATGACTCTATAAGCAGGTATTGGATGAAATATAGCGAAACAGAATTAGCCGAAGTATTGGTGTTTGAACCCCAAGTATTTGGTGATGAGCGTGGTTTTTTTAAGGAAACGTTCAGGCAATCTTATTTTGATGCTTGTTTTACAGCAAGAGGACTTGAGCCTCCCGTATTTGTGCAGGAAAATCAGAGTCGTTCGCAACACAATGTACTACGTGGATTGCATTTTCAACAGCGTAAACCGCAGGGGAAATTAGTGCGGGTCTGTGCAGGGAGCATTTTTGATGTGGCCGTCGATATAAGGCCCGACTCGGCCACCTATGGGAAATGGGTTGGTCGAGTGCTATCGGCAGAGAATCATCTGCAAATGTGGATCCCACCGGGCTTTGCGCACGGTTTTTATGTTCTTAGTGATTATGCTGATGTTATTTATCAATGTACCCAATATTATGATCCTGAAGATGAAAGCGTTTTAGCTTGGAACTGTGCTGAGTTTGCCATTGATTGGCCATTAATTGCCGCACCGATTTTATCCACCAGAGATAGCATCGCCAGTACACCCTCATAAAGCCAATCACTGCTTGTATTAAAAGGAATGACAATGAGTTTATTATTTTCGCCTTTAACCTTAGGTCAACTCGAGTTAGCTAACCGCATTATCATCGCGCCTATGTGTCAGTATTCGGCAGAAAACGGCCAAGCAACCGATTGGCATACGATTCATTTAGGGAGCATGGCGTTATCGGGTGCGGGAATGCTCATTTTAGAGGCTACCGCTGTTCTGCCCAATGGCCGAATTTCCTATGCAGATTTAGGCCTATGGGATGACAAAACGGAGGCTGCTTTAGATAAAACCCTCAAATCTATTCGCAAGTATTCAAGTATGCCAATGGCGATACAACTCGCCCATGCGGGGCGTAAAGCATCAACTCGAAAACCTTGGGAAGGTGGCGGCACTATTGCACCCGATGAACATAATGGTTGGCAGACGATAGCGCCTTCCGCGCAGGCTTTCAACGAAGGCACAGCATTACCGAGTGCGATGACATTGGATGAAATTGATGAGCTTATATTGGCATTTGTCAGTTCGGCGCAACGTGCCGAACGATTAGGGCTTGATGCGATTGAACTCCATGCTGCTCACGGTTATTTACTTCATCAATTTTTATCCCCATTATCGAATCAACGCATTGACCAATATGGTGGCAGTTTAGAAAATCGTTTGAGCTTATTGTTGGCCGTGTTCGATGCAATTAAAGCAGTGATATCGCCTAAGATGGCACTCGGTGTGCGGATATCAGCGACTGATTGGGTTGATGGCGGTTGGGATTTAACCCAAAGCCTAGTATTGGCAAAAGCATTAGAGGCCCGAGGCTGTGATTTTATCCATGTCAGTACTGGTGGGTTAAGTCCATTACAACAAATTCCTGTTGCAGAACACTTTCAAGTGCCTTTTGCCGAAGCCATTAAAGCTGAGGTAAACACACCTGTGATTGCCGTGGGATTAATTACGGATGCCAATAAAGCAGAAACGATTCTGGCACACGGGCAGGCTGATGCTATTGCACTTGCTCGCACTATGCTCTATGACCCACATTGGCCTTGGCATGCGGCAGCAATATTAGGTGCAACTGTGAAAGCGCCGCCACAGTACTTACGTTCATCGCCACATGGGATTAAATCGCCAATAAAGTAGTGAGCTAATTTGGCAGTGCTGATTTTACTATTGTAAGTTAGTCCTAATGGCAGAAAACAAAACGGGCAAGAATTATCTTGCCCGTTTTGAGGTTTTACTGCGTACTAATTATTTAATGGGGTCAACACTGGGTCTGGTATACCAAGGCGCACGTGCATCAGTTACATCGAACAAGTTGTACTTACGGCCAAGCATTTGACCGCCGTCGCGGGTCAACGGCATCCATGATAGGAAAGCACGACTATGGGTAGACTTAACCGTCATTAGATCGAATGGGATCGAAATATAGAATCCTTTGGTAAAGCTACCTTCACCGTATTCCTCTGCTGACAAGTTAGTCTTAGTCGCAAATGCGCCGACGATAACACCACTATCAAACTGTTTTGAGAAATCGACAGTTATGCCTTTGTCCTCGGTGAGATATTGTCCAGCACTGACTCTGAGTAAGGTGTTAGGAAACCACTCAGGTTGGTAATAAGCCGTTGCATGTCCAGTCACTACGCCAGTCTGAACTCGATAGGCACGATTGGTGAGAGGGTCAAATTGATTTTCATCCTTAAAGAACCCAAACATGCTATCGGGATCTCGCTGCTTAGCATAGTTAACATCGAACCCAAAGGCCCATTGACTATTAAGTGGGCGATATAGAAACTCAGTACCAACACCGCCATACATCATCTCTAAATAGCCACCATAGGCTTGATAGGAAATATTATCGCTAAGATTGTCCATCCAAGTGAGTTGCAGGTTATTAACTCTCACTGGGTTATCGTGAACATATTGACGGATTAAGGTTCTTACGCGTTTTAAGTCGGTGCCGTCTGGTGGCACGTCATATAAAAACTTATCGTAGTTATCGTATAAATTAAGGTAGAGAGAACCGCCAAATTCGAAGTTATCGGTAAATCGATAGTTGGCACTACCTGTAACACCGATATTAAACATGTAAAAGCTTTCTGAACCACCGAAGGATTGCACCATAGTCGGTGAAATATCAAAGCCAAGCTTGTCTAACCAATTTTTGTCTGAGTGTGTGACTAGTTGGCCTTGAGGTAATGAAGGGACACTGATTTGACTTGCGTCTGTAATCTTCGCATTCAGATAGCCAAAACTCGCTACTTGCGCAAATTTTTCCGCATTAATACGAGTTTCGGTAATTGGCTGGCTATAGTGAGTTTCAATCAAGCGATACTCTTTGATTCGAGTTAGATCGCTACTGTTGGCGAGTATGGTTGCCGCCCTTTGATGGGCTTCATTTCTATCTCGAAACTTAGTTTGCTCACCAATGACAGTGATGCTGTCAGAGTCGAGGTAAATTTTAGGATTGTTATAGCCCGCAATGGATTGTAGATCCTGTGCTACTTTCGACCAGTTAATTGCTGTTTCTAACATGCCCTCTTGTGGCTGTATTAAATGAACGTCAGCGATTTCTTTTGTGGTATCTAAGGTGGCGCTGGCTATTGCAGGCGTTTGTTCAGAAGAATTAACACTATCTAATGGCGTATTGGTTGTTTGCACATGTGTTAACGGTGCCGCAGGAATTGGCTTATATTTCGCTGCAGCAGGATCGCGTTTAATCTGTGTTAACTCATTAAAATTCGTTTGTAGGCTAAAACCAAGCGTCCAAGTGTTTCCGCGCTCATAGCTTAAGTGCAGATCTCCCCAGTCTCCGAACCGATATAATAGGCCATAGTTAAATTTGCTGTCCTGTGGCATAGCAATACCGCCGCGAACAACTGGAAAGTCGGATTGGTAGTCGTTACCATCGTATTCGACTTTGACGCGTAGTGGGTCCCAAGGCGTTTGATATTCGACACCGCCGAAGAGGGCCGCACAACCTTTAAACCAACGTTGATAATCAACTGTGCCACCTTTACCACCATAGGACGTATCTCGATCGCAGTTATAGTTGAGATCTTTTTTATCCGATGTCAGGTTGCCGCTATTACCGATATATCCCCAGCCAATACCTAAGGTGAAATCTAACGGCCCAACTCGTTTAGTCGCCGCAATAAACTCAGCATCGAATAATCCGGTGCCACCAAAGTCGCGGACACCAATCGAGGTTTCTGGTAGCCAGTTGCTTTCTTCAAGTAGACGGACTTTAAAGTCTATGCCCTTATCCGTGTATTTTGTGTTTCCACTAAAACTGGGGTCGCTACTATAGAGTAAGTCTTGTACTTGGGTATAACGAACTGTGGTTTCAAACCAAGGGAAAAGTTGTACAGAGGCCGTAAAGTGTTGGTATTCGTCGTTATAGCTAGTGGCAAAATTAAACTCGCCTTCAGGTGCCATACGCCCCGTTGGCATCTGCATTAAACCAACACCGCCAAAATCTGATTGCGAGGCTAAGAGTGTGGGATAGCTAAATTCATCGGCAGTCGCATGTAATAGTGGCAAAAGTGCCAAAGATAGTGCGGATAGACGACCTAAAGAATGGAGAGAGTTTTTCATTACAGAGCCCGATTCCTGAGTAATTCAATCATGTTTTCATTCAAACTCGTGTCGTCACCAAAGCCGCTTGAAAACTCAACGTAAAGTGTTGCCCCAGGTGCAATATCCTGAGTCTGATGGTTCCAATAGGCGATAGGTTGTTTTATTGCCTGTCCATCGGGTTGAATTATCCATATAAAACTAGTTTCAGCATTATCGAGTATGCCTGCTTGCTTGAGGTAATCTTTGCTACTTAGTTGATTCTGCCATGTAAAACTCCCCGTTTGAGCCACTGCACCAAGTACCGTGACGGTTGTTGGACGAGGCGGTAAAACTAATAGAAAACGACCATTAATCAGCGCATTATACGAATCATTAATTCGAATAACATCAACATCCAGTGGTTGTATTACACGTTGTCCAAGTTTTAAGTTGCGAATGAATTGTGCAAGTTTAGCTAGCTTGGCGATGTAAGCACTGTCGTCTTTAGCTTCGCCCATTTTGGATAGCAGGGTTAAGACTTGCTGGCGTTTAGTCTCTAATACGGCGGTATTCTCAATATCGAGTAATGCTGCACCTAACCAATAAATAGGCACGACTTCATTTTGATTGGTCTTATTATATTTTGGAAGTTGGACTAATCCATCTTGCACTATTTGCTCAATACGCACTGCTGCAGGATAGTTCAGTTGAACCTGAGCATCTTGATTTATTGATGTGCTGATGAATAGCTGAGTTTCAGCCTGAACAGTTGTCGTTAATACCGAACTAAGTACAAGTGCCAATGGCGCTATGTAATATCTCATAATGGTTCCACTAGGATGCAAATGGCTTAAGTAAAGTGATATCAATAAAAGGTAGATTTGGTGCTATCTTCTGGCGACTTTTAATGACGTGTCCATTATCTGGCTTTAACCAAAATTCATTTTGATACTGGATATTCAGGCCTTCCACTGATACTAGCTCACTGTAATGCAGTGCTTGAGTTGGCGTATCGTTGATGAGTATCTCTTCCTCGGCAATAAAAGCAAACTGCGACTTAATCTTATATCCATAGTGGTATCCTGGCTGCCAATCAATAGTTCGAGTCCAAGTTTTAGGAGTACTGCTTAAATGCAAGCCCAAGAGAATAGGATCGGGTTCAGAGCTTTCTATTGCGGCTAAATTGCCAGTAAGTAGACTTTGAGTTTTTACTAAACGTCCGTTCACTGTCACTAACATAGCGTTATCCGCGGAGAGCCATTTTAGCTCAATTACTTCCGGTACGGGTCTGACTGGGGTGAGAGTTTGTTTCGGTTCCGCAAAGGCTAAAACAACAAATGCTTGGGGGGTGTCATCAATCTTGACATAAATGCTGGCATAGGGATTAGCTTTCACTTGCTCGGTTGTGAGCTTAACATCGCTATCTCCAACGAAAGCCAATTTCATCGTATCGTTGAGGGCGCTAATTCGTTGACTACAGCCAGAAATTCCCATTAATGCAATGGAGGCTGTGAGTAGTGATAGTAGTTTTTTATTTATACGCATCCGAGTTGCTTATTCTCAATAGTCATAAATATCAAATGTAGAGAGAGGTGAGTCTTATTTCAAGAAATGGAGCAATTCCTACTCTCTAGGAGAAACAAAAAAAACAACCGCCAGTAGGCGGTTGTTTGATAGCTATATCAGACTGATTAGTTGCCAGTACCAGTGGTAGTGTTAGTACCTGTACTCGTGATTGGGTTGCCATCAGAGCTGTTAGAGATTGCAACAGCACCGGCAATTGCAGCACCAGCAGCAACAGAACCAGCAACGATTAAACCAGTGCTGTTAGCTGCAGCGTTAGCGCCTGCTGCTTGGCCTTCAACTGCATTTGCAGCCATAGAGCTGAATGCCGTGATTGCAACGATAAGTGCTAGTGAAGTTTTTTTCATCGTGATTCCCTTTTTGAAAAAATGTGCATGATTTTTTGATAATCTAGTACAGCATAGTAAGCGATGCAAACAAAATTATCAATGTTAAATCCATCTTCTTGCTCATGCGAAAGTTTGAATTTCGGCACTAATATTCAAGCTATATCTATCCATTTGGCATGATTTTTAGTGAAGAAACTGATTAAGTCGTTAGCTTATTTTAAACAAAAGAAATCTTTAAGTTCATCGATTTGTTCCATGGCATCTTTATAGCCTAAGTCGATTAAAGCGCTGGTATACGTTTTTTCGAAGAGTAGGTAGGACACAATACTTGAGTCTGATTGCCTGTCTATACCGATGAAGCCGAGTAAGGTTTTAACGGCCCATGGCATGTCATCATAGAAGCGGGCAGCAATTTTGCTGAGATCTTCGCTAGGTTTGATGACTAGGGCTTTAATCGGATGCAAGGCGAGTTTGTTACGGCTTGACTCAGGAATCAGGCTTAAAGTGTTATTGATCCTTTCTAGTCTCTCAAGGTCGCTATTTAAGGTATCTGAAAAGATGGTATCGAGCAGATGACCCGCTATTGTCGCTGTTTTTGGGTGATATTCGAGTTCCATCGGAAAGTGCTTGTGTGGGCTCTCTAAGTTAATGACTAAGAGTTTTTCTGCGCCTAAATGAATAGGGCTTGAGAGCGGTGCTAGCTGATGGACTGAACCATCACCATAATAGGCTTGGTTGAGTTTAATGGATGGAAATACCATAGGGATTGCCGAACTGGCAAGTAGGTGCTCGGTATTGAGCATGATACGTTCCCCACTGCGACGGGCACGTGTCCAGTTTTCGATTTCTTTCGCGGCTTGAAAAAAGGTCACTGAGCGAGAGTTATTATAACAAGAGGCATCAACACTTAGCGCGGTCAGTGAGCCATTACGGATATTACGGTCGATACGTTTAAAGTCGATGAGCTCATTGAGTAAGCCTCTTAGCGGATCATTATCGAGCAGACTGCCTGCATCGGTATTGACCTTATCATCTTGCATGCCTTTGAGGGCCATTTTTGTTAGATGGCTGAGAACACCTGTGATCGATGCTCGGTAGACTTTTCGAGTTTCAAAATGACGCCAAACCCATTCGAGTTTTCTGACACCAAGGTGAAAGCAAGAGGCATGGGTAGCGATAGCGGTGCCATTGATGGCACCCGCAGAGGTTCCGCAAATAATTTTAAAGGGAATACCATGATTGCGTGGATAAAGCTGGACCAGTGCTTTTAGCACGCCGACTTGGTAGGCGGCCCTAGCGCCGCCACCGCCTAAGACTAATGCAGTTGATGTAGGCAATCTTCAGACTCAATTTATTGTTTTAATAGTTTTATTAAAGCAACGCCCCCCTATAAAAAGCAAGTCGGTAGACTCAATTAGTTGCAAATTTCGATTTATCGTTTATTCGATTGCTGGATCATTTAACTTTAGACAATTAATCCGCTGTAACTTTGGTCGTTTTGCTGAGGCCAAAGCAATGCTCCGATGTTGGAAACTCACCCGTTCTCACTTCTTGGGCATATTGGGCGCAGGCCTTAGTGATCAATGGTCCTAAGTCGATATAGCGTTTAGCAAATTTAGGCGTGTAGTCAGAAAATAAGCCTAAGATATCCTCAGTCACGAGCACTTGACCATCGCAGGCGGGTGAGGCGCCAATGCCTATGACTGGGATTGAGACTTCTGCCGTCACTGTGCGCGCCGCGAGCTCGGATGTGCCTTCAATCAGTATGCTAAAAGCGCCTGCTTGCTCAAAGTCTTTCGCTAAACTAACGAGGGCTTCGATGGCGGCAGCATCCCTTGCTTGGGTTTTAAATCCACCCAATTGATTCACGTGTTGCGGCATTAATCCTATGTGTGGCATTACAGGGATCCCTCGCTGGGTTAAAAAACGAGTGGTGTCGAGCATCTCTGCGCCACCCTCGAGTTTTACCGCCTGCGCGCCTGTGCGTATTAATACTTGGCTGGCATGTCTGAAGGCTTGCTGAGGCGATTCTTGATAACTCCCAAAGGGCATATCGATAATAACGCAGGCATGTGCTGCGCCGCGAGTGACAGCAAGACCATGATTAATCATCATTTCTAAGGTGACCCCGAGTGTAGAGTCTTGCCCATAAACCACCATGCCGACGGAGTCGCCGACGATAATCATATCCACATGGGGATCGATAATTTCTGCCATCGGCTTTTCATAGGCGGTTAGAGCAACTATGGGGGTTTTACCTTTCATTTTTTGTAATGTAACGGGCGTTACGCGATTTTTATCCATGTGGATACTCATGTCATCTCCAATTTATTCAGTCTGATATGACATGTTAGCGTTTGCAGCTTTGGCTTTAGCTCGATAGATTGACTTAATGTCTAGATAAAAAGACACTTATTTACAAAAGGTGCTTCTAAACAAAGAGGTTCTCTATACGGAAGAGGCTCGATAATACGAAAAGAAGCTTCGATATAAAAATCACCTTGGGCGATAACACCTTGAATCAAGTCACTGACACGCATTTATCCCAGCAGCATATTACTCAGCACACACAGGTTGCACCTTCACGTTTAGCCGCCGCAGGGCTAAGTGCCTCCATCATGTTGCTTAAGCGAACACTCAAGCCGTTTGAACATGTACAGCGCCATAGTCATTCTTGGGGACAGGTTATTTATGCCAGTCAAGGCGTGTTGAGTGTGATCACGCCTGCGGGGCGTTACATTGTGCCGCCTGAGCAAGCGGTGTGGGTGCCTCCCTTTGTCGATCATGAGGTTATCGCGCTAGGTCAGGTGCAATTGAGTAGTCTGTATTTGGATGAAACCCGGATAGGCGGGTTTCCACCTAACTGTACTTGTTTGAGTGTGAAGCCTGTTTTGCAGTTATTACTGCAAGAGGCTAATGCCTTAGTGAAGAGTGAGGCTGGGCTGATTAAGCCCGATGATAAGGATAGCGTCATGCGGCTCTTGCAAGTGATCCGTGACTTTATGGTGCTCGCCCCTAAGGTCGCCTTGGATTTACCTTATCCTAAGGATAAAAAATTACTGCGCATTACCGAGGCTTTGCTTGCCGATCCAAGCGAACAGCGCACTTTGGTGGATTGGCAGCGGGAGGTCGGTGCCTCTGCCCGCACGTTAGCGAGATTATTTAAACAGCAAACTGGGCTGAGTTATAGCCAATGGTTGCAAAGGCTTAGATTGCAGGTGGCGATTCAAATGCTCAGCCGAGGTGAATCTGTGCTCACTACAGCGTTATCCTTAGGTTATGCCTCGGGTTCAGCCTTTGGTTATATGTTTAGGCAGTTGATGGGCGTCGCTCCGAGTCAGTACCTGTTAGCGCAAAATACCTTGCCAAAAATACATCGGCAAACAGCCACATATAAAAAGTCGTGTCGCGAGTGAGCGACGACAGTCAATAAAAGTCCAATAAAAAACGCACTTAAGCTGGGCTTAAGTGCGTTTCGTTTTTGATCTTCAGCTTGTCTACATTTCGCGTTGAGGCTTAGCCTTTGACTGCGTTTTTCAGGAAGTCGAGCAGTTGATCGAATGGAATATCTTGTTTTTCACCGGTGCGGCGGTTTTTGTATTCAAATACGCCGGCATCGATATTGCGATCGCCAATCACCACAGTGTGTGGGATACCAATCAGTTCCATATCGGCGAACATCACGCCTGGACGCTCTTTACGGTCATCCAATAACACTTCGATACCCGCTTCGTTTAAGTCTTTGTATAACTGCTCGGCGATATCGGTGACGCGGTGCGACTTGTGCATGTTCATTGGCAGAATACCCACGCTAAATGGCGCAATCGCTTCTGGCCAAATGATGCCACGGTCATCGAAGTTTTGTTCGATGGCTGCTGCTACGATACGGCTCACGCCGACACCGTAACAACCCATCAGTAGCACCTGTGACTTGCCATTTTCGTCAAGTACAGTCGCGTTCATCGATTTAGAGTAGTTAGTGCCCAGTTGGAAAATATGGCCCACTTCGATACCGCGTGCCATAGCATAAGTGCCTGAACCATCAGGTGTTGGCTCGCCTTCGACTACGTTACGGATATCGGCAACTTGCGCTGTCGGCAGATCGCGTTCCCAGTTGATACCAAAATAGTGTTGGTCATCAACGTTAGCACCGGCGGCAAAATCGCTCATGACGCTAACGCTGTGATCGATAACGATAGGGATTTTAAGACCGATAGGGCCAAGTGAACCAGGACCTGCGCCAATGGCGTCACGGATCAGCGCTTCTGGCGCCATTTCCAATGGTGATGCGACTAAGTCTAACTTGTCGGCTTTGACTTCGTTGAGTTCATGGTCACCACGAACAATCAGTGCCACTAAAGGCGTCGCTTCTGTCGCACCCATTACGATCAAGGTTTTGACTGTTTTAGTGATATCCAAACCAAACTGCTCAACTAATTCCGCAATGGTCTTCGCATTTGGGGTATCGACTAAACGCAATGCTTCAGTGGCTGCGCCGCGGGGTTCAGTTGGCATAGGTGATTCAGCTTTCTCAATGTTAGCGGCATAATCGCTGCCCGTTGAGTAAGCAATTAAATCTTCACCGCTTTGTGCCAGAACATGGAACTCGTGTGACATGCTGCCTCCGATTGAACCCGTATCAGCTAAAACTGGGCGGAAAGCTAAGCCCATGCGCGATAGAATGTTGCTATAGGCTGTGTACATAGCCTCATAGGTTTCATTCATGGTATCGACGTCAAGGTGGAAAGAGTAGGCGTCTTTCATCAAGAATTCGCGTGAGCGCATCATGCCAAAACGTGGGCGAACTTCGTCACGGAATTTGGTTTGAATTTGGTAAAGGTTCAGCGGTAATTGCTTATATGAGCTGACTTCTTTACGAATGAGATCTGTGATCACTTCTTCGTGGGTTGGCCCCAATACGAAGTCGCGATTGTGACGATCTTTAAAGCGCAGCAGCTCGGGACCAAACTTTTCCCAACGACCTGTTTCTACCCACAAGTCTGCCGGTTGCACCATAGGCATTAGAATTTCAATTGCACCGGCTTTGTTCATTTCTTCACGAACTATGGCTTCGACTTTACGCAGTACACGTAAGCCCGTGGGGAGGTAGCTATAAAGGCCCGACGCATTACGACGGATCATGCCCGCACGTAACATTAATTGATGACTAATGACCTCTGCGTTGGCAGGAGTTTCTTTCTGTGTTGATAGCAGGTACTTGCTGACGCGCATTACCGATGTCCAAATTTGAGTTGAATGGTCGCCATTTTATCACCTGCTTTGGTGATGTCACCTAGGGATTTAGGTTAAATTCAACTAGCTGGGAGATAAATAGCATTTTTTGATGCTGGATAACGGATAACGGATAACGGATAACGGATAACGGATAACGGATAACGGATAACGGATAACGCAAGGAAGAGCGCTGCGCTGTTAGAGAGTGACTTCGTCACTGCTAGTATTAAGATAATCCTTACTGCTTACTTATCCCGTCTATCACCAATCACTTTGGCGGGGTTGCCAGCCACTATCGCCCAGTCGGGTACATCTTTCGTCACTATGCTGCCCATGCCGACCACGGCGTGATCGCCAATGGTCACACCATCGACTATGCCTGCCTGAGCGCCAATCCACACATCTTGGCCAATAACAATGCCTTTGGAGTTAGCAGCTTGTTGATAGATGGGGGTATCTGGCGCCATGCCATGGTTGAAGGCGTAAAGGGTGACATTATTGGCGATGCGGGTCTGGCTACCAATTTGAATACCCACTCTACCGCCATCGAAGGAGCAGCCATGATTAATCGCCACTTCGTCCCCTAGCGTGATAGGCCCATGCAAAAAACACTCGGCGGCGATCATGCAGCGATTACCCATGCGGATATCACGATTGGGTTCGGCAAATAACTGCGCCTCGGGGGCGATAAAGCATTGCTCGCCGATAGTTACCGTTTCGAGGGCGCAAAGTCTTGCTTGAATATCATCTTGCCAAGGTTTAGCCCAGATTAAATGTTTCTCTTTTAAGGAAAAATACAGCCACGGCATCCAAGAGAGCCGCTTTTTATGCTGGCTTTGATAATCAGGTTTTGATGTAGGCGTTGGCGCAGACATTTAGCCACATTTCCCCGGTTTGAGTTCCAGTACCAAGATGTATTCTTGGTCATTGTCATCGACTGCCATGTGCCAGAACACATCTAAATCATAGAGGGCGACTTGGTATAACTTAGGATCGTCCTTGGCTTTTTTGTAGGCGGGACGTGGATCTTGGCCGAGCACACCGCGGATAAGTACGGCTAAATCTGTGTAGGTTTCCTGCTCGGCGTAACGCTCAATCTGTGCCTTGGCATTATCGGAATACACCACTGAAATCAGTTTTGGGGCGTCTTGAGCAATGCCGCCGACTGCATCGGTAATAGAATCTGAGAAAGGAATGTATGGCTTAATATCAATTATCGGTGTGCCATCGAGCAGATCCATACCGGAAATTTCGAGGCATACTTTGCCCTTGCGCTGCACTACGCCGTGCAATTTCACTACAGACTGACCTATACCATTGGGGCGAAAAGTGGAGCGAGTGGCGAACACGCCGAGTTTTTCATTGCCGCCTAAACGCGGCGGCCGCACTGTGGTTTTCCAACCTTGGGCAAGATTCTCATGGAAACAAAACAACAACCAGAGATGGGAATATTGCTCTATGCCACGCACCGCATCGATATGATTCACATGGGGCTCTAGTTCGACATAGCCGCGCGCTTCAACAAGTCCGGGTTGTCTTGGAATGCCAAATTTTTGTTTATAGGGCGTGCGGCATGTTGCCACTGCGATAATTTGGTTGGTAAATGTCATGCAAAAAATTACCTAAAGGGTAAGTATAACAACCGCCTAAGCTCATTATTCTAAGCTCATCATTAAGGCCCATCTTTGTGTGCTAATAATGCAGCGTTGGTCATGAAGCGTTAGCCATTAAGCGGTTGATAGGGGCAATCTTAGAACACTATAGGATCACGCCGCGAGCAGTATGCTTAATATGCGTGAGGCTTACTCTGTTGTAGCCGTTTTTACTGCTTGACCAACGCATAATGCGCGGCTGATACAACCTTGGGCAGCTTCTTCAAATATGACACATTGCTTGATGATAATGCCGTTAGCTCCTTTATCTGCGGCATTGCGACGGGCTTCGGTTCTGGCATCGGCAAGTGATGCGGGCGCACCGTTGGTATCGGCCTGACAGGACTCACCTTCGACCAATCCTTTTAATTCATAATGACCTTTCGGCAAGGTATCACCTTCATAAAGGATGACATCGGATGCCTTGAAATAGTCATTAATCGCCTCACTGTCCAAATTACTGTTAAAACTGTAGTCGCTTGCACAGGCACTGAGCAGGAGCACTAATGCACTTGAGAGGATAATTTTCATGGTTTGACCTGAGGTTGAGGAGAAAACTGCGCAGCCTTGGTAGGCTGCGCCGATGCGATATTATTATCTGAGTAAATTCTACCGCTTAAGGTACTTTTGATAAAGCTGCTGATGGCGATTATTCAGATCTATCTGCCGTCCTTCAATCCAGATTGCCTCAATTTTATTGGTCATAGGGTCGAGAATGTCCCCCTCTGACAGCACGACACTGCCTTGGTATCCCACCGCTATCGCACCTAAATCATCGACACCTAGCAACTTTGCGGCATCTAAGGTGATGGACTTCAGTGCTTGTTCAGGCGTTAAACCATAAGCGGCGCTGTAACCTGCGGCGTAGGGGAGGTTACGGCTATTCCAGTCCGATGAGAACCCAAGGGCGAAGGGAATACCTGCATTGGCGAGTAAAGATGGGATCTTAAAGGGTAAATCGACTGGCTCATCTTTACGTTTAGGCAGACTCAAGGTATGAGGGTAAATGACTCCAGCCTTAACTTCCCTTAGGCTTGAGTCCAAACGCCATGCATCGTATCCGCCGACAATTACCAGTTTGAATTGATATTTTTTCGTCAAGGCGATCACTTGCTCAATTTGGCCAACACTGTCGGCATGGGCAAACAGTGTCGCTTTGCCTTGGTATAGCGGCAACATGGCCTGCCAGCGCAGGTTGTTGGTCGCGGACAGGGGATCTTCATCCTGGTTTTTGTCTTTACCGTTGGCCTTATCACTTAAGAAATAGCGATAGCCATCTTCAAAGGCGACATTGAGCTTGTCGATCGCCTGCTGATTTTTCTCGATGGCCTTGGCTTTCTCTTTTTCATCTTCTGGCATGCGTTTGATTTGCGGCCAATAGACATGGAACTGTCCAGCACTTGGTGTCAGCGCATCTTCAATCGTCCATGCATCGAGATCCACCAGTACCGATTGTCCAGCTAACCCATCACCGCTCGGGACGATTTGTGCATGGGTAATGCCGTTGTAACGTATGGTCGGGATGAGCTCCGAATCCGGATTGTAAGCTGTGGCCGTGCTGATCTGCGGATTGATATAACCCACCTCGGCGTTATCAACCGTTGGGCGGCTCATTTCAATTTCGACTAAGCCTAAACTGGTGTCTAGGGCGATTAAGCCCGGATACAAGTGTTTACCGCTGGCATCGATGATTTGAGTGTCACTGGTTTCTGCGGTTGCATTGTTGATTTGGCTGGTCAGTTGAGGCCCAACAGCAGTGATTTTGCCATTTTCAATTAAGACGTCTGTGTTGCTGAGCACGCCTTGAGTGACTGTGTGCACAGTGGCGTTTTTAATCAGTACGCTGCGGCTTTGTTTAAGCGTAGGTACGATATCATTGGCCATAACTGGGGCCTGCGTGATGCAAATTGCGCCGAGTAGCGCCACAAACAAAACGGTTTTAGATAAATGTTGCATTATTTGGCTCCCTCATGAGCGTGGCCCCATGCCTGATAGTGGGTATCGCAGTGCCACTGTGGCTCGTTGAGTGGCGTGACTTTTTCACCCGCTTTAGTTTGGTCATCACTGCTGAGAATTTTTTGGATAAGTGCGGCTCGCTCGTTCACCACAGCTTGCTGGGCAACTTGGTCTTGGTCGCGGTCAAAATAGCGTTTTCCTTCAACCCATGCCTGCGTCACTTTGGCGTAAATAGACAGAGGCTCTGCGTTCCAGAGTACGATATCGGCCATTTTGCCTGGGGTGAGTGAACCCACAAATTCATCGACTCTTAATTGTTTGGCTGGATTGATAGTGATCATGTTCCAAGCGTCTTCCTTCGACATATTGCAATACATCATAGACTTAGCCGCTTCTTGGTTGAGTCTGCGCTGCATTTCATAATCGTCTGAGTTAATGCTGGTGATCACCCCCTTGTTTTGCATCAGACACGCGTTTTGCGGAATCGCATCATACACCTCAAACTTATAGGCCCACCAATCGGCAAAGGTCGATGCGCCAGCACCATGGGCAGCCAGTTCACTCGCCACTTTGTAACCTTCGAGCACATGGGTAAAGGTTTGTACTTTAAAGTGATAGGCCTCGGCTAAGCGGATAAACATCAGGATTTCTGACTGCACATAGGAATGAATATGTACGTCGCGTTGCTGGTTTAATACTTCGGCCACTGCTTGCAGACGGTAACTTGGGCGCGGAGCGACAGTTTTCTTTTTATCGCTGGAGCGCAGATTATCATAGGTTTTTAACGCCTTTTCATAGGCGATAGCAGCGTCGAAGGTTTCTTCAAATAACGCTTTTACTCCCATGCGAGTCTGGGGGAAGCGCTGAACAAATTTCTCGCCCCAATTACTCTGTTTGACGTTTTCACCTAAAGCAAATTTGATACTGGCGGGCGCGTTAACAAATTTGAGTTGTTCAGCTGGCTCCCCCCATTTCATTTTGATCAGTTGTGATTGGCCACCGATAGGGTTGGCGCTACCGTGGAGTAATTGCGCGCTGGTGACGCCGCCCGCTAAGGCACGATAGATTGAAATATCGTCGGGATTAATAATATCGCCAATGCGTACTTCAGAGGTTACTGCGTCTGTTCCTTCGTTAGTACCGCCATTAATGGCGATATGCGAGTGTTCATCGACTATGCCGGCGGTGAGGTGTTTACCCGTTGCATCGAGGACTTGATAACCTGATGGCGTACTTAATTGTTGGCCAATTTTTTCGATGCGGCCATTGGCCATCAAGAGATCAGCATGTTCGAGAATGCCTTGTTTATCCGATGTCCACAGGGTGGCATTTTTGATGTGTAGCTTCTCAACATTAGGGGCTTTGCTCAGTCCGTAAGCGACGTTAGGGAAGGTGAGGTGACTCAGTAGGCTCGTGTTGGCTTCATTCTTGGGAGCATGATTGCTTGTTTGGTCTGCTTTTTTGAGCTTTGCAGTTTGAGTTAAAGCGACACCGGCAACATTTGTAGTGCGACTTTTTGCATCGACCATACGACCTTGAATGCCGTCATCGGCCATCCACAGCGTAAAGCGACTAAGGCCGTTAATGCCTGCGGCGCTCAAATTGGCAGTAAAGCTCAATCTCCCGTTATCATCTAACTTAAGTTGAGTGAGTGAGATACTTTGTTCGCCACTGCTTAAATTGCCTTGGATGTTGGGTTTATCACTTTTACTTTCATCATGTAGTGATAAATCTAGCGTGAGGTTATTGAGGCTTAATTGGTAATCTCCCAGTAATCGTGCTTGGGGAAGTGAGCGCAGACTTTGCTCCTGACCTTGCAACCAAACACTGTAGATCTGGCCATCTTTAAAGATATTGCCTTTAGTGATAACAAAGTCAGCCATATAACCGGACGCGAGTTTACCGGTAAAGTCGGCGGTGCCTGTCATCTCTGCGGCTTGGGTGGTGAGTGCTGCGAGAGCGTTTTCTTCACTTAAACCTTGGGCAATGGCTTGGCGTAGGCGCGGCCAGAAGGCATCTGTCTTAATCCCAAACTGCGTTAACGCAAAGGGGATACCCGCGTTAGCTACCGCTGCAGGGTTGGTTGGTGCACGTTCCCACTGTCTTAAATCCGCCAGTGATACTTCACGATCAGCGTCATCTGTGCCGACATCGGGCGCCTGCGGATAGTTTAAAGGTAAGATCAACGGATAGTTCAGCGCCTTTAACTCATTGATGCGTGAGTATTCTTGACCATTACCAAGTAGGTTGGCTGGCAGTTTATGTTCTTTAAGTAAATGGGCTGCACGTAATTGGTCGTTGAGATTTTTGGTTTCAAAGATAATTTGCTTATCGGCTAAATTATCTAAACGCTCAAAGGCGATATTAAATTCGACTTGATTGTTTATTGCGCCATTGGCAGGTTTGTTTTTATTTTGGTTATACCAATTTGCATCGGCAAAGGTTTGCCTAATAAGTGCAATGCTGCCCATTAATGATGAGGGATAATCTTGTTCAGACGAACCTTTATCAAATGCCATAAAAGGTTGACTGCGGGCGCGATAAATCACTTCATTAGCCGTTTTGTCTGCTAATGAAAGGCTGACACCCGTCCCACGGAAGATACCGTCGAGTTTGCTACTTTGCACACTGGTGAAACCATTATTAATCCACTCTTTTGCGCGTTCTTTATTGGGGTAAACGTAATTAAACCATTCTTTTTCAGAATGAATTGCACCATTTCCCGCATTACCACCGATACGTTTTATATCATAGACGGGGCGAGTGAGCTTAAGTTTGGGATATTCGAACTCAATCCCATAATCGGTAAAAGGATCGATAAATCCGGGATAAATTGTATAACCACTCAAATCGATTCTAAATGCGCCAGCGGGAATGTCGTTGTGCTCAATAATGGCTTTAATTCGATTATTTTCAATTAATAAAGTGGCATCGCTTAAACGCTTTCCCGGTGCAATAATTAATTCAGCATGGGTAAATGCAGTGAGTTTACTGGATGTTGTTCCAGTATTGAGCTGGGCAAATGTTGTTTGTGATACTAAGCTAGCGATTATGCTGCAGCATATCATTATCTTATTGTTTATCTGCATTATTTTATTCAATCGAGTGAGGGTGAACAAAGAGTAACTGAAAGCAGATGTAAATACTAAGGCTGAATTGTAACGTAATTTGAGTGGGAGTGAGGTGCGGAATTAACGGCTGTCGTTTAAGTTTGAAATGATTGATGGATATAAAAAAGCTCGCAACTAATGCGAGCTCTTATGCAAACTGGTGTTGGCAATTAGCGCCATCACACTTGGTTGGATTAGATTAAGAAATCTTCCATAGAACGACCTTTGTTGATCTCGTTCTTAAATACGGTAGGCATACGGCCTTGGCCAGTCCATTGAACCATTTCACCGTCAACTTCAATTTGGTATTTGGCTGGACGAGGAGCGCGTTTCTTCGCAGCAGCTTTAACAGCTACGCCACCTAAGTCATCAATTGATAAACCAACGGCTTCCATTTGTTGACGGATTTCTTCAATCTTAGCATTACGAGCTGCCATGGCTTGTTCTTCTTCCTCAGCCATAGACTCGCGTTCTACTAAAATTTTATCTAATTTGTCGGCTAAATCACGTAACTCTTCAACGCTAAGTTCTTTTACTGCAGCTTTAAAACGACGGCCGTGAGTTAATATCTCTAAAAATTCGCTCATATCTATTTTCGTCCCACTCTATTTTTAATACAGGATAATGGTGAACAACACCTAAATGATAGAAACTAATATAGCTCGAATCAAATAAAATTATGCGTTTTAAGGAAATTAAATATTATTTATTTTTTGAACTTTTCTTATTCCCTCAAATAAGTGTCCAAAAAAGTGGCCGTTGCAGCGGATTAAAAAATACAAACAGGCGTTTGACTTCGGTTGACGTTAACGTTAACAGGACGTAAAGTTGCTCTATCCTGCATTGGTATTAACCAATGTTTTGTCCATGTACATGAAAGTGTAGGAAGGAAACCCTATGAAAGTATTGGTGCCCGTTAAGCGCGTTGTTGATGCCAATGTGAAGGTCAGGGTCAAAGCTGACAATACAAGTGTTGACACTGCAAACCTAAAAATGGCGTTGAACCCTTTTTGTGAAATCGCAGTAGAAGAAGCGGTTCGTTTAAAAGAAGCGGGTAGCGCTACTGAAGTGGTTGTTGTCAGTATTGGTAATAAAGCCGTGCAAGAACAACTGCGTACCGCGCTTGCATTAGGCGCAGATCGTGCAATTCATATCGATACTGAAGAAGAGCTCGTGCCAGTGTCTATCGCCAAATTGCTCAAAGCGGTACAAGACAAAGAACAAGCAGAGCTGGTGATTTTTGGTAAGCAATCCATCGATGGTGATAATAACCAAACTGGCCAAATGTTTGCCGCGTTAATGGATATGCCACAGGCGACCTTTGCTTCAGAAATCAAATTAGAAGCGAATACATTACAAGTCACCCGTGAAATTGACGGCGGCATGCAAACTCTTAAACTGCCTTTACCTGCTGTTGTGACCGCCGATTTACGTTTGAACGAACCCCGTTACGCTTCATTGCCTAACATAATGAAAGCTAAGCGTAAGCCATTAGAAGTATTTACTGTGGCAGACTTAGGCGTGACGTTAAAGAGTCACCAAACGATTGTGAAGGTCACTCCGCCAGCTGAACGTAAAGCGGGCATCATGGTAGCGTCGGTAGCTGAGCTAGTTGAAAAGTTAAAAAATGAAGCGAAGGTGATCTAAATGGCCATTTTAGTATTAGCTGAACATGATAATGCTGCACTGAAACTCGATACGGCAAAAATTGTTACCGCCGCCCGTGCCATAGGCGATGAAGTACATGTCTTAGTTGCGGGTCACCAATGTGGCGCGGTTGTCCAAGCGGCACAGGCACTACAAGGCGTTAGCCAAGTACTCGTTGCCGATGCCAGCGTGTATGAAGCGCATTTAGCAGAAAATTTTGCCAAATTGCTGGTGGACTTAGCGCCAAACTATGGTCACATTCTGGCCTCGGCTTCAAGTTTAGGTAAGGACACGCTTCCGCGCGTTGCGGCATTATTAGATGTCGCGCAAATCTCAGAAGTTATTACCGTTGTCAATGCGGACACCTTTGTGCGCCCTGTGTATGCGGGTAATGCCTTAGCGACAGTGCAAAGCCATGATGCCATTAAAGTGATGACAGTGCGCGCCAGTGCGTTTGACGCTGCGCCAGAAGGTAACAGTGCAGCTGTGACGACACTCGATAAAGTGTTTGAAGCGAGAACTCAGTTTGTTTCTCAATCGCTGACAGTTTCTGCCCGTCCAGAGTTAGGCAATGCTGGCATTATCGTATCTGGCGGCCGAGGCATGGGCAGTGGTGAAAACTTCGGCATGTTGGAGCAACTTGCTGACAAGCTAGGTGCAGCAGTTGGCGCATCACGCGCTGCAGTTGACGCAGGTTTTGTGCCTAACGATTTACAAGTGGGTCAAACCGGTAAAATCGTTGCGCCAAACTTGTATATTGCCGTCGGTATTTCTGGCGCGATTCAGCATTTAGCCGGCATGAAAGACGCTAAAGTCATCGTTGCAATCAACAAAGATCCTGAAGCGCCGATTTTTCAAGTTGCCGATTATGGACTCGTTGCTGATCTGTTTGAGGCGGTTCCTGAGCTGATTACAAGTCTCAGTTGATTTTATCTGTGATCTAGGTCACATTAAGTGGCTTTGCGGTAGCATCTGCTAAGCCGCTTATGTTTTTATGTGCCTCACGCCCGTGCAAGGGCGTTCTTAGAAGTAGAGGCGCGCCAAATATTAGTAGTGATCAGTAGGGTGATTCCGTTGATCGATTGCGAAAGGATTTGGTGCCGAAGTGGTTCGATTTATCACGATCAACTGCTGGGGTTGTACCTAATAGGTGCAGCACTGCCATAGTATTTTCCGATATGGATATTGGGAATAGTTACTATGGAGCGCTACTGATAGGACAGGTGACCTTGGGTATCTATTGCCTTTTCCCACCAGTTCAGTCGCCCTCCATTCGTATTTAACGAAGATAATAATCAATGACTGTTATGAATTATGCCGATTCGGCACTTTCCTTGTTGCCGCCTGCGGTGGCTATCGTGTTGGCGATATTGACTCGCCGTGTACTGTTTTCTTTGGGGTTAGGTATTTTAATTGGTGCTTTATTGCTCAATCAATTTTCACCTTTAGCAACGGGTGAGTTTGTATTTAATGGCGTTAAAGGGCTTTTTTGGACTGATAAAGGTCTAAATTCGTGGAACTTATATATTCTCGGTTTCTTAATTGTACTGGGAATGATTACAGCGTTAATTACCGTAAGTGGCAGCGCGCGGGCTTTTGCCGATTGGGCTCGTTTACATATACGTAATAAACGTGACGCTAAACTATTGACCATGTTTTTAGGTTGCGTAGTTTTTATTGATGATTATTTCAATAGTTTAGTTGTTGGTTCGGTCGCTCGACCTGTTACCGATCGTTATTATGTTTCCCGCGCGAAGTTAGCTTATTTATTAGATTCTACTGCCGCGCCTGTGTGCGTTATTTCTCCAGTTTCGAGCTGGGGCGCTTATATTATCGCACTCATTGGCGGGATATTAACTGCCCATGGTTTTGCTGATACGGGTCATTTGAGTATTTTTATTCAAATGATCCCAATGAACTTTTACGCAATCTTCTCCTTGTTATTATTACTTTTTGTTGTCTTTATGGGATTAGATGTTGGGCCAATGCGTGAGCATGAGCTCAATGCCCAACGTGGTAATTTATACGATGAGTCTAAAGGATTACCGCCTGGGGCGAACGCGGATTTACCTGAAGCCGAAACCGGTAAGATTTTAGGTCTGTTCCTGCCGATTACCGTGTTGGTATTTGCAACCCTCTATTTTATGATTAACAGTGGCGCTCAAGTACTCGCGGCGGAAGGGATTGAATTTAATATTATTTCTGCTTTTGAGAAAACCGATGTCAGTTCATCACTTTTCTTTGGTGCATTAATTGGTCTAGCGGTTTCGCTGATATTGAATTTAGTGCAAGGCGTTGAGAAATTGATGATAGTCAAAGGTATAGTGCAGGGCGCTCGCTCTATGCTGCCGGCGATTTACATCCTGTTATTTGCTTGGACAATCGCAGGGGTGATTGGTCAACTCGAAACCGGTAAGTTTATGGCGAGTTTAGCAACAGGAAATATTCCGTTCGCGTTTTTACCCGCCTTAATGTTTGTGCTAGCAGGTATTACTGCGTTCTCAACCGGTACTAGCTGGGGGACGTTCGGGATCATGTTGCCGATTGCTGCTGATATGGCGATGGGAAGCCACACTGGCATGATGTTGCCTATGCTTGCCTCTGTGCTGGCGGGGGCTGTATTTGGCGATCACTGCTCGCCAATTTCCGACACGACTATCTTGTCGTCTACGGGTGCTAGTTGCCACCACATCGACCATGTGGTGACTCAACTACCTTATGCACTCATTGCGGCGTTTATTAGCTTAGTGG
Organism: Shewanella sp. SM95; assembly: GCF_025653595.1. Lineage (NCBI taxonomy): Bacteria > Pseudomonadati > Pseudomonadota > Gammaproteobacteria > Alteromonadales > Shewanellaceae > Shewanella > Shewanella sp. SM95. The sequence goes on from NZ_JAKKSE010000003.1 coordinate 25,486, forward strand.
GTTATGTGGCACTTGGATTTACCGAGTCTGTTGTCGCGGGTTTAGTGGCTTGTAGTGTGGCATTTGTGATCAGTATTATCGTACTTAAAATCAAATCGAAAGGCGCAATTAGCTAGACGTTAATTGAAACCTTTCACTGCAAACGTTCACGACAAATAAGTCAAAATAAATCAGCCAGCATTATGCTGGCTGATTTTTTGGTTAAGGCTGAGTTTGTCTTTATCTTTAGCCTATCGCATTAAGGCTACCAACTCTTAGCTTAGCGTGCTTGATCTAGACCGCGGCGTTTAAGTAAGCCTTCCGTGGTTGGCTCTTGTCCGCGGAAGTTTTTGTAGGCGTCCATTGGCGCTATGCTATTACCCACTTCACGGATCGTTTTGCGGTACTTCATGCCGATTTCACGATTGAGCCCGCCTTGGGTTTGTACATAGGCAAACGCATCCGCCGCTAAAATCTCACTCCACATATAAGCGTAATAACTTGCCGAGTAACCGCCGGGGAAGGCGTGGGCAAAATAGGTCGACTTATAACGCGGAGGTACGGCACTGATGTTTAAGCCGTGCTTTTTCAGGGCATTGGCTTCAAAGGTTGGTACATCTTGCAGCGGCGTCTCTGGGCTTAATGAATGCCATTCCATGTCTACTAATGCGGCGGCCATGTATTCCAGAGTGTCAAAGCCTTGGTTGAAGCTGCCAGATTTCAGCAGTTTTTGCAGCAGTTCATCGGGAATGGGTTTGCCCGTTTCATAGTGTTTCGCGTAGTTCGCTAACACTTTTGGATGGGCGGCCCAATCTTCTTCAAACGTCGATGGAAATTCGACAAAGTCGCGTGAAACCGAGGTACCCGCCAGACTTGGATAAGTCACTTTAGAGAACATGCCGTGGGTGCCGTGACCCATTTCATGGAACATAGTGGTGACTTCGTTATAGCTGACGAATGTGGGTTGACCTTCGGGCGCTTTCTTTATGTTCATCACGTTGACGACCACAGGTTTAGTGCCTTCGAGGAAGGATTGACCGACGAACGAACTCATCCAAGCGCCACCACGTTTACCTTCACGGGCAAAATAGTCGGCGTAGAAAATGGCCATGCTTGAGCCATCGGCATCAAACATTTCGTAGGCTTTTACATCGGGATGGTAAACCGGTAAATCTGGGCGTGGTTTTAAGGTGACGCCATAGAGTTCTTTGAGTGTGTAGAATACGCCGTCTTCGAGCACGCGGTTAAATTCGAAGTATGGGCGAATGCTATTGGCATCGAGAGCGTATTTTTCTTGGCGGACTTTTTCTGCGTAAAACTCCCAGTCCCACGGTGCCAGTTCAAATTTCCCACCGGTTTTAGTGATCATGGCTTGAATGTCGGCCGCTTCTTTCTCTGTGTTAGCAACTACCGCAGGCACCATTGAACCAAACATGCTGTAAACCGCTTCGGGTGTTTTGGCCATTTGCGGTGCTAATCGATAACTTGCCCAGTTTTCATAGCCTAATAGTGTTGCGCGCTCGGCTCTGAGTTTCGCTAAACGAGATACGAGTGACGCAGTTTCGTTTTCACCAGTTAAGCCACGGTTCGCTGAGGCTTCCCAAATACGCTGGCGTAGCTCACGGTTTTCCAGTGATGCCAACACAGGTTGGCGAGTGGTGTTGGTGATGTTAATCAGATACTTGCCATCGTGACCTGCCGCTTTGGCATCGTTCGCGGCTGAAGCTATTTCACCGTCGGTTAATCCAGCAAGTTCACTTTTTGAATCCACCACAACGGCGATTTCTTTGGTTAAGCGTAATAAACGCTGAGAGAACTCATTCGTTAGTGTTGATTGTTCTTCATTTAACGCGCGGATTTTAACTTTTTGTTCATCGGTAAGTTTAGCGCCAGCCATGATAAAGCGTTGGTGATACACCTCAACCAAACGCACGGCTTCTGGGGTTAACCCTAAGTTGGTGCGGTCGTTATAGATGGCTTCGATACGGGCAAATAGCGCTGGGTTTAAGTTGATATTATCTGAGTGGGCCGCCATTTTTGGCGCCATTTCGCCTTGGATTTTACGCAGTTCTGGATTGCTATTCGACCCTGCTAAATTATAAAACACGCTTGATGCACGGTTGAGTAGGGCGCCGCTTTTCTCCATAGCCACAATCGTATTATCGAAGGTTGCTGCTGCCGGATTATTGGCTATTGCGAGAATTTCTTGGTACTGCTCTGCCATGCCTTGCTCTAGGGCTGGCGCGAAGTGCTCATTCTTGATGAGGCTAAAATCAGGGGCTTGATACTGCAGGTTACTGGCTTGGAACAGCGGGTTTTGGGTTTGTACCGAGATAACGTTAGGTGCTTTAGTTTCTGTGCTGCTGCAACCTGCCATGAATCCGGCGGTGAGAGTGGCGCCGATGGCGATGGCAATAAAACTTTTACGCATAATTGAGTGACTTCCTTTGAATTGTTGTTTTTTTAGGACTGTAACGTTAGTAACTTAAATAGGACTGAAAATGGCTTGTTATCGGGTAATGTCTAAGTAAAAAAGGAGCCTCGCATTAGCGAGACTCCTTTGGCTATTTCCTTGCAGGGAAAATAGGTACCGCTTTTTACTTACTTCTTAATCACGCGATGATGAGATGATTAATTAGCGAGTAAACTTGTGGTATTTATCAATACCAGAACTTCTACCTGTGTCATGACATACTGCACAGGATTCAGAGGTCGGTTGTTTAAACCAGTCAGCAACCTTTGGTATGCTGATTTCACCACCGTTGCTTGCCATATGCGCCTTAGCTGAATCGCTAGTGTGGCAGGCATAACAGTTAGCGGTGACTGGGCTTGTCATTTTGCTACCTGGCTCAGCGATGTATTGATTTGGCACTTTGCTTAAATCAATCGCTTTTTCATGACAGGCAACGCAGCTAGTAGAGGCTTCAATCGCGCCTGCACCGTTAGCGGTTTGCGCTTGAGTTCCATCAGCTTTAACTTCACCGACTTTAGCGCCATTACCCCAGTGCCAGCTGTGCACCATAGGACCAAAACCTGCGCCTAAGGCTGCTGAAGTACGTTCCATGCCGTTGTCATGGCAGGCGATACAAGCTTTACCACCTTCATCGAAGGCACCATTTTTGTGGAACGCAGTGGCATCGTTGTGACAAGTAGTACAGCTGTTAGTACTCGCTATCTCACGACGTTCGAAGCCAGAGACCTTTTGAGTGGTGACAGGGTTAACGACATCTGAGTAAGCCGTAAAGGATATGCCCATAGAACCATCATAACCTGTCGCTCTTAGGCTGCCATTACTTTGGTAGCGTTGCTTGCCATCATATTCCATCCAACCAGCGGTACTGAATGTCACGCGGGCAGAATAAACATAGTTAGCATTCACTGCGCTGATATCTGTCAGTAAATGACAGATATTTTTAGTGCCGTCAGTGTTGTAACCATAGTAGTAGTTAGTACGGTTACCTGGGCGACCCACTAAGCTGCCATTTTCATAGGAATGTAAATAAGCGCCCGCATAAACTACGGGTTTCTTAGCGTCATATACTAGCGGGCTAGAATAGTTAAAGTTGTCTTTAATGCTAAAGACGTTACCATCGGTGTCTTTCACTGTCAGTGTTGTACACCAGCCTGGGGCGGTTACTGCTGCCGCAGCACCTGTCGGCGCATAGTGGTCTGTCTTGGTAGAAATATCATCTACTTTAACAGGTGTTGATAGACTTAATTTATACTTAGCGCGAATCGCTTGGCGTTCGGTTATACCCGCTTTGCTTTCGTGCATAATGCGCAGATCCGCACCATTACTTGGGATAATAGCCCCTGGTACGCCACCACTGTCATGGCAATCAATACAACCTGGTCCAGCTACGTTGATGTTTTTAGGTGCTTCAACGTGACAAGATGTACAGTTTTGTACTGAAAAGTCTTTAGTAAAATCTTGGTGATTGATATGACCAATTTTAGATAGGGTGTTTGTCGCATAGCCACCCGTAGAGAAACCTTCAGCATTGACAACTGCGCGGCTAACTGAGCCGTGGCACACTAAACAGCCTTCCACGAAGGTGACTTCGCTGTCCATGCCGGTAGCGACATAGCTTGCATGACGACGAGGGCTTGTTGAGTAGTCGATATGGCAAGAGTAACAACTATCAGTTGTGGTTGAATGGGTGCCTTCAGGTTTGTTAACGACCAGAGGTTTGGAGGTCGCAATACCATTATTACCACCGACACGTAACCAAACGATACCTTCAGTGCTTGGATTAACCCCTTTCATTGGTACTTTAAATTGGTAATGACCATCAGCTAAAGCGGTCAATTCAGCGCCGACGGTTGCTTGAGTTGCTTCACCGCCAATATGGACGTTATCTGCAACACCATTTTTATCAGCTTCGGTGCGGTTAGTGATGAAGCCTTTATCTGTTAGTGCCGCCACTTTGGCTTGAGCATTTAACAGTCCGTTGATTAGGTTATTGTTTTCATCTGTAATTTCAAATTCGTAAGTGATACTGCCTTCGCCAAAGCTATAGTTGATCACTTTGACGTTAGTCATAGTAGAACTGGTGACAGGGGGCGGTGTTCCAGGCTCACCGGGTGTTCCAGGTTCACCAGGTGTTCCAGGGATACCGGGCGTTCCTGGTGCTCCATCCACACCATCTTTACCATCATCGCCGCAGCCAACAAGGGCGCCAGTTAGTGCTAAGGCAACTAAATATGCCAGTTTTCTAGAGGTGAAAATTCTCATCATAATCTCCATTTGATCCAATATGCGAATAAAGGACGGAGTGGAGCACTAAAGTTTGCAGGGTAGATTAGTGCTTTGACCGTTGGTCTCAATTTGCAAGCTATCGAATACTTTTCTTTTTTTAATTGAGCACGTTTTGTCTCGAATGAAATATTACTGTTAACGCTATGTTTATTTTTTGAGCGAAAGCCCATTTATACCTATTACTTTGGAGGTAGATCACACTTTTTAAATTTAACTTTTACTAATTTTTCCTTATGAAACAACATTTAAGTTTCAGTTAAGCTTTCATTAACAATTGAACGGCATCGGGACGTTTTTTTATGTTTTTTGCAGGGAAGAGTATTAAATGAAGTGGACTAGAAATATTTCAGGAGGCGATTGGGGATTAAAATGATTGATAAGTTGGTGTCATTGCAGAATTTCATGATAAAAGCTTAGCGGCTGCTAGTGTTCTGATGTGAAGCGCAATGTTAGACTAGCGCTCAATTTGGCTCTGGTAGCAGACGCGTAAGCGCTAACGTTTTTAAAGGGTATAAGTCTTGGCTCAATTGTATTTTTATTATTCGGCAATGAACGCGGGTAAATCCACTTCCCTATTACAGTCATCCTATAACTACCGTGAACGCGGTATGAATACTTTGGTCATGACAGCCTCCATAGACGACAGATATGGCAAAGGTAAAGTGGCCTCACGTATTGGCATTGAAACCGAAGCACAGGTATTTAGTAGCCAAGATGATTTGACTCAAATGATTAGCGATGTGCATCAAGCCACGCCATTAAGCTGTGTGCTAGTGGATGAGTGTCAGTTTTTGAGTAAAGAACAGGTTAAGCAGCTGACGCATGTGGTCGATAATATTGATATTCCTGTACTCTGCTATGGCCTAAGAACGGACTTTCAAGGCGAACTTTTTAGCGGCAGTCATTATTTATTAGCTTGGGCCGATAAATTAGTTGAGTTGAAGACTATTTGTCATTGTGGGCGTAAGGCTAACATGGTGGTGCGTCTTGATGGTGAAGGCAAGGTGATGCGCGAGGGTGAGCAAGTGGCGATTGGCGGTAATGAAAGTTACGAGTCTGTCTGTCGCAAACATTTTCGTGAATTTATCTGGGATGCGCATGAATATGTGGGATGAGGCTTCGTTAATCGCGTGTGATTATTGAGCGACTCATTCTTTTTGTGCGACTTAAATTAGCTCGTTTTGTTTTTAAGTCATACTGTCAGTTGCCTTAATCGCTGAAAATACCTTGATATCAACAAATTAATATTTGGCAAAATGTACTATCAGCTTAACATTAGTATTGATTAGTGGCGGTTGTGGGTCACAGGCACCCTTCTTTACAGTGAAGTTAGGTTTGATAAAGTGTGGAACATAATGGGTACTAAGACTAATTAATAGAGCCGGATAATGGCTAGATGAGTTTGATATCTTGCTTTACTGAGTGGCAACGGATTTGCTGAGTTGCATGAAAGATGAATATTTTAGTGTTTTTTTGGAGCTGTTTTGCCTAATTCCACATCAGAGATGAAGTTCGAAAATTATCGTCCTCGTCCACCACAACCTGAGCCTAAAGCTAAGGTTAAGCCGCCGCGTAAAGCCAGATCAAAGGGCAGGGTCTGGTTCTTATTTTTTATTCTGATTTGCTGCGCTGCATTGCTGATTGGACTTGAGGTTAAAACTTCGTTTTATCAAGCAAAATTCATCAATCAATATGCTAAGACGCTCACCTATGAATTAGAAAGCTCACCGAGCCAAGCGGTTATTTATCCTAGTTATGGTCCTTTCGATGAGCGCCATGGCTACAGTAAGTTACCTCAGTATATTGATAGGTTATTGCAACGGAATTTTCAGGTCACGCAACAAGTGGCGTTTTCGCCAGCGTTGCAGGAATACGCTCAACTTGGATTTTTTCCGCCTTACCACGAAAAGGCGCAATCTGGGTTGACGCTGCTCGATTGCCGCAATACCGATTTATACGAATTTGCCTATCCTAAACGGGTTTATCAGGACGACGATAAGATCCCCAATGAAATCGTTAATACTTTGCTGTTTATTGAAAACCGCGAGTTATGGACGACGGAAGAGAAACTCAATCCTGTGATCGACTGGCCACGTTTTGTGGTGGCAGGCATGAGCCAAATTGCTGAAATGGTTGGTATGAATGTCTCTACCGCGGGTGGCAGTACACTCGCGACTCAGATTGAGAAATTCCGCCATTCTTCCCAAGGTTTAACCTTGAGTATTAAAGATAAGTTACTGCAAATTGGCTCGGCCAGTGTGCGCGTGTACCAACAAGGTGAAAACACTGAACCTGCTCGTAAGCGCATCGTTCAAGATTATCTGAATACCGTGCCATTATCTTCGGCGCCAAATCATGGCGAAGTTCATGGTATTGGTGATGGATTGTGGGCGTGGTTTGGTACCGATTTTGATACTGCAAACAAGTTGTTAGCATCGCCGCAGATCAAAGGTAATGCCACCAAGCGCGGACAAGTATTCCGACAAGTGGTTGCCTTGATGATCGCCCAACGTCGTCCGTCCTACTATCTATTGCAAGGTCATGAAGATCTTGAAAACTTAGTCGATAGCCATATCCGTTTACTCGGCCAGTATTATTTGATTGATCGTGGCCTACGTGATGCTGCACTCGCGCAGAAATTGCAGTTTAAGGTCGCTAAGCCGCAACGTAATACCCAATCTGGCGCAGATAAGGGCGTGAACACAGTTCGCATTCGCACCGCAGGCATGTTAAATGTGGGGCTGTATGATTTAGACAGGCTCGATTTGACGGTCAATAGTAGCTTACACAGTGACTTACAGCAGAAAGTCAGTCACTACTTACGCAGTCTGGCGCAAGTGCCTACCGCGGAGAAAGTGGGTCTGCTTGGCGAACGGTTACTCGACCCAAGCCAACTGCAAAACGTACTGTATAGCTTTACGCTTTATGAGCGCACTGAGACCGCCAACCGAGTTAGAGTGCAGACGGATAGTACCGATCAGCCTTTTGATATTAACGAGGGCAGTAAGTTGGAATTGGGCTCAACCGCTAAATTGCGGGTGATGGCGACCTACTTAGAAATCATTGCCGAGATCCACGACAAGTATTCCAAGAAACATGGGATTGAATTGGAATCCATCATTATCGAACCTAGGGATCATTTAACCCGTTGGGCGATTGATTACTTGATTTTAAATCCCGACAGACGTTTAGACCGCATGTTAGATGCGGCGTTACAGCGAGAATATTCGGCCTCAACCAGTGAACAGTTTTTTACCGGTGGTGGGTTGCATGTGTTTAATAACTTTAAAAAAACAGAAGATTTAAAAACGCCAACACTTTACCAAGCCCTGCAGGATTCGGTTAATTTGCCGTTTGTGCGCCTCATGCGCGATATCGTGAATTACAGCAGTAGTATGCAAAACGAGGGTAATATGGCCCAGTTGCTGCGTAATGATAAAGATCCGCGCCGTGACGAATATCTGCGGGTATTTGCTGATAGAGAAGGTAATACCTTCGTTACTAAGTTTTATCGTAAGTACAAAAAAGTGGCTGCGAATGAGCGTTTCGACATGTTTTTTGACGGTTTGTCCCAGTCGGAGCAGCAGTTGACGGCGGCGTATCGCTATTTACTGCCCGATGAACCTATGGCGGCATTTAAGGCTTTCTTGAAGCAAAGATTGCCGCAGGTGAGCTATACCGATGGTCGTATTAAGAGCTTATATAACAAGTACGGTCCGGATAAATATAATTTGCCAGATCAAGGCTATATCGCACGGGTGCATCCCTTGGAATTGTGGGTGCTGGATTACCTTAATCATAATCCTGATGCCAACTTGAACGATGTTAAGCAGGCGAGTGAAGCACAACGTCAAGAGGTTTACCGTTGGTTGTTTAGGACGCGGCATAAAAACGCCCGTGATGTACGAGTGCAAGTGATGCTTGAAGTTGAAGCCTTCCTCGACATACATCAACGTTGGGCGCGTTTAGGTTATCCCTTTGATTCTATGGTGCCATCCTTAGGCTCAGCACTGGGTAGCTCGGGTGACCGACCCGCAGCCTTAGCCGAGCTGATGGGCATTATTCAAAACGACGGCTATCGTTTGCCCACAGTGCGTATCAATCAGCTGCATTTCGCCGCAGATACGCCCTATGAAGTGAGATTACAGAATCAGAATACCCAAGGTGAGCGGGTAATGCGCCATGAAGTAGCACAAGCCTTAAAAGCAGCGCTGGCGAACGTAGTGCAAAACGGCACCGCACGTCGTTTAAAAGGCATTTTTACCGATGAAAAAGGTGGCATGTTAGCCATAGGCGGGAAAACCGGCACCGGTGATAACCGTATTGTGACTCAGATGCAGCAAGGTAAAAAAGTGGCGACTACGGCGATGAACCGCACCGCGACCTTCGTGTTTTATCTAGGTGACAAATACTTCGGTACTTTGACCGCCTTCGTGCCAGGCAGTAAATCCGATGATTTTAGTTTTACTTCGGCGCTGCCATTGCAGGTGATGAAGGGCATGATGCCTATTTTAGCTCCCTATGTACAAACCGAGCAGGGCATGTGTGTGGTGAACGAATAAAGGCATGAATTAAGTGCCACGCCAACGACAAAGAGTGTTCCTGATGAACACTCTTTGTCGTTTTAAGGCTTAAATTCTCTATCGATTGAGTTTATTGCTGTGGTTAACATGGTTTAGTTAAAGCACTGTGATAAAAGTGCAGCGATTAAGATTACTGCGGTGATAACTGGTAAATTTTTGATTTAGCTTCATCGGTTACGAGATAAATCAGTCCATCTGGCCCTTGCACGACTGAGCGCAATCTTTGCCCTAATTCAGTTTTCAGTAGCCGCTCTTCTTTAATAATCTTGTCGCCATCAAGTACTAAACGCACTAGTGTTTTTTCCTTTAGGCTGGCGAGTAATAGATTATTTTGCCACTGTGGAAATTTATCACCTGTGTAAAACATAAAGCCCGCCGTGGCAATCGAGGGAACCCATTTGTAGACGGGTTGCTCCATTCCCACCTTATGGGTGCCTTCGCCGATTTTGCCGCCACCATAATTCTCACCATAGGTAATCACTGGCCAGCCATAGTTTTTAGCCGCTTGGTCGATATTGAGTTCATCGCCGCCCTGGGGGCCGTGCTCGCCCGTCCACAATACTTTGCCGATGGGATTAATCGCCGCGCCCTGCATATTGCGATGACCAATAGACCAGATCTCGGGTAAGGCGCCAGCCGTATTGACGAAGGGGTTATCCTGAGGCACTGAGCCATCGGCATGAATACGCACGACTTTGCCTAAATGATTGTCCAATGTTTGGGCGCTATCTTTTTCGCTATAGCGATCACCGAGTGTGATAAACAGTGTGCCATCAGGCGCCCACACTAAACGAGATCCAAAATGGTGGCCGCTGTTGACTTTAGGTTGTTGACTAAAAACGCGGGTGAGATTTTCAAGCTTGTTACCATTGAGCGTGGCAAAACTGACCGCTGTGCTATTGAGCTCACTTGCATCACCTTCAGCGGGTTCTGAATAACTGAAATAGATTTTTTTGCTGCTGGTAAAATCTGGCGCAAGCACGACATCAAGTAAACCACCTTGACCTTTGGCATACATAGGCGGTAAACCCGTTAAGGGTTCACCCACTTTGCCTACGGTGCTGACAATGCGCATTCTGCCAGCTCGTTCAGTCACGAGCATACTGCCGTCGGGTAAGAATGCCATACCCCAGACATTCTCTAACCCTTGGGCTATGGTTTTTACCTGAATATTACCCGTTTCCGTTTTGACGCTAATGGTCGCTGCGCTAGCGGTTTCGGTGTAAATAGCCGGTGAGCATGCAATAAGACACAGGGCAAGATTTAAGGTGCTTAGCTTCAAGGTCTTTGGTATTAATTTACTCAGTCTCAAGGTCCTCAGTTTCAAGGTCATCAGTTTCATCGCTATCCTTAATCACACTGTTCTCCTATAGGATGGATCAGAGTAACAAGTCAGTCACATAAGGGCAATTTATCGGTGAGACCTTGTATCGAAAACTCGCCTGTCCAGCTTTTATGAGTTTAAGCTTCACAAATCAAAAGCCTAACGTATGAAAAACTAGCGCATGAAAAAGCCTAAGGCCATCGCTAAACCGACGATTACAATAAAGCCGCGTAGCAAGGGCTGTGAAATGCGGTAGGCCAGCGCCGCCCCCACATAACCACCGACAATCGCCATAACGGCAAGCAGCAACAGATATTGCCCATCAATAACATTGCCCGCGGCATAAATCACCACTGCAATCGTGGTAAGCAGGGCAGAAATCAGATTTTTAAGCCCGTTCATCCCATGTAGGTTGGTTTGCCCCATTAGACCAAAACTCGCCAGCAGAATAATGCCTAAGCCACCATTAAAATAACCGCCATAGATACACACAGCCGACAGCATTATCAGTGCCGTTATCGGACTTAACATTGGCGTAGAGGTGTTTTCGCCTTGCTCAGCGATTCTTCGTTTGAGCAACCAAGGGCCAACAATAAAGGCTGCGGTGGCCAGTAGAATCAGCCAAGGGATCAGCTTTGCGAAGACTTGCTCGCTGGTGGTCAGCAAAATACCCGCGCCAATACTGCCGCCAATTAAAGCAATTAAGATCAGATTTTTAAGGCTAAGACTCGCCGGATATTCGATATCCTTTCTAAAACGCCATGCGCTGGCGATATAACCAGGCAGCAGCGCGGCTGTCCCCGTGGCATTCGCCGCAATCGGTGGAACCCCGACAAACACTAACGCTAATAGGGTAATAAAACTGCCTCCACCGGCAACTGCATTGAGCATGCCGCCTAAAAAGCCCGCGAGTGCAATAATAAGCCAGTCCATAGATACCGCTCCTTTGGACAATGAGAGAGTTAAACAGAGCGCTAAAAATGTGTCTGTTATTATGAGTCAATCTAAGCACTCACCCTAACATGATGATTTCGATATTGAAAGTCGCGTAATGATTCGTTACATATCGCCATTCGTGAAGGTGAAAATATAGGATGAGTGAGCAGGCTTTTATTTGCTTAGTGCTAGGGGACTTGGTCCCAAATGCCAGACATAAAAATAACCGCTGCTATGGCTGCACTTTGCTCGGTAAAAACATCTTCTCCCCAGCAGTTTTGTCCACGTTCTTGGTAATAAACATGAAAGGTACTGAGCATAGGTGTTCGAATGCAATACCAACCATCGAAGGTATTCTTAGCAAAATTGACCCAATACTGCGCATCAGCAGCTTGGATTTGCTGAATGAGTAATTCATTTTGCGATAGCAAAGCCACAAGCTCATTCTGGGTGGTTATTTGATGCTCGGCTTTTATAGCCTCGAGAAGATTTTTAAGTTTTATCATGGGATTCTTTTCATTCATCGAGAGTATCTACATCACTTTTAACGAATGGCCGCGGAGATGGAGGATTGGATTAATGCTTCAAAAATATCTGTTTGCCCAGCAGGAATAAGCTGCCTGTGAATTTCGCGGCGTTTCGCACTGTCGAATAAGCGCTCCGCAATCCAGCCGGTTAAATAGAGTGAGGACAAGCAGCCACCCGCAGTGGCAATATTGCCATTAATCACGAGGGCGCAGTCTTCTACATCGACGCCCATGGCAACTAGGGCAGGTTTTGCATCGGGGTGAGTCGTTGCCGAGAGATTGTCGAGTAGCCCTAATTTGGCAAAGAAGAATGACCCCGCGCAGATACTGCCAAGCAACTGTCGTGTGGGATCTAATTTAAGGGCGGACATAAACTCAGTATCAGCAAGTGCCGCAGGTACGCCTTTGTAACCACTGCTGAATAATACTACGTCGGCATCAGCGACTTCGGCCACATGACCATCGGTTGCAACCGTCATCCCTAAACTCGATCTGTGGCTAGGCTTTGTCCCGAGTACTTTCACATTCCAGTCTGTTTTTGTCCTGCCGAGGATGTCACGCATGAGGAAAAAATCGATATCGGTAAATTCATCAAATATCACAATTGAAATCTGGTACATAAGCTTTCCTTTGGCTTTGTGCTGATAGTTGTTTTAGATACGCTTCTTGAATGGTGCAATTTATACCATTATTTGGCGATTTTTAGGGTTAAGGCTTTTTCGATTTTGCGGGTAAGTGATGCCAATTAACTACGTATCGATATAGGGCTAAACACTGCGGAATGGTCAGCATTAGGATGATCACATAGCCGATGTTTGAGCTTATGTCTGGTGGATTTGTCGTATTACTGGCCCAATTGATGCCTACATACATCAAGCTCCATACGCAGAATATGGGGAAGAATCGTTGCCACACTTTTTGTGAGAAAAACCGTAATTTATAGACTTGGCCTTGAAGGCCAATCAATCCCTGCAACATCACCAGCCAATTGATAAAATCGTACCAAGCGACAGTGGACATCATAGCCGCGCGGTAATTCATGATTAATTGCAGTACACAAAACCAGAAATAGATCCTCCATGCCCGCATACCGCTCTCCGTGTTACCCATACCTTAAACTTTTATCGCTACGAACGGTTTGCGAACGACAAATAAGGTATTCGTTCTGCATCCTTATCACGAACTGCAATGAGCCATAGCCTACAATTTGCCGCGTATTATCGCTTTATTAAGAGGTAGTTTGCTGAAATATAGCGGGTTAATCAGGTAATTCATACTAATGAATGAGTGGTGCAATTGACTAGGATTAACTCTCAAGTCGCAGCGCTAGCTAATTGCTAGATAAACAAAAAGCCCAGAATTATCTTCTGGGCTTTTAAGGTATAAAACTTAGTGCATCAAACTGGAGCATTGATGTTAAGAAGCAAACTTAAACTCTGTGCTTAAAACACCATTTCGGGTACATGCTCAGGTACGATTAATTTGCCAGCAGTTTTGCTGACGATTTCTTCTACGCTGACACCTGGGGCGCGCTCTAGTAGATGGAAAGCGCCATCTTTGATTTCGATAAAGGCTAAATCTGTGACGACGCGTTTAATGCAGCCGTAACCAGTCAGCGGCAATTCGCATACGGGCAGTAGCTTAGAATTACCGTATTTATCGGCGTGCATCATAGTCACAATAATGTTTTCAGCGCCCGCGACTAAATCCATCGCACCGCCCATGCCTTTGATGAGTTTGCCGGGGATCATCCATGAGGCGATAGAGCCATTCACATCGACCTCAAAGGCGCCGAGCACGGTTAAGTCCACATGGCCGCCACGGATCATGGCAAAGCTTTCCGCCGAGGAGAAAAACGACGCGCCTTTGACTGCGGTAACGGTTTGTTTGCCCGCGTTGATTAAATCGGGATCTATGGTGTCTTCGGTAGGGAATTCGCCCATGCCGAGTAGGCCATTTTCCGATTGCAGCATGACTTCCATGCCGCTGGGAATATAGTTAGCGACCAGTGTTGGAATGCCGATGCCGAGGTTGACGTAGTAGCCATCTTTTAATTCTTTGGCGACGCGCTGAGCCAGTTGTTCTCTTGATAATGCCATGATATCTATCCTTTCTATTTGGCTTTGACGCTTTGGTCTTCACTCTTAGGCTTTTACCTTTAGTTTTTACTTTAGGGAGCTAAGTGCCAATTGCGTTAACTGTGTTTCAAGGTTTTTGCCTGCGCCTTTTATTTCGCGACTTTTACCGTGCGTTGCTCGATACGTTTCTCGAACGTGCCTTGAATAACGCGGTCAACATAGATGCCCGGCGTGTGGATATGATCTGGGTCTAGCTCGCCCGGCTCAACAATAAACTCGGCTTCTACTACAGTGATTTTGCCCGCGGTCGCCATCATAGGGTTAAAGTTGGCGGCGGTTTTACGGAACACCAAATTACCCATGGTATCGGCTTTCCATGCACGCACTAAGGCAAAATCTGCGGCCAGCGACTCTTCTAACACGTAATGGCGACCTTTGATTTCGCGGGTTTCTTTACCATCAGCGACTGGCGTGCCGTAGCCTGTAGCGGTGAAAAATGCCGGAATACCTGCGCCACCTGCGCGGATCTTTTCCGCCAGCGTGCCTTGGGGCGTTAAAATCACGTTCAGTTCGCCAGAGAGCATTTGTTGCTCGAAAGTGGCGTTCTCGCCCACGTAAGAGGCGATCATAGTGGCGATTTGGCGATGTTTTAACAGTAAGCCAAGGCCGAAATCGTCAACGCCAGCGTTGTTTGATATCGCCGTTAAGCCGTTAACGCCCATCTTAACCATTTGATTGATTAAGCCTTCTGGAATGCCGCACAGGCCAAAGCCGCCGACCATAATGGTCATGTCGTTTGATAAGCCGTTTAACGCTTCTTCATAGCTGCTGACGACTTTATTGAGTCCTGCCATTGTGATGTCCTTTTATGTTGTATAAAACGCGCGGGAAATAACGCGCGTTTTTAATAACGGTTGTTGGTGTCGTTAATTATTGTTGTTCTATTTTGCTAACAGGGCTGTGGCCACTTTCGAACCGTTTTTACGATTCAACTGCGTGCTGATCGCTTGCCCTGCTAACGCGAGTTTTGGTAAATCGATACCCGTTTCGAATCCCATGCCGTGCAGCATATACACTAAGTCTTCGGTGGCAAGATTGCCCGATGCGCCTTTGGCATAGGGGCAACCACCAAGACCCGCAACCGAGGAGTCAAACACCCGCACACCTAAGTCTAAACAGGCCAAAATGTTGGCTAATGCTTGGCCATAGGTGTCGTGAAAGTGTAGCGCCAGTTTTTCGACTGGGACGCGCTCAGCCACTGTTTGCAGCATTCTACGGGCTTTTTGCGGCGTGCCTACACCGATAGTGTCGCCGAGCGATATTTCGTAGCAGCCCATTTTGTAAAGGATTTCAGACACACGGGCCACTTCACTGACCGCTATCTCACCTTCATAGGGGCAGCCGAGCACACAGGACACATAGCCGCGCACCGGAATATTGTGCGCTTTTGCTAATTCCATCAAAGGGATAAAGCGTTCAATCGACTCTTCTATCGAGCAGTTGATATTGCGCTGACTAAAGCTTTGTGAGGCGGCGCCAAATATTGCCACCTCACTCGCTTTTGCATCCAGTGCCAGTTCAAAGCCTTTGACGTTGGGTGTGAGCGCGCTATACACCACGCCGCTTTGACGCTGTATTTGCTTGAGCACATCGGCAGAATCGGCCATTTGTGGCACCCATTTAGGTGACACAAAGCTGCCTGCTTCGATACGCTTAAGCCCCGCACCTGCCAGCGATTCAATCAAGGCGATTTTAGCTACCGTCGGCACAGCGACTTCGTTTTGCAGGCCGTCGCGCGCGCCCATCTCGAAGATGCTGACTCTGTCTTTGGCGTTCGCGGCTTGGCTTAGATTGACTAAAGACATCTTAGGCTTCCTTGGTCGCGGTTGGCTCGTTTGTCTCTAACGGCTCAACGTTAAGCAAGGTTGCACCATCGGTGACCAGCTCGCCCGCTTTAAAGTAGAACTCAGTGACTATGCCATCAAAGGGGGCTTCGATGGTGTATTCCATCTTCATGGCTTCCATCACTAGCAAACCTTGGCCCGATTTCACTTGTGTGCCGACATCGACTAAATGGGTCACTACCGTACCGTTCATCGGTGCTTTTAACTTGTCAGCATTGCTGGCTTGTTCTTCGACCACGAGTGTTTGCACTGCTTTAAAGTGGTAACTGCCAGAGGATAAAAATAGCGTAAAGTCATCACCTTGGGCACTAACGGGCACTTTACTCTTATGGCCGTTGATTTCGGCGAGCAGTAAATCTTGTTTCAGCTCGCCATTTAGCAACCAATCTTGTCCGTGCAGCGGTAGCTGATACATGCCGCCTAAATCGAGCATCACTAACTGCTGCAATTCATGGGCATCATCGAGCAGGGCAATATTGTGCTGGCTGCAGCTGTTGAGTCTAAAGCCGCTGACTTGACCCCAAGGCGAGTAAGGATCGGCGCTGTTGATCGCTTGTGCTTTGGCGGCTTCTTTACGGGCAAGCACTTGATACAGCGCGGCAAAGGCAAGGGCAGTGTCAGCTTCGCTTGAAGCTGTGCCAATTAAGGTGTCGCCATAACGGCCAATAAAGTCAGTGCTAAAGTCGGCATTGGCAAACGCTGGGTGTTCGGCAATGTTCGCTAAAAACTCAATGTTGTGCTTAAGACCGCTGATTTGATACGACTCTAACGCATGCACTAAACGTTGCAGGGCGCGTGGGCGCGATTCATCCCAGACGATAAGCTTGGCAATCATAGGATCGTAGAAGTTACTGATCACATCGTTTTCACGAATGCCCGAATCGATACGCACGTATTTGCTTTGCTCGGGTTCGCGCAAAAAGTTGAGCTTACCGCTGGCGGGTAAAAACTCATTCTGTGGATCTTCGGCATAAATACGCACTTCAAAGGAGTGGCCGTGAATACGTACTTCATCTTGCTTAAGGGGCAGTGGCTGACCACTGGCGACCATCAATTGCCATTTCACTAAATCTTGGCCTGTGACCATCTCAGTCACTGGATGCTCAACCTGCAGACGGGTGTTCATCTCCATAAAATAGAAGCTATTGTCTGTATCTAGCAGAAACTCTACAGTCCCCGCGCCAACATAATCGATGGCTTTGGCTGCCGCGACGGCTGCTTCACCCATTTGGGCGCGCAGTGCATCGCTTAACCCTGGCGCTGGCGCTTCTTCGACCACTTTTTGGTGGCGACGTTGAATCGAACAATCGCGATCCGATAAATAAATCGCGTTGCCAAAGGTGTCGGCAAACACTTGCACTTCGACGTGGCGCGGCTGGCGTAAATAACGCTCCATCAATAACTTATCGTTACCAAAAGAAGAGGCCGCTTCACGGCGCGCCGAGTTAACGGCTTCCATGATTTCGCCTTCATTCTCGACGATACGCATGCCTTTACCGCCGCCGCCATAAGCCGCTTTAATCAGCATAGGGAAGCCGATTTTCAGTGCCTCCGCTTTTAAGGTCGCATCGGTTTGGTCATCGCCGTGGTAACCGGGCACTAAGGGCACGTTTGCCGCTGTCATAATAGATTTAGCGGCGCTTTTACTGCCCATGGCATCGATAGCATCGCTACCTGGGCCAACAAAGACGATGCCTGCGGCTTCACATTTACGGGCAAAGTCGGCGTTTTCAGATAAGAAACCGTACCCAGGGTGAATGGCTTGGGCGCCGGCTTTTTTGGCGATATCGATAATCAAATCGCCCTTTAAATAGGAGTCTGCCGGCGCACTGCCGCCTAGATAGAAAGATTCGTCGGCCATGGCGACATGGCGCGCTTCTTTATCGGCATCGGAATATAAGGCAACGGTGCGAACGCCCATGGCATGGGCCGTTTTGATGATGCGACAGGCGATTTCACCGCGGTTAGCAATTAATAGTTTAGTAAACATGTGCTTGGTCAACATCAAAGGGCTCCTTGGGTATCACTTGGCTTTTGCATGGGCTTGGAGGGCGTTGAGTGTGCTTGTTGCCAGTTAGGCTGACGTTTCTCAAAAAAGGCGTTTAAGCCTTCTTGGCCCTCGGTCGATACCCGAATGCGGGCGATACGCTCGCTAGTGTAATCAATGGTTTTTTGGTCTATCACGCCGTCTTCAAGATGCGACAGCAGTGTTTTTACCCATGCCATGCCTTGCGGGCTGTTGGCTAGCAACGCGTCAATCATCGGCTTTGCGGCGGCGTCTAAGTCATCGCTGATCTCATGAATGACGTTAAGCTTTAATGCGGTTTCTGCACTAAAACGCTCGGCGGTCAGCATGTAGCGGCGCGATGCACGGTTACCCATAGCGCGGGCAACGTAAGGGCTAATTACCGCAGGAATTAATCCGAGTTTTACTTCGCTTAAGCAAAAGCTGGCGCGCGTCGTGGCGATAGCGATATCGCAGGCGCAAATCAGCCCCAGTGCGCCGCCAAAGGCTGCGCCTTGCACTAATGCAATGGTGGGTTTTGGAAAGGTATCTAAATCCTGCATCAGTTTTGCTAAGGCTTTGGCATCATTTAGATTTTGCTCAAAGTCCATTTTGGCTTGTTTGCGCATCCAATTGAGATCGGCGCCGGCGCTGAAGTTTTTGCCATTTGCTTTGAGTACCAGCACTTGGCATTGCTTGTGCTCAGCAAAATAGCTAAGGACGCTAATCATCTCGCTAATCATCACTTCATCGAAGGCGTTGTGTACTTCTGCTCGGTCAAGAATAAGCTCGGCAACGCCGTTATTGAGTGAGTAACTCACGTGCTGCAAGTTGCTTAATTCCTGTGGCGTTATTGGTAAATTTGTCATAACTGTTTCCCTATCTTATTGATTTGCTGTGTATACGTATGGTTTACATACGGAACACACCAAAGCGGGTGTCTTCGATAGGAGCATTTAATGCCGCCGATAGGGCAAGGCCGACCACATCGCGGGTTTGCGCTGGGTCAATAATGCCGTCATCCCATAAACGGGCGCTGGCATGATACGGATGACCTTCTTTGTCGTACTGGGCGACAATTGGCGCTTTAAAGGCTTTTTCATCCTCTAACGACCATTCTTCGCCTTTACGGGCTAAACCGTCGCGGCGCACTGTGGCGAGAACGCCTGCGGCTTGCTCGCCGCCCATCACAGATATACGGGCGTTAGGCCACATCCACATCATGGTCGGTTCGAACGCGCGGCCACACATGCCGTAGTTACCCGCGCCGTAGCTGCCGCCAATAATCACAGTGAATTTAGGTACATTGGCGCAAGAAACCGCAGTCACCATCTTAGCGCCGTGTTTGGCTATGCCTTCGTGTTCGTACTTTTTACCCACCATAAAGCCAGTGATGTTTTGCAGGAACAGCAGCGGAATTTTGCGTTGGCAGCATAGCTCAATAAAGTGCGCGCCTTTTTGCGCCGACTCAGAGAACAGAATGCCGTTGTTAGCGACAATGCCGACTGGGTAGCCGTGAATACGGGCAAAACCGCATACTAAGGTCGCCCCATAGTTGGCTTTAAACTCATCAAAATCAGAATCATCGACGATACGGGCGATCACTTCCTTGACATCAAAGGGCTTTTTCAAATCAGTGCCGACAATGCCGTACAGTTCGCTAATGTCGAACTTCGGCGGTTTGACAGGACTTAAGAGTGATTTGATTTCTTTTTGATGATTCAGGCGTGATACCGCGCGGCGTGCAAGCTCTAACGCATGCTCATCGTTTTGGGCTAAATGATCCGCCACACCGGAAATTTTAGTGTGCACTTCGGCGCCGCCGAGTTCTTCGGCGCTGACTTCTTCACCTGTGGCCGCTTTCACTAATGGCGGACCGGCTAAGAAGATAGTGCCTTGATCTTTTACGATAATCGATTCATCCGCCATGGCCGGCACATAGGCGCCGCCTGCGGTACATAAGCCCATCACCACTGCAATTTGGGGAATGCCCTTAGCGGACATTTGCGCTTGATTGTAAAAGATGCGGCCGAAATGGTCGCGGTCGGGGAAGACTTCATCTTGGCGGGGCAGGTTAGCGCCGCCCGAGTCGACTAAATAAATACAAGGCAAGTGACAACGGCTGGCAATATCTTGGGCGCGAAGGTGTTTTTTGACGGTAATCGGGTAGTAAGTGCCGCCTTTAACTGTGGCGTCGTTGGCGATGATCATGCATTCCACGCCACTCACTCGGCCGATACCGGCAATAATGCCCGCTGCGGGCACTTCTTCGTCGTAGACTTCAAACGCGGCAAATTGCGACAGTTCTAAAAAGGGTGAACCTGCATCGAGCAGCTTTTCAACCCGTTGACGTGGGAGTAATTTACCGCGGGATAAATGACGCTCCAGCGCAACAGGGCCGCCGCCGAGTTCGATTTTATTGAGTTTAGTTTTAAGATCGGCCACTAGGGCGGCCATATCGTCGGATTTTGCTTTAAATTCATCGCTACGGGCGTTGATACGACTGCTTATTTGCGTCACTTTGATTGTCCTTATAAAGCGGAAACTCGGTATCACCTTGCTCGAATGGGCGGCACAAACTGTAAATTACAGTGCAGTGCTACCCATTCACTTGTGAGAGATTATTGGAACTCGCGTTATTTCGACTCATTGAACAGTTCGCGGCCAATCAGCATGCGGCGAATTTCAGAGGTGCCCGCGCCGATTTCATACAGCTTGGCATCACGCAGTAAACGGCCGGTGGCGTATTCGTTCACATAACCATTACCGCCGAGCAGTTGGATTGCATCCAGTGCCATTTTAGTGGCGAGTTCTGCGCTATAAAGAATCGCACCTGCGGCGTCTTTACGGGTGGTTTCACCGCGATCGCAGGATTTTGCTACGGCATACACGTAGGATTTGGCGGCATTCATGCCGGTGTACATGTCGGCTAACTTGCCCTGTACCAATTGGAATTCACCAATCGATTTACCAAATTGCTCACGCTCGTGGATGTAAGGTACAACGATATCCATACAAGCGTTCATGATCCCTAGCGGGCCGCCAGATAGCACGACGCGCTCGTAATCTAAGCCGCTCATTAGCACTTTTACGCCGTTGTTGAGGCCACCTAAAATGTTTTCTTCTGGCACTTCCACATCTTCAAACACCAGTTCGCAGGTGTTAGAGCCGCGCATGCCGAGTTTGTCGAGTTTTTGTGCTTGGCTAAAACCTTTCGAATCACGCTCAACGATAAAGGCGGTAATACCGTGTGCGCCTTTGGTTAAGTCGGTTTTCGCGTAAATGACATAGGTGTGTGCATCTGGACCGTTAGTGATCCACATTTTGTTGCCGTTTAAGATGAATCGGTCGCCTTCTTTACGGGCATGCAGCTTCATCGAAACCACGTCAGAACCCGCGTTTGGCTCACTCATGGCCAGCGCGCCAATATGCTCACCGCTCACCAGTTTGGGCAGGTACTTGGCTTTTTGCGCTGCATTACCGTTACGGTTGATTTGATTGACACACAGGTTTGAGTGGGCGCCATAACTTAGGCCGATAGAAGCGGATGCACGGGAGATTTCTTCCATTGCGACGACGTGGGCTAGGTAGCCCATGTTTGCGCCGCCGAACTCTTCGGGTACCGTTACTCCGAGCAGTCCCATTCCTCCAAGCACAGGCCAAAGTTCATTGGGAAAGGCATTGTCGTGATCCACTTTCGCGGCAATTGGGGCGATTTCATTCGCGGCAAAATCCTGCACTGCATCGCGCAGCATATCGACGTCTTCGCCTAGGCCAAAATTCAGACTTGTGTAGAGAGAGTTCATTGCTTGTGTCCTTTCAGATGTTCTAATTTCAGATTGTTATAGTTTTTATGATTTTTAGGTGCTTGAGTCTTTTAAATCTTGTATTTAAATCTTGTATTTAAATCCGTAGTCGTTATCGCCATCAAATTGATTTGATTTTGTGTCAACGGGGATTTAGGCTTTTGCCGTTTTGTTATCTTCTAAGGCTAAACGGCACTGCTGCTCGGCGGAATTGAGTTCCATTAATACGACTTTGATGTCGTCCATTTGCTGTTGTAGTGCGGACTTCTTTTCTTCCACTAGCGCAAGCATGGTATTGAGCTGTGAGGTGCTGCTCTTGTCGGCATCGTATAATTCGAACAAACGACGGGTTTCTGCCAAAGAAAAGCCCAAGCGTTTACCGCGAAGAATGAGCTTGAGACGCACCCTGTCTTTGAGGCTATAAATACGGGTTTGGCCGCGGCGTTTAGGTTTAAGCAAACCTTGGTCTTCGTAAAAACGAATACTACGAGTAGTGATATCAAACTCTTTTGAGAGATCACTGATCGAGTAAGTCGTTTGTGGTGTGTTCGTTGCGCTCATTCATGCACCCTAAATAATCAGTTTTAAGCAAGATATATGAAGTTTACGTAAAGGTAAAGATTTTGGCTTTTATTCTGTTGGCAAAAAAGTGTCAATCCCAATTGCCATAAGCCTGTGCAGCGAGATTAAAACGTATGCTTTAAATTAGTGTTCTCACATAAAACCACAAATATCTTCTGGTTATAGGCTAACGTCTAATAGTGGGCTTTAAACCTCCTTGCTAATAATAGAAGCAGGAAGGGGTAGTTATTGCGGCTGACGATGTGAGTCGCAGTCCTGATTGGAGGACATATGTTGACCGAACAGCAAAATGCATCTGTAGCGCAAGCCACAAATCAAAAACAGAACCAACAAAAACATCAAGCGTTGCACCAAGCATCCTTGCTTAATAAAGCCGATTTCTGGGGAGAAGCGGCGAAGACGCTCGATTGGATTAAGCCGGCGCAAACGGTGCTCGATGAATCGCAGGCGCCGTTTTATCACTGGTTCGCCGATGGTGAGATGAACACTTGTTATAACGCCGTTGACCGCCATGTGTTGGCTGGACGCGGTGACCAAGTGGCTATCCAGTATGTGAGTCCTGTTACTGATACTGAATACGGCATTAGCTACGGGGAGTTACAGGCTCAAGTGAGCCGACTCGCGGGCTTTATGCAATCTATTGGTATAGTGAAGGGCGACCGTGTGGTGATTTATATGCCTATGGTGCCTGAAACCGCCTTCGCTATGCTGGCCTGTGCTCGCATCGGTGCGATTCATTCGGTGGTTTTTGGTGGCTTTGCCGCCAATGAACTCGCGACTCGGATCAATGATGCTAAACCCAAATTGGTCTTGTCTGCATCTTGCGGCATTGAGCCCTCGGGCGTCATTCCTTATAAGCCTTTACTAGACAAAGCCTTGGCTCAGTCTGTGCATCAGGTTGATCACTGCCTAATTTTGAATCGTAGCCAGTATCAGGCCGATTTACTTGAGGGCCGTGACTTAGATTGGCAAGCCGCATTAGCAACTGCACCTAAGGCCGACTGTGTCGCGCTTAAGGCTACCGATCCCTTGTATGTGCTTTATACCTCAGGCACCACGGGTCAGCCTAAAGGTGTGGTACGCGATAATGGTGGCCATGCCGTGGCTCTGGCTTGGTCGATGCAGCATATTTACGATATTCAAGCGGGTGATGTGTTTTGGGCTGCGTCCGATGTGGGTTGGGTTGTGGGTCATTCTTACATTGTGTACGGACCGCTGCTGGTGGGCGCTACAACCTTAATGTATGAAGGCAAACCTGTTGGTACGCCAGATCCCGGCGCATTTTGGCGCACGATTGCCAAATATAAGGTTAAAAGCTTCTTCACCGCGCCGACGGCTATTCGCGCAATCAAGCGTGAAGATCCTGATGGTGAATATCTACAAGGTGTTGATTTAAAATGTCTTAAAAATGTGTTTTTGGCTGGGGAACGTTGCGATCCCGATACCTTAGTTTGGGCACACACTAAGCTCGCTAAACCTGTTATTGATCACTGGTGGCAAACCGAAACGGGCTGGCCTGTCGCAGCAAACTTGATGGGTACAGCGCCGGTTACCATTAAACCAGGTTCGCCAGCTTTACCTGTGCCGGGTTATGCGGTTGAAGTGCTGGACGAATTGGGTGAGCAAGTTGCACCCAATACCTCAGGGAATGTGGTGATTAAATTGCCTCTACCGCCGGGAACCTTAACGACACTGTGGCAAAATGATCAACGCTATCAAGATAGTTACTTGTCTATGTATCCGGGGTACTACTTAACTGGCGATGCGGGTTATACAGATGAAGACGGCTATCTCTACATTATGAGTCGTATTGATGACATCATAAACGTAGCGGGGCACAGGCTATCGACGGGACGCTTCGAAGAAGTGTTATGTCAACACCCTGATGTGGCCGAAGCCGCGGTAATTGGGGTAGATGATGCGCTTAAGGGCCAAGTTCCCCTCGGATTAGTGGTACTCAAGAAAGGTGTGACGATCAGTGATGAAGAGCTGCATAAACAGTTAATAACCCTGGTACGCCAAGAAATTGGTCCCGTCGCCTCTTTTAGGTTAGTGAGTGCGATTCAAAAATTACCTAAAACGCGCTCGGGTAAAATTTTACGCGGTACTATGCGAAAAATTGCCGATAATCAGCAATATACTGCGCCAGCGACCATAGAAGATCCACAAACCTTAGAGTTAGTGCGTACCGCGCTCACTCGCATGGGTTATGCCGATGCCTTAGTGTAAGAAATAGAGCGTAAAGGCTTTTATAGAAAGAGTGTAAAGGTTTTATAGAGAGTTGAAATATCAAGGCGATAGTAAACTGACCAAGCTTGCTATCGCCTTTTTGCGCATGGCATTTCTTATTTCGGCAAAATCAAAGATTGAAATTTTCACCTCAAATTTGCTAGTCTTGCATTCTCATTACGTACAACTATCACGCACAGCTATCACGTACTGTTATCACGTACAGCTATATCACCTACAGTTTTACTGTAATCAAATGGCTTAGGGACGACCCTAAATACGCCTAATCTGACATGGGGACGACCCCTTTATGGGAGTTCACTATGAGTTGGTTCTTATTAGTTCTTGCGGGTTTATTTGAAATTGGTTGGGCTATAGGGCTTAAATATACCGACGGTTTTACGCGTTTGTGGCCAAGTATCTTTACAGTAGCGTCGATGGCAGTGAGTGTGTTGCTACTAGGACTCGCGGTTAAGCAGCTACCTATCGGTACGGCTTACGGCGTGTGGGTCGGCATTGGTGCTATGGGTACGGCGATTGCGGGAATTATCCTCTTAGGAGAAGGCGTTAGCTTACTTAAAATTGCCAGTTTGATATTGATATTACTGGGTGTTTTAGGGCTTAAACTTGCCCATTAATTGACGGTTCTACTAGGGCGTGTTGACGTTTCGAGATTAAATTTTGTTCGCTCTGGCAAGCTCGTGATCACGAAACGAGGAGTGACGTGTAGTTATTCTACTCAAATGACGAGTGACAAAGAGCAAGAGCTTGCCAGACGAACCCTTCGGGCAGCGTTTGGCTGGCGTTTCTGCTGCGTTATCGCCCGTTTATGTAGAATAACTACACTGCACGGGCTTTGCCTTGCATAAAGCCAGCCAACTCGCTGCAAAAACAACCCTGAAACGTCAACACACCCTAGATAAAATGAGACCTAAACGATTGGTACTTTCGGCACAATCGAAATTGCCAATCGTATGTCTCTGGTAATTAAGTTACAAAGATCGGTATAATTACCCCTCAAAATTGGTTAGCTCTAACCTCTGTGACCCGTGGGAATAATATAATGCAAAACCACAGCAATCTTAATGATATCGGCGTAATTGGCCTTGGTGTTATGGGTAAAAACCTTGCGCTAAACATCGCAGATAACCAATATCACGTCAGCGCGTTTGACCTCGATCCTGTTAAAGTTAATGGTGTAATACAGCAAGAAAAACAGGAACGTGCTGGACTCGAGTCTCGCATTCTTGGCTGTGCTAATCTTACCGAAATGTTAGCCAGTCTCACAAAACCCCGTATTTTTGTGCTTTCTGTTCCCGCGGGTGCACCCGTCGATGGTGTCTGTAGTGCTTTGATTTCTGCCGGAATTGAGTCCGATGATATTGTGATCGATACTGGTAACAGCCTATGGACTGACACTGTTGAGCGTGAAGCGCGCTACAAAGGGCAGTTTGTATTTTTCAGCTCTGCAGTTTCGGGCGGCGAAGTCGGTGCGCGTTTTGGACCCTCACTTATGCCTAGCGGTGATATCGATGCATGGCACCATGTTGCGCCGATTTGGAAAGCGATTGCCGCTAAGGTTGATGCGAGTACAGGTTTACCCATAGAGCGCTTTGAGCCGGGTAATCCCGTGACAGAAGGCGAGCCATGCACGACTTATATTGGTCCTGCGGGTTCTGGCCATTATGTGAAGATGGTGCATAACGGTATTGAATACGCTGACATGCAGTTGATTTGCGAAGCGTATCAAATGCTGCATGACGGTTTAGGCATGAGCGCTGCAGAAGTGGGCGATGTGTTTGAACGCTGGAACAAAGGCAGTTTAAACAGCTATTTGATGGGGATCAGTGCCGAAGTCTTAAAACAAGCCGATCCATTAACGGGTAAACCGCTGGTGGAAATGATCTTAGATAAAGCGGGCCAAAAAGGCACGGGTTTGTGGACGGCCGTGAGCAGTTTACAAATTGGCTGTCCGGCGCCGACGATTGCTGAAGCTGTGTATGCGCGCGCCGTAAGTACCCAAAAATCCTTACGTCTACAACTCAGCCAGAAATTGGCTGGGCCAAATGCACCTGTTATCGATGACGCACAAAAAGCACTGTTGATTGAAGCCCTTGAAAGCGCGTTATATTGCGCGAAAGTGTGTTGTTACGCCCAAGGCTTCCAGTTGATGGCGATGACGGCTCATGAACAAAAATGGCAGTTAGACTTTGCTGAAATTGCAAAAATTTGGCGTGCGGGTTGTATTATTCGCGCGACTTTCTTGCAATCAATCACTCAAGCCTATGAAGACAAATCTGATCTTAGCAATCTGTTGATGGCGGACAGTTTTGCGTCTGCCTTGTCTGAAAAGCAAGGCCTATGGCGTACCGCAGTCGCGACTGCGGTGATGCAAGGCATTCCAGCACCTTGTATTAGCTCGGCTCTTGCGTATTACGACAGTTACCGCTGCGAAACATTACCGGCAAACTTGCTCCAAGGTCAGCGTGATTTTTTCGGTTCCCATACATTTGAGCGTATCGATACCCCAGCCGGCGAGAAATATCACTTAGATTGGAGCGCCAAAGAGCGCACCTTAGCTAAGGTTTAATGTTCGTGAAAACTCGTATATAGTATTTTATAAAGACCCTCAATATTGAGGGTTTTTTATGCTTGCACGAAATGACAATTAACTCATTAGCGCCAAAGATAATAGTTTATTTCCGCAATAGCCTATTACTTTTCGAGATTAACCTTATGCCTTGGGTTATAAAGTTAAATATGAGTCAGTAAGATCAAGTTGATGGATTCTAGTCTTCTGAGTATGGTTAGTGATTCTTATATGTATTCTCTCTTTTCAACCCGCCATAAGAATAGTTTTTTAATAATATTGCTGTTCGGCATTTAGACTAAGTATGTTTTTTCATACTTGCTTTAGCGTATTTATTTCTCACATTAATAGGTATTTCATGCTGTAAAATATGCATCTTTCGTAAAGATGTAACAATTTATTTTAAATTTTAAACATTCTACCAAATAGCTTTTATTTACTTAAATATTTATTGGTTTGACTTATTTTTTTGATTTTGTAGGTATTTACCTCATTTGCAAATGAGAGGTTAAGGCTGTTGCTATTTTTGTGCATGGATGCTTAGCTCACATTAAATCTACTTTTCTGTTTATTGTTGTTTTCATTTTGATTACTTGTGTGTTAAAAGATGTATCACCATCAAATGCTAATATTGGTTTTTTGGTGGTTAAATAATAACTAAAATAACAGTATTTAATGCGGATAAAAGGCGAGTGAATTCTAGCTATCCAATATTAAATTATAAGATGTAATGACAAGAAGGAATGTCTATCCATGCGTATGTCCATTGTTGCATTAAGCATCACAGCCGCCTTATTGGCAGGTTGTGGAAGTGACAAAAAGGCTCCAGAGCCAGTCGCTAAGATCAACACAGCACCAACAACTGCCGATATGATCATTGATGTGTCGCAGTCTCTATTATTTACTGGCAAATTAGATGCGACAGATGCCGAAGGCGGTTTGACTTACTCTTTAGTTGATCCAACTGATTTAAAACTAGGTACTTTGACTTTAGTTAATAAAAGTACCGGTGAATTTACTTATGCTTCCAATGCCAGTGAAGGCACTGATGTTGTCAGATTTAAAGTATCTGACGGTCAGTATCAAGCAGAGGGCACATTAACAATTCATATCAAAAATGGCGATCCCTTATATGCTTATCAATGGCATTTGAAAAACACAGGCCAGAATTCTTTTGCATTGAATCGTGGTATCGCTGGCGAAGACATGAATGTTAGTGAAGCAATTTCAAAGCAAGTTATGGGTCAAGGCATCACAGTTGCCGTTGTGGATGATGGCTTGGAAATTTCTCATCCCGATCTGGTCAATAATACTGTCAAGGGAGGATCGTATAATCTGATCACAGGTTCAGTTGATCCTACACCTTTTTCTGGTGAATCTGGTCACGGCACTGCAGTGGGCGGGATTATCGCAGCAGAAGGTTGGAACGGTATTGGTGGTCGTGGTGTCGCCCCAAAGGCACAACTAATTGGTTTTAACTTCTTAGATTCCGATCCGACAGGTAAAGTGACAAATGTTCAAACATTTGAAAATTTTACTAAATCACATGGCGCTAGTGCTTACAGCGACAGTGCGCGTGTTTTTAACCAAAGCTATGGTTACAGTGTTCCTTTCCCACACGGTTTTGATGAGGATGAGTCTGAGGTATATCGCGATGTGGCCACTCAGAGCTTTGATGGAAAAGGGAGTATTTTCGTTAAATCTGCAGGTAATGGTTATGACTATTACCGTTTCAGTACCTTTTGGCTTCCAGGTGATTATTTTTCTGCTACAGCCGAAAACCCTGCTAACCATGGATTACCTTTCCATAATTCAAACATGTCCAGTGATAATGCAAACGTCTACAACTTAGTCGTTAGTGCAATCAATGCTAAAGGCGTGTTATCGAGCTATTCATCTGTAGGTTCTAACATTTTTGTTACTGCACCTGGTGGTGAATACGGTGAAGATAACCCAGCAATAGTGACAACAGATCGTGTAGGTTGTGAGAATGGCTCTGCGATTGCAGAAGATCGCCCAAGTACGCCGTTCCATGGTGGATTACATCCTTTAAACTCAAATTGTGATTACACTTCAACGATGAACGGTACCTCATCAGCGGCACCAAATACTTCAGGTGCAGTCGCTGTGATCATGAGTGCAAATCCTGATTTGACTTGGCGTGATGTACGTCATGTTCTAGCCAAAACATCAACTAAAGTGAATGCTGATATTGCGACTAAAACCGTTACTATTGGTGAGGGTGAAGGTGCTCCAGAATATGCTGCTATTCCGGGATGGCAACAAAATGCTGCGGGTTATTCATTCCATAATTTTTATGGTTTCGGCCGAGTTAACGTAAGCGAAGCGGTAAAATTGGCTAAATCCTATGCTGAGGATTTAGGTGAATATGTGGTAACTGAATGGCAAGCGAGCCAAGAATTGGCAAAAGCTATTCCTGACGCGGACGTCAATGGTGTTAGTGATACTCAGATGGTAGCGGATGATTTAATCATTGAAGCTGTACAAATCGAGTTAACGGCAGATCACTTACGTCTACCGGATCTTGCTGTTGAGCTAATATCTCCAGCAGGAACGAAAAGTGTATTAATGACACCTTATAATGGTATGGTATATCAAGGTGTTATGGATAAAACAGATCCTGAAGATCTCATTACAGGCTTTGATGCAACGCCTATGCTGTCTAATGCTTTCTATGGTGAATCAGCTAAGGGAGAATGGACTATCAAGCTTATTGATGTGAATAGTGGTAGCTATAAATTTATCAAATATGATCAAGGTTATATCTCTATTCCTAATGAAGCTGATGGAAAACTAAAAGGTTGGTCAATTCGTTTCCATGGCCATGCTGCCAAGTCTGCATCTTAAGGAGTATTAAATGAAAGCGTTGAATTTATCATTAGTTGCAGTTGCTCTTACGTTATCTGCACAAGTTATGGCACATGACAAAGTTGATTTGGTTGAACCTCAAGGTGAAACACAAGGCGTCACAGTCAGTCGTGCTGAATTTTTGGGTACTGACAACCAATATTTTGTCAAAACTGATGCTGGCGTGAAGCAAGCTAAACAGTTAACGAAAGGACAGAAAGTAGTGACTCAGTCTGGTAAGCCATTTGCAGAAATGACAGGCAAATTGGTTGTTAAGCTTAAACCTGGCGTTTCAGCTGAGGATTTTGCAAAAGTTCATGGCCTGAAAGTGGATTGGCAAAACAAGAGTAATTTACTCTTGTTAGCCGCTGAAGATGGCACTGATCTCATCAACCTAGTGAACGCGATTAAAGCGTCCCCTGAAGTTGAACGAGCTAAGTTAGACCGCGCCATTGCCAAGCAAGAAGTACAGTAATTTTTGTTTGATTTAAAAGGGCCTATTGGCCCTTTTTACTTTGGTGTTATGTTTTAAATTCATCTACAGAAAAAGCGATCAGCTTTTGCCAGAGTGCTTGGGCGACGGGGCCTAAAGGTGAGTGGGGTTTTCGCATCACATAGTAATCGAGTTGAATGTTGTTTTGCCTTTCACGCAGATCCAGTGCAATCAACGCGCCCTGTTTGAGTGAATCTACAATCATATAGTGCGGCAGCTTGCCCCAGCCCATACCACTTTGAATAAGCATTTTCTTGGTATAAAAATCATTAACATACCAACGTCGTTGCCCCGCCTGTACCCCAAACTCAATATTCGCAGTGCCTGAGCCCGTATCTTGGATCACGATTTGGTATTCATTAACGAGCTCTCGTGCGTAGGTCAGTGTTGGATGACGCTCAAGCATGCGCGGTGCGGCGACATCGAGCAGACTACCGGAAAATAAATAGGCTAATTCTAAATGACTCGAGCGTATGGGCTCAATTCCGCCTGCGGAGATGATGATTTCGGCTTTATCTTGATTCAGCGCTTCGAGTGCACCAGTTAAAAACTCTTGTTTGAGAATAATTTGGGTATAGGGAAACTCATTTTGAGTCAGCTCTAAAATCGGCAAAATTCGAGCGAGATTAAAGGAGGCTTCAAAAGCTAAGGTGATGCTTGCTTCGTTACCTTTGGCTAAATGCTTCGCTACTTGCTTCATTTCTTGCGCTTCATTCAGTACCCGCAGGGTATGTTGCAGCAGTTTTCGACCTTGCTCAGTGATGGCTAGTCGATAACCTTCGCGATTAAACAGGATAAGATCGAGTTGAGATTCTAACTGTTTGATACTTTGACTAATGGCGGGTTGGGTTTTATGCAGCTTGTCACTGGCAGCTTTGAGTGAGCCCGCCTCAGCTACGGTTTTAAACATCAGCAGTTGGTCTAAGGTCACAAGGATTGCTCACAAGTCATAAATTATTAGTTTATGAGATATTAGATTTTATTCCATATTTATTTATCTTTTATCGGCTCATAATCGATTCCATTCTCGCTCGTCGTCTGCGAATTTATGCCCAAGACTGACGGCAATATTAAGATCAATGGGGTGTGTGCGATGCGATTTTCAAACTTATGTGATACCAAGGGGTCAAGTATCAATGGCTTAGTTGTAGAGATTGATACACAGAAGTTATTCCTTTGTGCCAATACACTCAATCGCGCCGCTGCAACCGTCACATTGGCGATGAGCATAGTGTTTTTCATCTCGGGATTTGCCAAGTTATTTGGCGTGTCTATGTTCCATGTTCCGTTCACATTAATGAATCTTCCCACTGGTTTTGGTTATTTTATTGGTTTGATGGAAGTGATTGGCGCCCTTGGGTTGTGTCTACGTGACTACCGAGTGCTATCGGCGAGCGGTTTACTGGCGATTATGATGGGGGCGATTTATTTCCACTTTAACTATGAAGCGCCGATTAATGCATTGCTGGCATTGAGTTTATCGGCAGGACTCTTTCTGATTATTAAACTGGATGAAATTGTTGAGCGTTTAGTGCGATTTCAGCGGCAGTTGGTGCTGAATCGCTCCGCTTTTTAAGCGTGCATTGAAGTGTTATGTAGAACAGTGAGTTAAGTGAGAAATACTGAGTTTAAAGCCAGTAGTACAGATATAAGTTAATCAACACGAGAGGATTATGATGCAAGTTAACGCGAGTCGTATGCCTGTGCTATTTGTGCCCCACGGTGGTGGCCCAATGCCTTTGCTCAATGATGTTAATCATAGGGAATTGCGTGCATTTTTAACTTCAGTAATAGTGTCAATAACAGCTCCGAAGGCGATTGTGTTGATCACTGCCCATTGGGAAGAATCTGTGGTGACTTTGTCGAGTAGCCCAAAGCCAAGTATTTTGTATGATTACTATGGATTTCCACCTGAGGCTTATCAGCTGACATATCCTGCACCCGGTGAGCCAGAATTAGCCGCACAGATTGCGAATATGCTAGCGGATAAGGGCATCGCCGCCCGCTTAGATAGCGAACGCGCATTCGATCACGGTACCTTTGTACCACTTAAGTTGATGTATCC
Organism: Shewanella sp. SM95; assembly: GCF_025653595.1. Lineage (NCBI taxonomy): Bacteria > Pseudomonadati > Pseudomonadota > Gammaproteobacteria > Alteromonadales > Shewanellaceae > Shewanella > Shewanella sp. SM95. The sequence continues at coordinate 58,214 of NZ_JAKKSE010000003.1, forward strand.
TGAGGCGAATATTCCCGTGGTGCAGATGTCGTTAGTCGATAGCCTCGATCCTAAAACCCATATAGCGATTGGGGAGGCTTTAGCTCCGCTGCGGGACCAAGGGGTGTTGATCGTGGGGTCTGGCATGTCGTTTCACAATATGCGGGCTTTTTTCTCAAGCGATCTCACAGTGCAAAGCCGCAGTGCAGAATTTGATCATTGGTTGACGCAAACTTTAACGGCAAGTGTTAGTTTTGCCGAGGTAAAAACAGCGTTAACTCATTGGCAATCAGCCCCTGAAGCGCGTTTTAGTCATCCGCGGGAAGAACATTTATTACCGCTACATGTGTGTTTTGGTGCAGGCCATAATGGTTCATCCCATGCCGAACGCAACTTTAATGGTATTTTGTTAAACACGCTGATCTCTGGTTATATCTGGCAATAAATGGAGGGTAGGATTTCCCTCGTCGATAATAAGCCAAATTGAAGTTGTGTTGCGGCCAATAAAAAAGGTTCGTATCTATCGAAGATATGAACCTTTTTATATTCAGCATTGAGCTGTGGTGTAGCATTAGCTTAGCTGATTTACTCTTATGCGGTAAACACTAAACCCACGCTAAACAAGGTACTGAAAATCATGGTTAACTTAGCTGTACGGCCGAGTAACGGATTTAAGGCTTCACCAGAAACGGCATAAAAATCGCTACTGAGTTTGCGGGCAATAAGCAGAGATAATCCCGCAAGTAGTACTGGTAAACCGGGTAAAATACCGAATAAAAAGCCTGCGATGACTAAGCCAAAGGGCAAATAGATTAAAGCTTGATAAAGCACTTTTGCCTGAGCTTCGCCGATACGTACTGCTAGAGTATGCTTGCCCGCTTGGGTGTCGGTACGGATGTCGCGAGTGTTATTCACCAACATAATCGCAGCGTTAAACAAGCCAATCGCACAGCCTAATAACCAAGCATTAATAGTTGTATCGCCCGCCTGCAGATAATAACTGCCCACCACTGCAACTAAGCCAAAAAAGACAAATGCCGCTACTTCACCGAGCCCATGGGAGGCTAGGGGATAGGGGCCACCACTGTAGCCAAGAGCACCTAAAATAGCGGCTGCGGCGAGAATGGCGATGGGCCAGCCTCCGTGCCAAATCAGATATGATCCCACGGCAAGCGCCATTAAGAGACAAAATATCATGGCATTGCGAACGCTTGTTGGTGAAATTAAACCACTTTGAGTCACGCGAACGGGCCCTAAGCGCTCGTCTGTATCTATGCCGTTTTTAAAATCAAAATAGTCGTTAGCGAGGTTGACGGCGATTTGTAATAAGACAGCACACAACATTGAAGTGGCAGCGATTAACCAGCTGTAACTCTCAAGATGCAGGGCGAGAATGTTGCCTATCAGTAGGGGACCTATGGCCGCGGGTAGCGTACGGGGTCTTATTGCTAAAATCCAAGGATTCATGGCGTCCAGTCATTATTGGTAAATGGGAATGGTACCGAGCAAGGGCTCAATTAGCGCATAGCATAACAAGATTTAACACGAAAGTGAGCACTATCTAATAAACGCATTTAACAGAGTTTGAATTGGCGCACATATGTTCACTGATGCAGGATGAGATTTGTCGTTAAGTTCAAAGAAAATCAAAAAAGTCTGTGTTTCCATAGTTAATGTTAATGGAGGCTTTGTGCTGTCCATGACATAGGCGTAACGCTAAATACTCTGTTTAGTCGATAGCATAGGTGGTTGTTACCCTATGCTCGTTATTTTTTGCCGCTACAACAATGCCGATAAGGACATATTTGGATGCGTTTTGACAATAAGGTGGCATTAGTCACTGGGGCTGCGGCTGGGTTAGGTCGAGCGTATGCCATCATGTTGGCTGAACGGGGGGCAAAAGTGATACTCGTCGACCAGCCGTTATCGTCTTATGAGTCAATTTCCACCGACGGCGCTCAGACGAGCCAAGCTAACTTAGAATTAATGCAGACCTATTGCAGCATTATTAAACTCGGTGGAGATTGCATTTATTTTGTGCTTGATGTGAGTCAGCGAAATGAAGTGAATAGCATGATTGAAGAGGTTATCCTACGCTGGCATCGCATTGATATCTTGATTAATAACGCGGGCGTTTATGGTGCTTGTCCCTTTGAGCACATTAAACTTGAGCAGTGGCAACGGCAATTGGATGTCGATCTCAATGGCAGCTTTTATCTCACTCAAGCTGTTTGGCCTTATATGCAACAACAGCATTTTGGCCGGATAATGATGACAACGGGAGCCTCGGCCTTGTTCGGTGACTTGCACCAAGTTGGTTTTAGTGCGAGCAAGATGGCGCTGGTCGGCATGGTGAATAGCTTATCATTAGAAGGTGAAATTCATAATATTCGAGTCAATAGTTTATGCCCTCAGGCCGTAACCGCGATGACGGCCAAACATTTAGCGAGTGCGATTCAGCCGCTATTTTCCTTTGAATCATTAACTGCTACTACGGCTTTCTTGGTGAGTGAACAGGCGCCAAATGGTCAACATCTACTCGCCGGAGCGGGCAGTGTTAGCCACGGCATGTTTGTCGAGTTTCAGCCTATGTATTTTAATGAAGGTCTTTTTACGCCAGATAACCTCGCGCAGCAGTGGCCACAGTTACACCAATCCTTCCCCGTGACTTTGCACTCCTGTGGAGAGGATAAGGTTTTGTCTTGGTCTAAGTTAAGTGCGCTAGAACATCACATTAAAATCGATTGATTCATCATGCTTGTATTTGAACTAAGCCTGCATCTATAGCGATTTAAATGCAGTAAGTGGCTCAATAAAGCCGTAAATGCTAAGCACAATAAATAACACAGATACTCCAACGTGCCTCGTTTAATTCCTCATCGTTGAGTGATGATTTGATTGTGAATCATCGATAGAAGACTGGTCAGCTTAAGGCTAACTGAGTTACCCTTTAAGATTAATTGCTAATTACGCCGTAGGATCCCATGAGTCAGGTATTAGACGATCTTTTATCATTACTTTCCCTTGAGCAAATTGAAATTGGCCTCTTTCGTGGTCAAAGCCAAGATCTGGTTTTTGGGCATGTGTTTGGTGGTCAAGTGATGGGCCAAGCACTGAGCGCCGCAAAACAGACAGTAGCTGCTGAGCGTAAGATCCATTCATTACACTCCTACTTTTTACGTGCAGGTGACGAGAAGTTGCCGATTGTTTATGAAGTAGAAAATATGCGTGATGGCGGTAGTTTTAGCGCTCGTCGGGTTAGTGCTATTCAAAAAGGTCGGCCGATTTTTCATATGACCTGCTCCTTCCAAGAACCTGAGGAAGGTTTTAGTCATCAAGCCGCTATGCCGCAAGTACCCGGACCTGAAGGTTTGTTGAATCAGCAGGAATTGGCGCTGACGATGCGGGATAAAGTACCGCCGAGCATACTTGAAAAGTTTATGGCCGATGCGCCAATTGAGATGCGATTGGTCAATCCACTGCACCCTTTTGCGCCTAAAGAAACCGAGCCGTACCGTTATGTTTGGATGAGGGCTAATGGTCCTATGCCAAATGATGCCCATATCCATGAATATTTACTCGCCTATGCCTCAGACTTTAACTTTTTAGTCACGGCAGCTCAGCCCCACGGTGTATCCTTCTTAAGTCCTGGGGTCCGAATGGCGACGATCGACCACGCGATGTGGTTCCATCGCCCGATTAATATGGGAGAGTGGTTGCTTTACAGTATCGATAGCCCTAATGCTAGCGGTGGCAGAGGTTACGTCAGAGGGCAGTTTTTCAATCAACAAGGCGAGTTAGTGGCTTCTTCTACCCAAGAAGGCCTGATACGCATGGTAAAAGGACGTTAGTATGTATCTGAAAATAAAATCGTTTATATTGTTCTCTCTCATGGCTGTCTTGCTCAATGGCTGCGTGACAGTAACACCTGATCAACCGATTATCATCAATGGCGCAGCTGGCTATCTAGAGAAGATCCCATTACCTCAAGGCTGCCAAATCATTATTGCCATTATTGATTTGAATACTCCAGGTGTCATCGTCGCACAAAAAACCTTCAATATCGCCAGAGCACCTGTGCCATTTAAATTTACATTGCCCGCTAAATCGATCGATAAAAGTATCCAATATGGGGTAGTGGCGATGATCAAGTTTCAAGACCAAGTGATCTTCCAAACCTATGACAGGTTCCCAGTTATCAATAATGATAAGTTCACGACAGAAGTGTTAATGAAGGCGGTGATGGCGAATTAACCACTGGCCACAACTGCAATAATATTGTTTTTATATTGATGAAGATTTAGCCCTTTCAATTCTATATTGAAAGGGCTTTTTTGTGATCATTAATCCGCTTGCTATGCTGTAAATGTGAGATTAAATATTAACTTGCTCTATACAGAATTAAGAATATTAATGCATAAGTTAGTTAATTTTTATAAGGGTATCATTTTGTAAAATATCATACAAATACAATATGTATATATTTTGTTAAATTAATGATGTGGTTTTTGTTGTTTATTATTTCGTAAAAGATCTTTTACGTTTATTTTGTAACTAATGATATGTATAAAAAAGAATATTTATTTACGGGTATTCATTCTGTTTAACCTAAGAGTATTTTTGAGCTGACACTTAAAGGTTAAGTTTAACTATATGATTTAATGTTTATTATTTGTTTTTATCGATTTTTATACTACGACTTATCGTTGGGACATAAAACAGTCTGATAAAGGTTATATGGATTTATTTTAACAAGGTATGAGCTTGTTCATTATTTACTGAATTACGTTCTGTTAACTTACTGTTTTAATTTGTATCATCACGTGTTACAAATTATCGCGATAAAACTCAGTGATCATCATCACAGTAAATTGAATGGTTATTCATAAAAAATGTCAGTTACGGGTGATGTTTTTGGTTGCCGCAGCGTTTTCATGCCACCCAAACCTGAGTTTTATAAATCATACAACTTATAAGAATTAGGGAAGTCACAATGAAAACTAAAATAGCATTAGCAGTGTCTATGGCACTGTTATCGTCGGCGGCAAATGCACAAACCGTATTATCACCTACGGGTGAAACCTTGCAGTTAGATATTCCAGTTGAGTTATTGCGCGATTCGGCTCGCGGCCAGATAACGACTGTAACGCTTAAAAATTCAGAGGCTAAATTTGTCCCTGAAGCTGATTTAGCCGATGAAGAATATACTTATATTGTTAGGTTGCGTGATAGCGCGGTGGCAAATTATCAAGGCGACATTCCTGGATTTAAAGCAACTAGCCCTCAGCGAGTAAAGTCAACCTCTCAGAGTAAAAGTTCTGGTAATGTAAAACTCAATGTTGCAGCACCTGAGGTTAAGATTTATGCCAGTTTCCTTGAGGTTAAACAGGAACGTTTTATAACCAATGCGAGCGCAGCTATTGGCAGTCGCCTCGAGCCCATCACGACTTATCAGTATGCGCTTAATGGTATGGCTGTACGTATGACTCAGGCTCAGGCAATCAAAATGGCTGAACTGCCTGAGGTTGTTTTTATCGAGCGTGAGCGTGTAGAACAGCTTGAAACCGATGTAAGTCAAGTGTTGCTTGGCTCCCCAAAGGTATGGGACGGTAGCGCCACTGGCACTAAAGCCATGGGTGAAGGCGTGATCGTCGGTATAATCGACTCTGGCATTAACTCAGATCATGCGTCATTCGCTGATGTTGGCCAAGATGGCTATGATCACACAAACCCATTAGGTCAAGGTATCTATATTGGTGATTGTAAAACTGATTTTGCGAGCATGTGTAATGACAAGTTGATTGGTGTGCGCAGTTATCCTGAAATTACCAACATTTATGATGACGCTGATATTTTTGGCGCTACGCCGCCAGAAAAAAATGGTGAAGATTATGGCGGTCATGGCTCCCATGTGGCTGGCACAGCAGTGGGCAATATTTTATTGGATGTGCCTTATTTGGATGGGGAGACTGGAAAACTTGAAGGCGACGGCATACCCAGTGGTGTTAAGTTCGCTCAGATTTCCGGTGTTGCTCCTCATGCCAATGTTATAGCCTATCAAATATGTGCGCCAGGAAACCAAGGGGATAAATACAATGGGTGTGAAACCGTACCTATTCTAAAAGCCATTGATGATGCGATTAAAGATGGTGTGGATGTTATTAACTTTTCCATCAGTGGTGGTGGTAACCCATGGAATAGTGCAACAGAGCAAGGGTTCTTAGCCGCGCGTAATGCGGGTATTTTTGTTGCTGTTGCAGCTGGCAATACTCGCACAGATATAGAGCAAGTACCTTATTCCACCCCTAAAAATGCCCCCTGGTACACATCAGTAGCAAACTCTACGCACAGTCGTGAAGTTGTACGAGAACTAGAGTTTAGTGGTAAAACCTATGACTTCACAATTGGTTCTGGTCCTGTTCAAACCGAGGTTGTAAAAGGTATTCCTATTTTTGCGGGAACGGTTGATGCGACAAATGTTGAGGGATGTAAAGAGTTTCCTGCTGATGCATTTAAGGAAAAAATTGCTGTTATTAAGCGTGGAACATGTGATTTCACTGTAAAAGTAGCAGGAGCTCTATCGGCGGGTGCAAAGGCAGTGATCGTCTTTAATAAAGACGGTGAAGGTAATAAGCATTTAAAAATGAGCTCACTTGAAAAGTTAAATGTTCCTGCAGTCTTTATTGGCAATACCGATGGTTTAGAGTTAGTTGCAGCCATTGCGGCAAATCCAGCTCACGAGTTGACATTAGCACCTATGCCTCAAATATTGAATAGAGAAGCTGATGTCTTGGCTGACAGTTCCCTTATCGGTCCTAATGGTACTAATGATGTGATTGTGCCTTTTGTTGCGGCCCCTGGTAGTGATATTTATGCCGCCAATGCGGATCAACAGTTTGGCCATGATAAAACGGGTACAGCTCCGGCTGATTTCACGTTGATGTCAGGTACTTCAATGGCAAGTCCTCACGTTGCGGGGGCAGGTGCTTTACTCAAATCACTGCACAAGGATTGGACGCCAGATAATATCCGTTCTGCGCTTATGCTGACCGCGACCACAGCCCAAGCAATGAAAAAAGCTGACGGTAAAACTGTTGCAGATCCATTCGACGTGGGAGCAGGTCGTATTCGAGTCGATTTAGCCGCAAAAACGGGCTTATTGATGGATGAAAGCGCACTGAATTATGAAATTGCTAACCCTGCTGTCAATGGCGATCCACGTAAACTCAATGTGCCAAGTATGGCGGATTCTCGTTGTGTAAATTCCTGTAGTTGGAAACGTACAGTTACTGCAGTTGAAGACGGTGCGTGGACGGCAAAAGGCGTCGCAGCTACCGATAAATTCGCGTTATCTGTATCGCCAGAGAGTTTTACCCTGAAAAAAGGCGAGAGCCAAACCATTACAGTGACCGCCGATGTGGCACAAGTGGGGGCTGATTGGGGATTTGGTAATTTAGTGCTTGAATCAGCTAGCTTCCCAACGGCAACTATGCCTATAGCCACTAAAATTGCGAAACGTAACCTGCCTACTTTAGTAAGTATTGATGCAACACGTAATGCAGATGAGCTTAATTTATCGCAGTTAAAAGCGGTTGACTTTGCGAGTGTTGGTGCAGAGGTGACGGCATTGAAGCTGAGTCGTACTATCGAGTCGAGTGTTAAACAAGACTCAGATAATTCAAGTTATCTGGATGATTTAGATGATGGAGTGCAACTCTTTAAGTTTGATGTGGATGACAACGCATTATTATTTCGTGCTTCAATCAGCTATACCACATCTCCTGATTTGGATATGTATGTACTGCGAGATAAAAACGATGGCAGTAAGATAACGAGAGTCGCCTCATCAGCGAGAATTGGTTCAGAAGAAAGTGTGCTAATTAATGCTCCAGAGAAAGGCACTTATATCGTGATTGTACAAAACTATGAAGCATCGACGGCGACAGCGGATGATGTATTTGGTTTGAAGCAATTAACGTTTTATAACAATGAAACAGCAGGAGATAATTTAACCGCAAGCCTTACCGGTGATAATAAGGACTTTAATATCAAATTTGCATGGAAGGAAGCGTTAAAAGTCGGGGATGATGGTTTGGCTATGCTGACCTTAACCACCGGTGATGACAAAATTGCCCCTATTAAGTTGCCAGTAGTATTTGAGCGTGTTGGTGACGATGTACTTCCGCCTTTAGGTAATGTACTAAGTGGTGAATTAACACCTGGCACCGCTAAAGTGATGAAGACACGTATTGAAGCGAACAAAACGCAAGAAACCCGTGTTTACACCCTAGAGGCGTTATTACCAGAAGGTCACGAAGTGGCTAATATTAGCCATCAAGGCGCACAAGTGGGCAATAAGATCACTTGGACTATCGAAATGGCCTCAGCTGCTGCGGCATTAGATGTCACCTTTGACTTAGTGCCACGTAAGGCGAGTCAAGGCAACATAGTGGCATTGACCAACAAAGTGAATAACGACTCGGCTGAAATCTTGAAGCAGGAGTATCAATTTGATGTTCCAGAAGTGGCGCCAGTAGCTGTGATTGAAGCTCCTGCCACTGTCCAAGAAGGTAAACCTTTGTTCATCGATGCGAGCAAGTCGTCGGATGCCAACAATGATCCTTTGACCTACAAATGGACTCAGTTAGGGGGCACCAGCTTTAACTTTGACGCTAATGCGGCCAAGCTTAATCTCGTTGCACCAAACGTGAGTGGCTCTGCTCAGACTGTTTCATTCCAACTGACAGTATCTGATAACCACGGCAATAAAGATTCAAGTGTTGTGTCTGTATCTGTGACTGAAACACCAGCCAAGAAAGATGATGGTGGTGCCTTAGGTTGGTTAAGCTTGTTGTTGCTACCTTTTGCTTTTGGTCGTCGTAAACAAGGCTAAACCCTCAGAGTAAAATCGGAAGGTTTAATGGTAAGAGAGAAGGGCTGATATTGATATTGATATCAGCCCTTTTTGTATTTGCTGGTTTGTGTTAGCGATTTGACATTAAAAAATCGACAAATGCGCGGTCTGCTTGGCTGACAGGGCGCTGCTTTTTCCATGCAATATGGAGGTTTAAAAATACCGGTGGATCGAAGGGTTTGGCTAAAATGTCATCTTTTGAGCTTATCGCCATCTCAAGTACACTGGTGATCCCAAATCCTTGGGAAACAATCTGTTTAATCAGATTAATCAAATTGGTCTCGAAGGCAATATTGGGCTTTTTGCCTAATTCTTTGGCTTGAGAGAGTATCCACTCTCGGTGGAAATAACCTGTTTTGAACATCACTAATTCATGGTCGAAAAAGTCATGTAGACTCACAGCGCTATGTTCCGCTAAAGGGTGTTCGGCACCCATAGCGATCACCATTTGCTCACGGATCAACAACTGACTATCAAATTCGGGCTGTAGGTCTTGGGCGGTAATGATCGCAATATCCACTTCTTCCTGTTGCAACATGCGCAGTGCATCCCGGGTACCGCCTTCAAACAGTGATAGTTTCAATTCGGGGTATTTATGCCGAAAAGCCATTAAGCGCGAGGGGAGATAGAAAGAACCCAGCATGCCCGGCACGGCAATGCGGACCTCTCCCGAGGTGAGATTGGCCATGGCGCGGATTTGCGCTTCGGCCTGCTTAACTTGTTTTAGGATCAAAGTGGCGTGTTGATGCAGGACTATACCTTCGGCCGTGAGTGTGAGCAGTTTATCATTCTTGTTGCTCGTACGATTGACTAAGGTGACGCCGAGTGCGACCTCTAAGCGTTTGATACTTTGACTTAACGCGGGCTGAGCCATATTCAGTTTCTTGGCTGCGGCGGTAAAGCTGCCGGTATTGGCTAGGGCATCTAAATGTTTGAGTTGGCGAATATCCATTAATCGGGCTCGTACTATTTTATCAGTGGCAAGATGTGCACTTTTGGCGCACTATTTCTATAACAAAAATCAATGATTACGATAGATATTATCTATTATTGTTATGTTATGCCCAGTGATAATCTTTGTCTATCCTATGAGTGATACTTGGTCGAGGCTCCCGTGCAAGCCGTATTAGATACTATGATTGACAATAAACAGCGTGACACCCGATTGATGTGGGCGCTCTGCGTCGCTTCAGTGGTGGTCTATATCAACTTGTATTTAATGCAAGGCATGTTGCCGCTGATTGCGGAACATTTTGCGGTATCAGGCTCTAAAGCAACCTTGATCCTGTCGGTGACCAGTTTTTCCTTAGCCTTTTCATTGCTCTTGTATGCGGTACTGTCAGATCGTATCGGTCGACACACTCCAATCATTGTCAGCTTGTGGTTATTGGCATTGTCTAACTTACTATTAATTTGGGCACCGGATTTTAATGGGTTAGTGCTAGTACGATTGCTACAAGGTGCATTACTCGCTGCCGTACCTGCGATTGCCATGGCGTACTTTAAGGAGCAATTATCACCAAGCACTATGCTGAAAGCCGCAGGCATTTATATTATGGCGAACAGTATTGGCGGGATTGTTGGACGTCTGCTCGGTGGTTTAATGTCGCAGTTTTTATCTTGGCAAGAATCTATGTGGTTGCTGTTTCTAGTGACGTTAGCGGGGGTGGCTTTAGTGAACTATTTGCTGCCTTCACTTGCCGATGCGCAGTCGATGTCACCCAGTAACACTGAGCCTTCCTTATCAAAACGCGCCCGTTTAGCGCAAGATCTTCATGGCTTTAGTCATCATCTGACCGATGCGCAAATGCGTTTGGTCTACGCGATTGGCGGCTTGACCTTTATGATGATGGTGAATCAATTTAGCTTTATTCAACTGCATTTGATGGCTCCACCCTATGAATGGAGTCGTTTCCAAGCCACCTTGATTTTTCTGTGTTATTCCAGCGGGACTATTGCGTCGTATTTCACTGCGAAATGGCTCGCCAAATTTGGTCAACATAAATTATATCAATGGTCTTGGTGCGTGATGTTGCTCGGCAGTTTACTGACCCTGTTTGATACCACTTTGACCATTAGCTTAGGTTTTTTAATGACCGCCTGTGGGTTCTTCCTTACCCACAGTTGCTGTAATTCCTTTGTTGCAATGCGGGCCAGTCGTGATCGAGCTAAGGCGACGTCACTCTATTTATGTTGTTATTACTTAGGTGCTGCGATTGGCGGCCCTTATTTGATGATGTTTTGGCATGAGGCGCAGTGGCGCGGTGTGGTGATGGGATCGTTAACCTTATTAGCCTTGATTGCCTTAGCAATCACCCGTTTGCATTACCATCAAACTCATGTCAAACGGGCGTTGGTCTAAAGCTTAAATATGCCCTTTAGTCATCGGAATTAATGTATTGTTTGCGGTCTAAATCGTATTTACGCATTTTGTCGTAGAGGGTTTTGCGGGGCAGTTCTAGCTGCTCCATGGTCTGCTTAATACTGCCCTTGTTGTGGCTAAGTGCTTCTTCAATCAGTACCCGTTCAAAAAACTCTACCCTTTGTAGCAGGGACATACTCGAGTGCAGGCTTGGAGTATTGCCTAACGTGCCAGCAAAGGCGGCTTCTCCGCCCAGTAGCACAAAGCGTTCAGCGAGATTACGTAACTCACGCACATTGCCTGGCCAGTCGTGGGAAGTAAGTATCGCGTTTTGCTCCGCATTTAAGGCGATAAGCGCTTTGTGATAGCGTGCCGATGCGACGCGGGCAAAGTGTAAAAAGAGTAACGGAATATCTTCACGGCGATCTCTCAAGGGAGGGATGGGCACAGTCACCAGATTTAAGCGATACAACAAGTCTTGGCGGAATTCCCCAGTGTCACACAGGCTCTTTAAATCTACTTTAGTGGCGGCGATTACCCGTATATCAAGGCTGATGCTTTTGTTTGACCCTAAGCGTTCAACCTTACGGTCTTCAAGTACCCGCAGCAGTTTTACTTGCAGCGACAGTGGCGTACTTTCAATTTCATCTAAAAATAATGTACCGCCGTTGGCGTATTCAAACTTACCAATGCGCATCTTATCGACGCCAGTAAAGGCCCCCGCTTCGGCGCCAAAGAGCTCACTTTCAATCAGGTTTTCGGGGATTGCACCACAGTTGATGGCGACAAAGTTGGCTTGGCTGCGGCTGCTGTGGTCGTGTAAATAGCGGGCGACAAGTTCTTTACCTGTACCGGTTTCGCCTTCAATTAACACATCCGCAGGCGTATCTATCACTTGCGTTATGATGTGGCGCATACGGTTGATGCCGACACTGTTGCCCAAAATACGAGGGCCCGGTACGCTTTGGCTTTCGAGATCCTTTTTAAGCTTGCGGTTCTCTAAGGTCAGACTGCGTTTTTCTAAGGCGCGTTTAACTACATCGAGTATATGTTCGTTATTAAAGGGTTTTTCGAGGAAGTCGTAGGCGCCTTGTTTTAACGCATTGACTGCCATGGCTATATCACCAAAACCAGTGAGTAGCACGACGGGGAGATCGGGATCTTGCAGACGGATTTGTTGCATTAAGCTGATGCCGTCTAATTGTGGCATGTTGACATCCGATATCACCATTCCCGCCCAATCTTTATGCAGCAACTTAGCGATACCTTTGGGTTCTGTGGTGGCGAGCGCCTTAATGCCCTCCAGTTCAAATAGTTGAACGAGAACTGTGCCTATGTGCGGCTCATCGTCGATGATGAGAACAGAATAATCTTGAATTGAATTGGGCACACTCATAAAACTAACGTTCCTCGAGCAAGTAAATAGGTAAAATAATCTGGAAAATAGCGCCACCCTCTTCGGCATTGGCAACGTTAATTTGGCCTTGCATGGATTCGATAATACGTTGTGAAATCGATAAGCCTAGCCCCAGTCCGTGCCGTTCGTTGGTGGTAAAGTAGGGTTCGAAGATTTTCTCCATTTGGCTTTCACGTACACCCGGGCCTGAATCTTGGATACTGATGCAAAACTTATCTTCACTGGTCACGCGGATAACCAATTGGCGTTTAACCGATTGTTGCATAGCAACAATAGCGTTGCTCATAATGTTGACAAACACTTGTTGTAATCTAACCTTATCGCCCCAAACCTGATAGTTGCCGTTGGGTAATTGCACATCGAGTTCAACACCCTGTTTATCAATAGCAGGTTGAACTATGGTCAGGGCTTGCTTGATACAGCGGCCAATATCGGTTGCGCTATCAGCGCCTTGGCTCTTGCGGGTAAAACTTTTAAATTGCCCAACAATATCGGCTAATCTGTCGGTAAGTTCAATAATAATCTTGATATTATCCAGTGCCTTATCTTGCATATCACGGGCGAGAAAAGTTTGGGTATTTTGGGCATAGCTGCGAAGTGCCGCGAGTGGTTGATTGAGTTCATGGTTAATACTGGCGGATAAACTGCCGATCACTGTCAGTTTTGCCGCTTGGATCAGCTCATCTTGAGTATCTTTGAGCTGATTGTTGGCCTGCTGTAAGTCCTGAGTCCGTTCTTCAACTCGCTGTTCTAACAGGCTTTGCGCTAGTTGCATTCGGTGTAGATTGCGACGGCGCTCGGCGTTAAATAGGATGCTGAGTGCCAGCAAAAGATAAATACTAGCTGACAGTAACATCAGCGCGGGCAAAGAGGTCAGTAAAGGTTTGATTGGCGCTAAGATGTGTACTCGCCAGCCTGCCTTCGCCATTGATTGGTGGATGTCCATGTATTGTTCATGGTCTGTACCCGTTTGCAGCTGGTAGAGCATAGCTTGACTACCACTTTCATAGGGCGGCTTCATCAACAACTCTCCTATGGGACGTTCTGCATAGCGTTTAGAGGCATTAAGGGCATATTGCTTGGCTTGGGTAAGCGGGGTTAGTGATTTTAACCGCCATTCATCGATACTGGAAATAAAGACGATATCTTCAGGATCACTGATAAGGAACTGATACTGACCCGCAATTGCGATACTGGTACTTTGTTGCTCTATGTCGGCAATATTAACTTTGACTATGATGGCCCCAAGTATGCCTTTACCACCTTGTTGATAAATAGGGTAAGAGAAATAAAATCCGCGCTTATCTGAGCTGGTACCCACTGCATAATAACGGCCTAGATTGCCCGAGATAGCATCTGTGTAATAGGGTCTAAAGGAGTAGTCCTTGCCAATAAAGGAAAAACTTTGTTGCCAGTTACTGGCGGCGATGGCGATACCTAAGGCATCGATCAGATAGATATCGGATGCTTCGGTGACATGCTGAATTTCTTCGAGATATAAATTAAGCTCTTGGACTTTATCAGGATTCTGCTGGTCGTTCAGGACATTGGCGAGCATTGGGTTAGTCGAGAGCACGTGGGGAATACTTTCGTAGCGCGATAGTGCACCATCGAGAAAACTGACTAATTCCTTTAGTTGTTTCTCCGATTGCTTTTGGATCTCAATTTTACCTTGATGCAAATGCACCCAGTAGGTCAGTTTGAGGGTTGCAAATAGGCCTGCAAGTAACACAACGGTCAGAAAGAGGCGTTTCTTGGCCTTAGGCGTCATGGGCAACATGGTGGTTATCCTGATAAAGCAACGGGATCAATAACTGATACTGCGCATAATAAAACAAAGCGAGCCTGACTAGGCTCGCTTAAAATCTATCTGTAATCAAGGGGTAATCTCACAACCTTGAATTGCAGACTAATATCCACGCATCGAATCCAACCATTCAGGTAAGAAGAGTGAAATCTGTGGTACGTAAGTAATCAGGGCTAAGAAGGCTAGCATCACGAGTAACCAAGGCAGAACCGACTGAATCACCCAACCAATACTGCGCCCCGTGATCCCCGCGGTGACAAAGAGATTGAGTCCCACCGGCGGCGTTAGCATACCGATCTCCATGTTTACGACCATTATGATACCTAAGTGGATAGGATCTATGCCTAATTGCGTTGCAATAGGGAACAGAATTGGCGCCATAATGAGTACAATCGCCGATGGCTCCATAAAGTTACCGGCAGCAAGCAACAGTAAGTTAACGATGATCAGGAATCCCCAGGCGGGTAAACCCATGCTAACAATATACTCAGCAATAATGTGAGGGATACGTTCTGTGGTTAATACATGCGCAAATAGCATAGCGTTAGCTATGATAAACAGCAGCATGATACTGACCTTAGCACCATCGCGCACAACATGACGTATGTCTTTGTCGATAGGCGTTTTAATCAGTCCTAAGAACATATGACCTAAGTTACGCGCAGTTGCTTTGGCTAAGTTTTCACCTTGATTACGCCATGCCACGTCTTTTAATGGCCCGATATCACGGTAGCCAAATACCGCAATAAGGTAAGCATATACACAAGCCACAGCTGATGCTTCGGTTGGGCTAGCGACGCCACCATAGATAGAGCCTAATACGATAAAGATGAGTGCTAATCCACCCATTGCCTTGGCACTTGAAATCCCCAGTTGTTTAACGCCAGGAAAAGGACGTGAGGGCAAGTTTTTAAAGCGGGCAACGATATAAATGACGATCATCAATATAAATCCCATCATTAAACCTGGGATTAAGCCTGCCATAAACATTTTTGCAGCCGACACTTCAGTTGCTGCGGCATACACTAACATGACGATTGAAGGTGGGATCAAAATCCCGAGAGTGCCAGAGGTCGTGATCACGCCTGCAGCAAATTTTTCGGGATAACCTGCTTTTACCATGCCGACTATGACGATAGAACCAATTGCCGCAACAGTCGCAGGAGATGATCCAGAAACCGCAGCAAACAGCATACACGCCATAACGGATGCCATTGCTAATCCACCACGGACATGTCCAATACTGTCCATGGCAAAATCGATAATCCGTCTAGCGACACCACCCGTTGATAGGAAGGCGGATGACAGAATAAAGAAGGGGATAGCGAGTAAAGTGTAATGCTCTGATGAAGACTCATACAGCTTGAGTGCAACTGAAGCTAAGGAGTCATTCGAGAACAATAAAATCGTCAGCATGCTGGAAAAACCTAATGCGATAGCGATAGGCATACCGAGAAACATACATACGAATAGGGCGGTAAATAGGGTTGCAATAGCCATTATTTAGCCTCCTTTTGGTCAGAGACTGGATCTACTTTAGCGTTTTTAGCGCTCTCATCGATTAAATGCATACTTTCTTTCGCTTCATCGGCAAATTGGAAGCCTGAGACTTGGTCACGCAGAATGGCGATAAAGAGTTCGACGAAACGCCAAGTCAACATAAAAAAGCCAATGATTAAAATACTTTGAGATAACCAAATCGGTATTGCGCCATCTTCAATATCTATTTTTAAAGTGTTCCAAGCAAAATCTGGATCGAGGCTTTTTAATATAAATTGTGGGAAATGAATGTCTTCCATAGGCAAACCGATTTGATACATCTGGCTTAAGTAATCCCAACTGCCTTTTAAAAAGAGTCCGCAATAGACGATACAAACAAAGGCGGTAATAAGAGATACTATCTTTTTAGCCTTTGGCGCTAAATTTTTAACAAACGCATCGACACCAATATGGGCACCGACTTTAACCCCATAGGACATACCAAATAACACAAACCAACCGCAAAAGGTTAATGTAAGTTCTTGGATCCAAAGAAAACCCGTGTTGAAGAAGAAGCGAGCGACGACTTCTGAAAACACTAACAGCGTCATCAGAGTGATCAATAAATTGAGCACACCTTCTTCAATATAACCAAATATTCGCGATATCACAGCCATAATCCCCTCGCTGAAATGGCCGCTTAAGCTCGGTTGAGCTTAAGCGGCTATCATCATCATTATTATTTATTTGCAGCTACAGCAGCATCAATCACATCTTTACCGATTTGATCTTCAAACTTAGCCCAAACAGGTTTCATTACCTCAACCCATTTTTGACGTTCAGCAGGAGACAGAGTTACTAACTGTGAACGTTTAGAATCAAGGATTAACTGTTTGTCTTCATTGTCTTTTTCAGCGGCAATCTTGTTACCTAATGCGATAGATTCGTCTAAAGCTTCTTTGATGATCTTACGTTTGTCAGCAGGTAGACCTTTCCAGAAAGTGTCAGAGGTCACGACCATATAGTCGAGAACACCGTGATTACTTTCAGTGATTTGGCTTTGCACTTCATAGAACTTTTGTGAATAAGTATTTGACCAAGTGTTTTCTTGACCATCGATAGCGCGGGTTTGAAGTAGGGTAAATACTTCAGAGAAAGGTTTTTTCACAGGGATTGCACCAACAGCATCAAACTGGGCTGCTAGAACATCAGATGCCATAACGCGGAATTTCAAGCCTTTTGCATCAGCAGGATTTTTAAGTGGTGTGTTAGATGAGAACTGTTTCATACCATTGTGTAAATAACCCAGACCGACAATTCCTTTACGGCTCATGGAGTTCAGTAATGTTTGACCAGCTTCACCTTGTTGGAAACGGTTCACGGCATCCATATCATTGAATAGGAAAGGTAAATCGAATATTTGTAGACGTTTAGTGTAACGCTCAAACTTTGAGAGTGAAGGCGCGACAAATTGTACGTCGTTTAACAGCAGTGCCGCTAGTTCGTTGTTATCCCCAAATAACTGTGAGCTAGGAAATACACTGACTTTGTATTCACCTGGTAAACGTTGTTCAACGAGTTCTTTAAATTTAAGTGCCATTTGGCCTTTAGGTGTGTTTTCTGCCACAACGTGCGAAAACTTAATTTCAATCGGTTCTGCAAATACGTTAAAACTGGTCGCAAATACGGAGGCAACAGCGAGCATTTTGACTAAGGTTTTGAGTGGACGGGTCAATCCAGTTTGTTGATTCAATATCATCTTGAGTTCCTTTTTCTGTTGTTAGGATTTGTCCTCAGTCTTGGTTAGTTTGTTACCAAGTTTGAGTAGGAATACAGCCTTGATTTCCCTGAGGTCTGTCTTACTAAAGGCAAATAGCACGCCAACTTACACTGGCTTCTGTAAGTGTTTGGTTACTAAAGTGTAGTTCATTTGATGTTTGTCACACTTTTAGTTTGGTGGGTGAGATCTCGCTCACAGTGATTTTGTGTTTGGGTGGAAACCCACCCATAGTGAAGAGCGGCCCCAAATTGACGGCTCTTGTCGTTGCAGATAAATTAAACAAACTTAGTTATTTTGAGATCAAAAAAAGCCGTAAAAGTATGCGATATAACGACAAATATTGTGGTGGGTTGCTTTAGGAGAAGAAGTGTAGGTGAGATGTGAAGTCTATGGAGGTTAAGTCGATAGCTATCGTAGTCAATCAAGACACAATTCATTTGATGCTGTTAGTCATCCTCTAAAAGAATACGTTTAAGGATAGCATCGCTAGGTAACAAGGCTAAATGGCCTTGTTCATCAAAGTACCAACCGGTAATAAAGCCTTTTTGGCGCATGCTGACGAGATTATGCATGACTTCCCGCGCTTCTTTTAGAGCTGTTTGCTCATCGCAGGCGTGGGTATGCTTTAAATAAGTGGCGATATTGGCAAGAGAAGCGGATTGACTGACGCTGGCCATAATGTAGATCTCCAAAAATGCTAAAGCAGAATGAAATCAGGCTGAGTGTCGATAGTGCTTAGTATTTAACGAAATATAAAATGCCGAACAGTACAATTTATCACTCGCTGATTGAGATCAAGCATAGTTGAGTGAGCACGTGGGTAAAGTTTATTGGGGGAGAAATATGGTGGTCGCTACTGGGCTCGAACCAGTGACCCCCTCCTTGTAAGGGAGGTGCTCTCCCAGCTGAGCTAAGCGACCTGGGATATAACGTGTGTGTTGCAGAATATGGTGGTCGCTACTGGGCTCGAACCAGTGACCCCCTCCTTGTAAGGGAGGTGCTCTCCCAGCTGAGCTAAGCGACCTGGGATATAACATGTGTATTGCAGAATGTGGTGGTCGCTACTGGGCTCGAACCAGTGACCCCCTCCTTGTAAGGGAGGTGCTCTCCCAGCTGAGCTAAGCGACCTGGGCATTCTTAAACTACACAATTTTTAAGTCATTTTTCACTAAAGAATGGTGGTCGCTACTGGGCTCGAACCAGTGACCCCCTCCTTGTAAGGGAGGTGCTCTCCCAGCTGAGCTAAGCGACCTGGGAATGACTTTTACACATTAATACATTAAGTTATATGGTGGTCGCTACTGGGCTCGAACCAGTGACCCCCTCCTTGTAAGGGAGGTGCTCTCCCAGCTGAGCTAAGCGACCTGGGATATAACATTTTGTATGCCATAATTTCTTTGTAGAAAATATGGTGGTCGATACTGGGCTCGAACCAGTGACCCCCTCCTTGTAAGGGAGGTGCTCTCCCAGCTGAGCTAATCGACCTCGCTGTGTGGAGCCGTATTATAGGGAGGTTCGATCTAGTGTCAACGCTTTTTAGTGAAAAAAGCATTGGTCGCGCTATTTTTGTCCACATTGGCTTAATGCTAATCACGCCGCCGATCAAAGTGTTATTTAATTCGCCAGTCAATGGTACGTAATTTGGACGCTCGCGATTAAATACGAGTTGAACTCATCCCATTCACCGGATTTTTTTGTGGTAAAAGTGCTGAGGAAGTGAGTGATTTATAAAAATTAGCGCACTACGCACTAATAGTATGAGTGCATTGATAGTGTATAGATGCGCGTGTTCGATGGCGCAGATATTTATAATCGAAGGAATATAGGTGTAGAGATTTAGGGGTTGGAATATAAAGCCTGAAAAATCATCTCAAGTGTTAGCATTCATCAATGGTGGCGATAGCAATAGTGCCACCTTTATATATCGCTTTATATTGGCTTCCCTATAAAAGGGAGGGATTCGCGACACGATTTAACCAGATAAGTGATACTGTGAAGCTTGTCCCATTTGCAGCGCCTGCTTTGACTGTTAGAATAAGCCCACTTTTTTTATCGTGATTGTCTTTATCTAGACGACTTTATATAGGTTAGTGTCCCATTATGACAACTAAGACGCGTTTTGCCCCTAGTCCTACCGGTTTCTTGCATGTTGGTGGTGCCCGTACTGCACTTTATTCTTGGTTACAAGCCCGTGCAAATAACGGTGAGTTTGTATTACGTATTGAAGACACTGATATTGAGCGTTCGACTCAAGCCGCTTGCGATGCGATTTTAGAAGGCATGAACTGGCTAGGTTTGACATGGGACGAGGGCCCATATTACCAAACTAAGCGTTTTGACCGTTATAACGAAATCATTGCTCAAATGTTAGAAAAGGGCACAGCGTATAAATGTTACTGTTCACGTGAGCGAATCGATGCCTTAAGAGAATCACAGGCCGCTAACGGTGAAGCACAAAAGTATGATGGTTGCTGTCGCGACTTACCCGCTCGCGAGACTGATGAACCATTTGTGGTGCGTTTTAAAAATCCAATCGGTGGTTCAGTGGTATTTGATGACCATGTTCGTGGTCGGATTGAATTTTCTAACGAGGCATTAGATGACTTGATCATCGCCCGTACCGACGGCGTGCCAACCTATAACTTCTGTGTGGTGGTTGACGATTGGGATATGGGGATCACTTGTGTGGTGCGTGGTGAAGATCATATCAACAATACCCCGCGTCAAATCAACATTCTTAAAGCATTAGGGGCGCCGATCCCAGAATATGCACACGTATCTATGATTCTAGGTGATGACGGCGCTAAGTTGTCTAAGCGCCATGGCGCTGTTAGCGTAATGCAGTACCGTGACGATGGCTATTTACCAGAAGCACTGCTGAACTATTTAGTGCGTTTAGGTTGGTCACATGGCGACCAAGAGATTTTTTCATTAGAAGAAATGAAGCAATTCTTTAAGTTGAGTGACATCAACAAAGCCGCTTCTGCTTTTAATACCGATAAACTGGTGTGGTTGAACCAACACTATATAAAGAGCCTAGATCCAGAATATGTGGCAACACACTTACAATGGCACATGGACGATCAAAAAATTGATCTGTCAAATGGCCCTGCATTAGCTGAAGTGGTCACTGCATTAGCTGAGCGCGCTAAGACTCTAAAAGAGTTAGCCGCATCTAGCCGCTATTTCTATGAAGATTTTGCTGAGTTTGATGAAGCACAGGCGAAAAAGCATTTACGCGGTGTTGCGTTAGAGCCATTGCAACTGGTGCAACAGAAATTATCGGCATTAACTGAGTGGACAGCTGAAGCTATTCATCAGGCAATTGAAGATACTGCGACTGAATTAGATGTGGGTATGGGTAAGGTCGGTATGCCTTTACGTGTTGCAGTAACAGGGGCAGGGCAGTCTCCAGGCTTAGATATCACACTATTTTTAATTGGAAGAAGCCGTTCTGAGCAAAGAATATCCAAAGCGATTGAATTTGTAGCAGATAGAATAAATTCCTAAAAAAACGAGTTGACACTTTTAGGTGCGCTGCATAGAATGCGCCACGCAGTTGAGACACAGTCGAGCAAATGCTTGCGGTGCACTTAAATGTAGTTCGATAGGTTTGGGGTTATAGCTCAGCTGGGAGAGCGCTTGCATGGCATGCAAGAGGTCCACGGTTCGATCCCGTGTAGCTCCACCAAACTTACCGTAGATGTTAAACGGGAACCTTTTCTAGTGAAAAGTTCAAATTAATATGTCCAGGGTCCCCTTCGTCTAGAGGCCTAGGACACCGCCCTTTCACGGCGGTAACAGGGGTTCGAATCCCCTAGGGGATACCAAATATTGGTTCCTAGCAAATAACTAACGTGTTGTTTGGTAAGAACAAAATCTAAATTTCTGCTGATACATATACTGCTAAAGTTAGCTGTGTTGACAAAAATTTGGGGCTATAGCTCAGCTGGGAGAGCGCTTGCATGGCATGCAAGAGGTCCACGGTTCGATCCCGTGTAGCTCCACCAATTTACTGCCTTATTAAGCAGAAACGAAAGTTTAAATTAATACACCCAAGGCACACTTTGCTACCTAGAAGAGTGCCTATGATACCGTAGATGTTAAACGGGAACGTTAAGTTCAAATTAATATGTCCGGGTCCCCTTCGTCTAGAGGCCTAGGACACCGCCCTTTCACGGCGGTAACAGGGGTTCGAATCCCCTAGGGGATACCACATTTTGGTTCCTAGCAAATAACTAACGTGTTGTTTGGTAAGAACAAGGCATTTGCTTCCTAGCCTACTGAAGCGAATGTGTTACAAAGCTCGGTTACGAGTTAAAACATAAGTCCGGGTCCCCTTCGTCTAGAGGCCTAGGACACCGCCCTTTCACGGCGGTAACAGGGGTTCGAATCCCCTAGGGGATACCATCTATATTTTATAGAGAGTGGTTCCTAGCAAATAACTAACGAGTTGTTTGGTAAGAACAAGGCATTTGCTTCCTAGCCTACTGAAGTGAATGTGTTACAAAACTCGGTTACGAGTTAAATCATAAGTCCGGGTCCCCTTCGTCTAGAGGCCTAGGACACCGCCCTTTCACGGCGGTAACAGGGGTTCGAATCCCCTAGGGGATACCATCTATATTTTATAGAGAGTGGTTCCTAGCAAATAACTAACGAGTTGTTTGGTAAGAACGAGACATTTGCTTCCTAGCCTACTGAAGTGAATGTGTTACAAAGCTCGGTTACGAGTTAAAACATAAGTCCGGGTCCCCTTCGTCTAGAGGCCTAGGACACCGCCCTTTCACGGCGGTAACAGGGGTTCGAATCCCCTAGGGGATACCACATTTTGGTTCCTAGCAAATAACTACGTGTTGTTTGGTAAGAACAAGGCATTTGCTTCCTAGCCTACTGAAGTGAATGTGTTACAATGCTCGGTTACGAGTTAAATCATAAGTCCGGGTCCCCTTCGTCTAGAGGCCTAGGACACCGCCCTTTCACGGCGGTAACAGGGGTTCGAATCCCCTAGGGGATACCAATTTTAATCAAGGTTTATCGAAACTTTGATTAAAGACAATAAACCACCTCAAGGTGGTTTTTTTGTGTCTAAATTTTGAGTATTAAATTGAGATCTCCCCGATTCATTTACGAGTCATACGCCCCGAGTTATTTGCCGAATTTACCCAACAATTCAAACCATCCACATTAAGATAAATAATGCTTCGAGAGGCTTACTTCGTGTGGTGAAGTCATTCTGTTCAATCGTGTGATAAAGATTATCGAAGCGTTTTCCTGCTTAACCTTGCGCTAATCCATGGCTAAAACTTACCTTTCGGATTATTCAGTGTGTTGGCACTTTGAATGCTGCCACTTTCAATACTGATAAGTTGAATCGTTAAGCGCGGTTTATCTCTTGTTTCCAATCGTTCAACGAGTGCAATATGAAGTGAGCCGTTCTCACGACAGCTATTGTGATAGATGAATAGCGTATTGCTGCGGTGAATATGCGGGCGAGTGTAAGAGTGAAGCTTTGCGGGAAGAGGGCAGAATTAGGCGGAAACTTATTTGAGATAAAAAAGGCGACACTCACTGCTGAGTGTCACCTTTAGTCATCTCACCTTTGGCTTAGTCTACACCTAAGAATCCACCGGTTTGGTGGGCCCATAATTGAGCATAAATACCGCCTGCGGCGATGAGTTCATGGTGCGTGCCTTGCTCAACGACTCGGCCTTGATCTAATACAATTAACCTGTCCATCGCGGCAATAGTAGAAAGTCGATGGGCAATTGCGATCACTGTCTTGCCTTGCATTAATTCATACAAACTTTCTTGGATTGCAGCTTCGACTTCGGAATCTAGCGCAGATGTGGCTTCATCAAGCAGTAAAATGGGCGCATTTTTCAATAAAACTCGCGCGATGGCGATACGCTGTCTTTGGCCACCAGAGAGTTTTACGCCGCGTTCACCCACTTGGGCATCTAAGCCATGATTACCGTTAGGATCACTGAGTTCCTGAATAAAGTCATAGGCTTGAGCTTGTTTAATCGCGCGATCAAGTTGCTCTTCACTGGCACTGGGATTGCCGTAAAGAATATTCTCGCGAATGGTGCGGTGCAAGAGGGAGGTATCTTGGGTCACCATGCCAATTTGCGAACGCAGTGAATCTTGCATAACCATCTTGATGTCTTGGTCGTCAATATTAATCTGACCTTTTTCAACATCGTAGAATCGCATTAGTAGATTCACTAGGGTCGATTTACCTGCGCCAGAACGCCCCACTAAGCCAACTTTTTCACCTGCTTTAATATTCAAATTCAGATCTTCAATCACGCCAGTCTGCTCACCGTAATGGAAACACACTTGGTTGAAATCAATCTTGCCATGATTGACGACCAGCGCCTTGGCGTTTGGCTCATCTTGGATGATCGTTGTTTTCGATAAGGTGTTCATTCCATCGGTAACCGTGCCGATATTTTCGAATAACGAACTGATTTCCCACATTATCCACTGTGACATGCCGTTTAAGCGCAGTGCTAAACTGACCGCAATGGCGATGGCGCCGACCGTGATTGCGCTATCGGTCCATAGGGCTATCGATACTGCTGCAATACTAAAGGCCAACAGATAGTTGATGATTTGCACGCTGACGCTGATGCCCGTCACTAAGCGCATTTGGCGATAAACCGTGTCTAAAAATATCCGCATACTGGATTTGGCGTATTCGGCTTCTTTTTGCGTGTGGGCGAATAGCTTCACTGTGGTGATGTTGGTATAGCTGTCGACGATACGGCCTGTCATGGTTGAGCGCGCATCTGCTTGCTCGGTAGAGACACTTTTTAGTCTAGGCACAAAGTACCATTGCAGACCAACATACAGTGCAAGCCAGACGAGCATAGGTATGACTAAGCGCAGATCAGCGCTGGCAATCATCACCAGCATTGAGGTGAAATACACTAAAATGTATACCAACACATCGAGCAATTTCATCACCGTTTCGCGCACGGCTAAGGATGTTTGCATCACTTTCGTGGCGATTCTGCCAGCAAAATCATCTTGATAAAACGATACACTTTGTTTTAGCAAATAACGGTGTGCAAGCCAGCGGATCGACATAGGATAATTGCCGAGCAAGGTTTGATGCATGATAAGCGCATGCAGTAATACCAATATTGGCATCACAATTATCACCATACCTCCCATCAGCATTAAGGTCGTGCCTTCGTCTTGGAATAAGGTTTTGGGATTTTTTTTCACCAGCCAATCAACTAATTGGCCCATGAATCCGAATAGTGACACTTCAAGCATGGCCAGCATGGCGGTCAGCACTGACATTAAGATCAGCGGCAGTTCGTAGCCTTTAGTGTAGTGGCGGCAAAAAGCATAAACCCCTGTGGGTGGCTTAGTCGGTTCATCATCGGGGAGGGCTTCAACCCAAGATTCAAATCGTTTAAACATGAATTAACTCTATGGTGAGATAAAAAATAGTCGCGTATAGCATATAGGATTTCATTCCCTAAAAGCATTGAAATGATTGAGTTCCGTTTTCCGCTAGTGCTACATGCTAGTTTTACGTAAAGTAATGAACAAGAAATTAATTGTGAGCGAATATTGTCGGGCGTGATGAAAAATGAGTACAGATAGAGCGTCTGAGAGTGCGATTAAGCGTGATGAAATAGACTCAGTGCATTCACTGGAGTCCAGTGCGGGGCAACTTTCTGCGTCTATTTGCCGTGAGGCGAGGATGAGCCGCGATCCGCGTTTTGATGGTAAGTTTTTTGTGGGCGTATTAACGACGGGCATTTATTGCCGTACCGTGTGTCCCGCCGTCGCGCCAAAAGAGCAGAATGTGCGTTATTTTGGTTCGGCCGTGAAAGCCGCACAGGCTGGATTACGCCCGTGTTTGCGTTGTCGGCCCGACAGTGCGCCAGGTTCAAATCCGTGGAAAGGCACTGGCACAACGTTGGCGAGGGCCATTAGTTTAATTGAAGCGGGCGCATTAGCGGGGAAATCATCGGGAGAGCCAGCGTCGACTGTGACACAATTGGCTGACAGATTAGGGATAAGCAGTCGTTATCTCAATAAGCTCTTTACCGAAGGTTTTGGCACTTCGCCTAAACAATATGCCTTATACCGGCAGTTACTGTTTGCAAAACAACTGCTACATCAAACCCAATTACCTATCACCCAAGTCGCGTTGGCGGCGGGTTTTAACAGTATTCGCCGTTTCAATGAGGCATTTAAGCAAACCTTACAATTGACGCCAACGCAATTAAGAAAGACCGCTTTAACTAAGGCGGCAAAGGAGCAGGATATTGATTCATCAACAGGATTCGGTGAAATTGATACTTTGGGTGAATTTGTGCCGCACTATGGATTAACCCTATATCAATACTATCGACCCCCATTGGATTGGGCATCGCAGCTGGCATTTTATCGCTTACGTGCGGTGACGGGGATGGAATGGTTCACGCCGCAAGTCAGTCATCCACAAGCGAGCGATGCAGTTCAGATTGCAGATGAAACGAACCTTGCCGCTGAAGCCAAAGCTGATGATAACGGGCTCGAATATGGTCGCTGTTTTGCCATAGGCAAGATGCGCGGCACAGTGCAAATTATCCATGAGCCTAAGCTGAATCGCTTCAAACTTGCGATTGCTTTGACCGAAGATTCCGCCGTTGATGAGCTGCAATTGCTGGTCACTGAGGTGCGACGCATTTTAGATCTCGATGCGGATATGCAGCAGATTGAGCAAGGTTTAAGTACGCTGCCGAGTTTAGGTTTAATGCCGTTTTCGGGATTGCGCATTCCTGGCGCAGGATCTTTGTTTGAAGCGGTTTGCCGCGCGATCTTGGGTCAGCAAGTGACTGTCGTGCAGGCGACTAAGCTACTGAATATATTGGTTGAAGCCTATGGTGAGCGCTTTAGTCTCAATGGTTGCGAGTATCGTTTATTTCCTACACCTGAGGCCATTCGTGAGGCGAGTCTAACTGAGCTAAAAATGCCCGGCGCTCGTAAGTTAGCCCTCAATGCGCTCGCGGCGTTTATCTGTGATCATCCTGAGGCGAGTGTCGAGGATTGGCTCAGCGTTAAGGGCATAGGTCCTTGGACAATCGCGTATGCTAAGCTCCGCGGTTTGGGCGATCCCAATGTGTTTTTGCATACCGATTTGATTGTTAAAAAGCATTTATTGGCCTTATATATCAAGAACAATAAGTTAGATGAAACGGCAGCAGCGGCAGTGAGCTATCCCAAATTGTGCGAGCAGCTGAGTCAACAAATTGCCCCGTGGGGCAGTTACTTAACCTTTCAGCTCTGGCATCAATAACCATCAAGCCGCCTTATATTGAACTGCCAGTTTAAAAAGATGAGTTAGCAGTTCAGTTAAGTACCAAATTAAGATCAAACAAAGAGCAAACGAAGAGACAGATTATGAAACATGCAATTCGTCAATTGAGCCAAGCGCCAAGCATTGCAGAATATCAACCCTGCGCCGTGGATACGTTTGTCAGTCCTGCCGGAATATTACAGTTAAATGCCAATGCCTATGGGCTGAGCCATTTAACCGTTGTCGGCTCGGATCGCACTGAGATTACGCTTGCCAAGGCGAGTGAGGATGCCCTCAATCAAGCTAAGGCGCATATTCGCGAAACTCAGACGCAGCTTGCGAATTACTTTGCGGGTGAGCGGGTTGAATTTGATTTAAAGCTCGCGCCCAAGGGCACTGAATTTCAGCGCGACGTATGGCAAGCCTTGCTCAATTTAGATTACGGCCAGAGCTGCAGTTATGGGCAGATTGCCGAGCAAATCGGTCGGCCTAAGGCAGTGCGCGCCGTGGGCGCGGCCAATGGCGCCAATCCCATTGCGATTATTGTGCCTTGCCATAGAGTAATAGGCAAAAATGGCAAGTTAACGGGTTACGCCTACGGGCTTGCGATGAAACAGCAGTTGTTAACGCTGGAAACTGACAAGCACTGCCTCGATATTTAAGCTAGAATAGCCGCCTATTAAGATATTGGTGAGCAGTTAAACTTTCTATGACTCAGGCTTCTTCCTCTGCGGCAAGCTTTGCCCAACTCGGCATTATTGCACCTTTGCTAAATCGACTAACCGAATTAGCGTATGTTTCGCCCACACCAGTACAGGCGGCGACGATTCCCGCTGTGCTCGCTGGGCGGGATGTGTTAGCCGGCGCCAATACGGGCTCGGGTAAAACGGCAGCCTTTGCCGTGCCGCTGTTGCAGCAACTTGTTGAAGCAAAAACAGACGATAAGACAGGCGCTTATGTTCGTTGTTTGGTCTTAGTACCAACCCGTGAATTAGCCCAGCAAGTCGCAGACAGCTTTTTGTCCTATGCTTCGCATTTGAATGGCAAGCTAAAAATTGTCGCCGCGTTTGGCGGTGTGTCAGTCAATGCGCAAATGCAGAGCCTACGCGCTGGTGCTGACGTATTAGTGGCAACGCCGGGTCGTTTGTTAGATCTGTTGTCCAGCAATGCCATCAAACTTAACCGCGTTAGTGCCTTAGTGCTCGATGAAGCCGACCGCATGTTAAGCCTTGGTTTTACAGAAGAATTAGCCCAAGTACTCGATGCGTTGCCCGTCAAGAAACAAACCTTATTATTCTCAGCGACATTCCCTGAAGAAGTCCGCGAATTAACGGCAAAACTGCTGAATGATCCGCTTGAATATCAATTTCAAAGTGAACAAGAAAGCACGATTCATCAACGGGTGATTACCGTTAATCGTCCGATGAAAACCGCATTATTGGCGCATCTGATTAAAGAACATCAGTGGTCACAGGCGTTGATTTTTGTGAGTGCCAAAAATACCTGTAATCATTTAGCGCAAAAATTGTCTAAACGTGGGATCAGTGCCGAAGTCTTCCATGGCGATAAAGCCCAAGGCGCACGTACGCGAGTGCTCGATGGGTTTAAAAATGGTGAGATCAGTGTGTTAATCGCCACTGACATTGCCGCCCGTGGTATCGATATCGATAAACTGCCTGTGGTGATCAACTTTGATTTACCAAGAAGCCCAGCGGATTATATGCATCGCATTGGCCGTAGTGGCCGCGCCGGTGAAGCGGGCTTAGCTGTGACCTTGATTTCCCATGAGGATTATCACCACTTTGGCGTGATAGAGAAAAAGAACAAGCTTAAGTTAGTGCGTGAGCAAATTGTCGGTTTTGAAGCCGATGACGAAATGCCAGCCGAACTGTTAGAACAAGCTAAACCTGTCGCCAAGCCCGAAGGTTCGGGTAAAAAAAAACGTAAACAGTTACCGCCTGCCAATGCTGAATTTTGGGGTAAAAAATCTTAAGTCGTTGGAAACAAGCTATTCTTAGCTTATCTCTGGCGTCCCTTGTCATCTCACTTGTCGTAGGTAAGGTTTATGCAACACTTATTCTGGTTAGTTGAAGGTAAAGTCGCAGGGCGCAGTGGTCCCAATAAAGATCCTTGGGATTTGCAGGCGCTTAAAGAGGCCGGTATTGGTGCCATTCTATCGGTCAATGGGGGCGAAGGCTGTGAGCCTAGCACCTTTAAAAAGCTCGATTTACGTTACGAATGTATTCCCTTTTCGCGCAATGTGCCGCCCCAAGATGGGGATGTGGCGATTTGTGTCGCTCAATTGCCCAAGGCATTAGCTTTTATTCAGCAGTGTGAAGCCGATGGATTACCTGTGGTGATCCATTGCCGCTCGGGTAAGGATCGCACCAGTCTTATCATGGCCTATTACTTGATGGTCAATGGTGCAGCGCCATTACATGCGGTGAGCCAAGTTCGTAATATTCGCGATATTGCTTTTACTGCCGAAGGTTGGGATCAATTCGCCTTTGATGTCTTGTATGCATTGCAAGACTAAGTATTTGTCGGTGATTGGCGTCGAACCTATTAATAAATAGGTAATAATAGTTTCATTCGTTTGACCTTAGTCATCAAAATTTTACTGTGTTAAGGTTAAGCTATCCGAAGGTTGTTTTTAGTGAGTTATTTATCTAATTATGAAAAGTAAGGCAAGTCAGTCACAGGGATTACTACTGTTTCGGTTATCACAGACTCAAGTGTTTGCCTTAGGCACGTTGAAAGTGCGTGAGCTGGTGCCGTACACACAGCTAAGCAAAATTCCCCAATCTCATCCGACGATTCTTGGCGCTTCAACGATTCGTGGCCATACGATTCCTATCATCGATATGGCGGCTGCGATTGGCTATCGGCCGATAGCCCCTGAAGAGCGCGAAAAATGCTACATCATCATCACTGACTGTCAGCGGATGATCATTGGCTTTTTAGTGCGCGGTATCGATAAGATTATTGAATGTAATTGGCGCGATATTGAGGCGCCTTCTGCCAATTTGGGCAAGAATGCTTACTTGACTGGCGTGACTCGTTTTGAGGACCAGTTAGTACAATTGCTCGATGTTGAGTTATTGCTGTCGAAAATTTTCCCGAATAACCCACAGGCAAATCGGGCAATCTTGACCGATGTGCAGCGTGAGAAACTCAAACCCATGAATATCCTGTTAGTGGATGATTCTAAGGTGGCACGTAAGCAGTTATCCGACGCCCTTGATATGATCAACATCCCTTATCGAGTGACCGCCGACGGTAAAGAAGCCTTAGTCATGATGGAACAAGCGGCACTAGAGCATCATCCCATAGATATTCTGGTGAGTGATATCGAGATGCCGGGACTGGATGGTTACGAACTGGCATTTGAGGTGCGTGATAATCCACTGACTGCCAAGGCCTACATCATTTTACACACGTCTTTATCCAGCGAAATAAGCGTGAGTCAGGCCCACCAAGTGGGGGCAAATGAAGCGCTGACTAAGTTCGATGCCCACGAGTTGATTGATGCCATGTTGCGTGGTGCCGATTTAGCCATGAAGCAGCGCCAATAAGGCGCTTGTTAGTTTTTTGTATGCTTTTTGCGGGACAAGGGTAATTTAGTTAGCTTATTTCCCCGCAAAACTAGACAAGTCTAGTCACATCCTATAAAAACCTTATTGGCCTCATTTCCGAAGGTGCGCGTTGGGGATCTCAACCGAAATATAATAACGACAGGTTAAACCATGAAACAAGAATCATCATTATTAGCTAAGTTGGCTAATGGCAGTCTCGTATTACAAATCTTATTAGGGATTATCGCTGGTGTGGTGTTAGCGAGTTTTTCACCCGATAGCGCAAAAGATATCGCCTTCTTAGGCAGTTTATTCGTTGGAGCACTAAAAGCGATTGCTCCAATACTGGTATTTATCTTAGTAGCATCGTCGATTGCCAATCAAAAGAAAAATACGCAAACCAATATGCGCCCAATTGTGATCCTGTATTTATTGGGTACCTTTGCCGCGGCGTTAACTGCTGTGATTTTAAGCTCTATTTTCCCCACGACTTTAGTTTTGGTTGCTGGTGTGGAAGGTACAAGTCCTCCACAAGGTATTGGTGAAGTGATCCATACCTTATTATTTAAACTGGTTGATAATCCAGTGAATGCGTTAATGACGGGCAACTATATTGGTATTCTTGCTTGGGGTGTGGGCTTAGGTTTAGCCTTACATCATGCTAGCGATTCGACTAAGCAAGTATTTGCCGACATGAGCCACGGCATTTCGCAAATGGTGCATTTCATTATTCGTTTAGCACCTATTGGTATTTTTGGTTTAGTTGCTGCGACGTTTGCTGAAACCGGTTTTGCCGCAATTGCGGGTTATGCGCAGTTATTGGCAGTGTTATTAGGTGCGATGGCCATTATTGCGTTAATCGTTAATCCTTTAATTGTTTACATGAAGATTAAACGTAATCCCTATCCGTTGGTATTTCGTTGTCTGCGTGAAAGTGGCGTGACGGCATTTTTTACCCGCTCGAGTGCGGCGAATATTCCTGTGAATATGGCGCTGTGTGAAAAATTAAATCTGCATGAAGACACTTATTCAGTCTCTATTCCCTTAGGTGCCACCATCAATATGGGCGGCGCGGCGATCACTATTACGGTATTGACCTTAGCTGCGGCGCATACCTTAGGCATTCAAGTCGATTTACTCACCGCATTGTTATTGAGCGTTGTAGCCGCTATTTCGGCTTGCGGCGCCTCGGGTGTAGCGGGTGGTTCATTACTGTTGATCCCACTGGCTTGTAGCTTGTTTGGTATTTCTAATGATGTCGCCATGCAAGTAGTCGCTGTCGGCTTTATTATTGGTGTGGTTCAAGATGCAGCCGAAACCGCATTGAACAGCTCTACTGACGTTATCTTTACCGCTGCTGCTTGTGAAGCCGCTGAGAATAAAGCTAAACTGCGTTAACGAGGGCTGTTATTCGTATTGAAAAGTATTATGGAAGCAGTCACTTAGGTGGCTGCTTTTTTTATGGGAGTCGTTATGATCTTTTTTGATTTTAAAGTGCTAGATGCCGCAAAGCCCTGGTATGGAATAAATGACACTGTGATGGGCGGTTTGTCCCGCAGTAAGATGACGGTGTCACCTTTAGGCTATGGTGAGTTTAGTGGCCATGTGTCGCTGGCAAATGGCGGCGGGTTTGCTTCAGTGCGTTGTGAGTTTAGCCCTATAGATGTCAGTGGATTTACTGGGATCTATGTCGAACTCGATGGCGACCGACCTAAAGATTATAAAGTGAATCTAAAGGATGTCGACACACCCCAAAGCACGGTTTATCAAGCGCCTATGCCCGCGCCAAGTCATCAAACGTTTGGCGTGAGTGGCGCTAGAGTCTTGAATTGGCAGCGGATAGAAATTCCCTTCAGTGACTTCTTGCCCCAATGTCGGGGTAAACCGATTTCCCGAGTGGCAATAGATTTAAGCCAAGTCTGTAGTCTAGGACTAGTGATTGGTGCCCAGCAGAGTGGTGATTTTTCTTTGAAAATCAAAGAAATTGGCTACTATTAGCGTTTATAGTTGGTTTCTTATCATGAGTTTATTGCCCCTAATTGCTTGTCCCTAATTACTTGCTATTGATGGTGCGGGCATCTCTAGGCTTCATTTAAGAAAAAGGATAAGGCCGAGGCACTTATCCTTATGGTGAACCCATCAAAATGATGAGTTTGGTGAAAGCCGCTGCTTAAGCGCCGACAATCCCTAAGGGTTTGGCCGTTTGCCATGCGCCGCGGGTAAAATCTGGGAAGGTGACTGAGTTACTGCGGTCATTGAGTGAATGTTCACTTAAGATATTCACCACCGACCAAGACGCGCCATCGTACACATCCTGATCTAAGGCCTCGCCATTGCGCAGGCAATAAATCATGCGCCATAACATCACAAAATCCATGCCGCCGTGGCCGCCGTTAATCTCAGCTTCTTTACCTATGCGTTGCCATAGAGGGTGATCATATTTGTCATACCACTTTTGCATGTCCATATCCCACTCGTGGTAACTCTGACCAAAGCCACCATTTTCGACGGCGATACGATTCGGGAAACCCGCAAACACGCCATTTGTCCCTTGGATTAAATTGTGGCGACTGTAAGGTCTTGGGCTCGTAGTGTCATGCTGTACCATGATGGTCCGGCCCTTAACGGTCTTAATCAGACTGGTATTGATATCCCCATTGATGTACTTGAGCTGATTACGCTCATGATCGGCGGGGAATTCACGTTTAGCATAGAGCGCACGGCCAAGAGCGGGTGAACTCATCGAGGTTAGATAATCAAATCTATCACCGCGGTTGATGTTCATATACTGGGATACTGGCCCTAAACCGTGGGTCGGGTACAAGTTACCGTTGCGCTTGGTATGCCAATAAGTTCGCCATGAGCCCGTCTTATGGTCTATTTCCTTCATCTGCCAACGTAGCTCGTGGATATAAGCGGCTTCACCGTGGAGCAACTCCCCAAACACGCCTTGGCGTACCATGTTGAGTACCATAAGTTCTTCACGGCCGTAGTTGACGTTTTCCATCATCATGCAGTTTTTCTGAGTGCGTTCAGCGGTATCCACAATTTGCCAGCATTCCTCTACTGTGAGTGCTAACGGTACTTCGACAAAGGCATGTTTACCGCTTTCCATCGTCTCTATCGCCATAGGTGCGTGCCATTCCCATGGCGTAGAAATGATCACAATATCAATATCATCGCGGCTTAAGAGATCGCGATAGCTCAGGTCATTACCTGTATAGACAGCCGGTTTTGGCCGATTCTGTTTAACGATATGATCCACGGCTCTGTCCAGCACCGCTGGGTGAGTATCACAAATAGCTTTAAGTTCAACGCCTTCTAAATGACAGAATTGCTCGACATGGCTAAAGCCACGCTCGCCAACACCGATAAAGCCAACTCGAACCACGTCCATCTTGGGTGCTATGAGTCCGATAACGGATTTACCCGTTTGTGGTTTAGGGGCGACACTACTGGCGTAGGCGTTGAGGGCAATATTGGCTGTGACGAGTCCGGCGGTAGCTGCACCCGCTGCCTTAAGAAAGTGACGACGATGAATGTTATGCATAGCGCTTCCTGCTTTATTTTTGTTTTGTAGGGATATTGAAATATCACTTGGTCTTACTTGTGCGGTAATTCACTTATGGGTTATATCAGAAACCCTATTAAAATTGGCAATAAAAGATGTAACAAGCTCCTATAAGTCCATTTGATATATGAAATGCGTACGTTATGGGGTTGTGTAAAAATTTTTAAAAAAACAATTTCTTGAGTTATTTTTATTACGAGTTCATCAATATGATCAAACCAAACTAAAAAACGAAAGTGGGCAATATATGGAGCATATTCATACCAAAGGATTGAGTTCTAGATTTGTAGAAATAACGCTACAGCCCCCTTGTGCTTAACTCTTCAACAAGAGTCGTAGAAACTGGAAGAGATACAATTGTATCTAAATTGCTTGTTTGTGAGTGCTTTCTGTCAATACACGTGCGTGTTATCTCAAACATCTAAATCTAAAAATATTTAAAATTAAACACTTACAGGTTACCGTTTTAGGATAATTGGTGTGGAAAACGCGCATGCGTGTCTTTCTGATGGATTCTTGTATATGAAAAGCGGTAGAAAGCTGATAACTTCTAGTTAATACAGATAGTTAAGTGTGTGCGTTTTTATTTTTCTATGGACGCCAACGCTACGCTGCATTGGCGCTTTTTAGCTCAGCATTAGGGCCTTTTATGGGTGCATTTGAATATTCACAAGCCACTCTTCGGATCTTCGGGGATGATTTGATACCTGAAGACGTATCAAATTTACTTGGTGGTACAGCAACTAAAAGTAAAAAGAAAGGTGATGAAGATGTCAGCAAAACCAGTGGAAAAGTGCGGATTGCCAAAACGGGTAGCTGGCATTTTCAGGCTAAAAAGAGAGAGCCAGAAGACCTAAACGCGCAGATTGAAGCAATTTTATCCCAGCTAACAAGTGACTTAGCGATATGGGAAAAGCTTTACCAAAGCTACAA
This sequence comes from Shewanella sp. SM95, assembly GCF_025653595.1. Taxonomy (NCBI): domain Bacteria; kingdom Pseudomonadati; phylum Pseudomonadota; class Gammaproteobacteria; order Alteromonadales; family Shewanellaceae; genus Shewanella; species Shewanella sp. SM95. The sequence continues at coordinate 93,335 of NZ_JAKKSE010000003.1, forward strand.
AGTTGACATGTTCTGCGGCTTGTTTATGGGCAACTGGAATGATGGTTTGAGCTTGTCACCTGAAATCATGCTGGCACTTGGTCAACGTAGAATTGTTTTAAGTTTAGATGTTTATAGTGGGTCGGACAATTAAGATGGTTGTCGCCCCTAAAAACAAATGTTAAAGCCAGCAAAATTGCTGGCTGCGACCTCAACCCGCAGCACGACTTTGCGTGCTAAATTTGGGCGCTAGGCACTAAAACCTTACTTGTTTTTCATTAATTAAAGGAATAATAAATGACCCACCTAATTACTAAAGTGATGTTAACTGGACTCATAGTGGCATCAACTCATCTTTACGCTGAAAACTATGACTTCAAACCGGGTTTATGGGAAACCACTTGGAAATCCGAAATAGTAGAAATAGACGCACCTCCTGAAATGGAGAAAATGATGCGGAGCATGGCCAAAAGGCCTGATTACACGGAAACTGAATGCATAAATGACATCGCCTCTGCATTTGATTTAGAGCCTGAAGAAAATGAAGGCGAAGAATGCCAAACTAACAGCAATTGGATTAGTGCTAACAAGATGGTGTTTGAAACATCATGCACTAGCCCTGATGGTGCATCTAAAACAGTGGGTGAAATGCGTTTCAATGGGAAAACGTTCACTTCTAAGCTTGAAGTGACAATCTCTGAAGAGTCAATGAAAATCAAGTCGAAACTCGTTGGCAATGGAAAATATATTGGCGCTTGTGACTAAGTGCCATACAAACTCTTCAACTTGACGCATAACGGTTAGCAAGGATGTTATGAGGGCAGTTAGTAATATAGAGGGGATTTATTGGACTTTTGCTGACATTGCCAGTTGGTCTGTTTGGCTGCCGTTCTCATTTATCGACGTCTATACAGCGCGGTGTTTTTATTCAGCTCGCTAGATAAGTCTTTTAGCTGCCTTTACTTTAGCGATAAGTAAATAGTGATAAAGATCGCGTTTTTATTTTTAGATTGAGCTACACTGCCGATTAATTAGTCAAAGGTATTTATCTTTTATATTTTAAATATTTAGCAAATTTAAATTAACCAAAAAGTTACATTTGACGGGCGATTTGAAGTAATTTGCTGCTGTGGGGAGTAAAGAGTTAAATGGGTTCTATGCTTAATGTACTACCACAACTGACATTCACTTTAGGTGATTGGGTATTGCATAAGGATATCAGGATGTCTGGGATCGAAAAACGCCGTCGCCTTCATTGGCGGGAGACAGATATGCAAAATCGTGAAATTATAGGTCGTTGGTTAGATGGGCGTCCTTTACTGGGTGACAAAATTACCCTCTATAAAGAAGACGATAAATATTTTTTAGAAACTTGGTTTAGTGATGGCTGCCATAGTTTAGATGAAGTCTATATGACGCAAACTCCTGAGGGCCATAAGCTGGAAGATGTTGGCGGCAATTTCTTTGGTGAATTCTTTATCGTGACACAGTCACAGCAATTACAATTTTGTAATGAGCAGGGCTGTTATTTCCAAGCGGATAAATTAGCCGCCGATGCCGATTTTGCTCAAGGCATGCGCGTCGCTTAAACGACTACAGTCGAATCCGTAAATAACTAAGGTCGCATTTTAGCTCAGTGCTAAGTCGCGACCTTTTGCTTTTATGGGGTTGCAGCTATTGGATTGAGTTATTCGCTAAAGGGATGTTTGCTGCTAAAAAACAGCGGTTTAGCCGAATAGGGATGGGTCAGACTTAAGCTTTGTGCATGTAAGCATAAACGCGGCGCGGCTTTGATAACCTCGGCATCACCGTAAAACTCATCGCCTAAAATCGCATGGCCTAGGGCAAGCATATGCACACGCAATTGATGGGTGCGGCCTGTTTCTGGCGAAAGCTCGACTAAGGTGCTGTTTTCTCGGCGCTCTAGTACACGGTAGTAGGTGAGAGCGCTTTTACCGCCAGTCTCTCCTGCTTGCAGTGTCTTTTGATAGGGTGGATGCTCAGTGTCTGGCGCAATCGCGAGGTCAATCATGCCCTGATCTTGCAGCACATGTCCCATCACTTCGGCAATATAGACTTTCTTACTCTGTCTATCTTGAAACTGTGTTTTTAAATGCGACTCCGCTTTTTTATTACGGGCGAACACCATAATGCCCGAGGTCGCGCAGTCGAGCCGATGTACTAAAATTGTTTCTGGATAAAGGGTTTGTAAGCGAGTTAACGCGCAATCGAAGGTGTGAGCCGCTATACCCGGATTAGACAATAGGCCCGAAGGCTTATTGATGATAATCAGATCTCTATCTTTATAGCGGATGTCTAGCCAAGGAACTGCTGGGGGCTGGTAATCAAATATCTGCATTTTGTCCTCATTTTTGCGCGGCCATACTAGCAAAATTTACGCAGGCACACAGCATAATCTCATGCTCGCTTATTCCTAGAGGGAGGAAGGCAAATATTCTGCAGGTGTTTTACGGCTCCAGATACGGGTATAAGCCATCAGCTGCGGATAAAAAGTGCGGAATGCGGTTTCGATTTCGATCTGCATTTTATTGACGACTTTATGGGCATCTTTAAACAGTGCGGCTTGCGGATGCTGTTTTGCCACTTGTGCTAAAGCGTGTTGTAAGCCTTTTTCTGTGGTGTAGCTGCCGAACCAATCGGCGCTGCGCATGGCGGGCAAGAGCTTAGCAAGTGCTTCTGGATGGTACGGGTCTACACCTTGGGCGGCGAAAGTATCTAACGCATCATAGGCCTTGCTGCTGAATTCATCCAAGGGTTGGTGGTGATATTCTTCCCAATAGTAAGCTAAATAGTGATCGAAACTCACCGCCATGAGTTCTGCTGCTATGCTTCTTAAGGGCGCAGGGAAAGCTTCCATTAATTCAATCGTCAATTCATGGCTGGCGCAAAGGGTATTAATCTCTTGGTTTAGCCATAAAGCTTGGCGTAACTCAATTGGAGCTTGTGCAATTGGCGCTTGAATATAGTTACCTGCTACGTTGGCTGCAAGGTGGGTTTTACTGATGTCGGCGAGATGTAAGTGTGTAAGAAAGTTCATTATTTGTGCTTGGTTAACCACGTCGGTTCACGGTATCATGCACAAGCGCGCTTAGGAAAGCGCCGAAGCTAAAAATGCAGTATTTTTTCACTTTTTATTGATAATGACATTTGATTCGCCGTGAATAATTATGGCTGACTTCAACGTTGACATAGTAATCGATAAGGGAAAGTGAAATAAAATCAATAACCTTTTTTAGGATCATGGATGATGTGGAACTGGTTCACCAAAATGCTTGGTAAAGACGAGCAGCAGAAGCGCAAAAAAGTGCTAATAGAAATCCCCTTTGAACAACACCGTTTCAGCATGGATGACTTTAGTCGCTCGCGGCTAAAATTCGATGCCGATGGCAATCTGCCCCAAGATGGCATTAATCCAGTGGAACCCGAGCAAGAAGTGGACATTGGCAATAAGTAATCTTGATCTTATTGGCCTCTAACCATAGACTAGCCGCCGTTCTAAGCTATCTAGAGGCCAATATGCGCGTTGCAGACTTTTCTTTCGATCTCCCCGATGAGCTGATCGCTCGTTATCCTATGGCGCAGCGTAATGCATCCCGTCTGTTAACCTTAGACGGCAACTCTGGTGCGTTAGGCGACAAGCAGTTTACCGATCTGCTGGGGATGATTAATTCCGGCGATTTAATGGTGTTCAACAATACCCGAGTGATCCCCGCGCGCATGTTTGGTCAAAAGGCCAGTGGTGGCAAGTTAGAAATTTTAGTTGAGCGTATGCTCGATGATAAGCGCATCCTCGCCCATGTTCGCAGCTCTAAATCCCCTAAAGTGGATTCGTTAATCCATCTCGACGGTGGCTATCAAATGAAGATGGTCGCCCGTCACGATACCTTGTTTGAACTTGAGTTGTTATCCGAGTTAACCATCTTAGAAGTGCTTGAAGCAGTAGGGCACATGCCTTTGCCTCCTTATATCGATAGACCCGATGATGATGCCGACAAAGAGCGCTATCAAACCGTGTATAACCAAAATCCTGGTGCAGTTGCAGCGCCAACGGCGGGTTTGCATTTTGACGATGCCATGCTCGATGCATTAAAAGCCAAGGGCGTGAATGTCGCGTTTGTGACCTTGCATGTGGGCGCGGGAACATTTCAGCCAGTGCGTGTCGATACCATTCTTGAACACAAGATGCATTCCGAGTGGGCGAATGTGCCGCAGGATGTGGTTGATTTAATCGCGCAAACCAAAGCTGCGGGTAAACGTGTGGTGGCCGTGGGGACGACGTCAGTGCGCTCCTTAGAAAGTGCGGCACGCGCAAGCCTTGGCGAACTCAAAGCTTTTAGCGGCGATACCGATATCTTTATTTACCCAGGTTATGAATTCCAAGTGGTCGATGCTATGGTGACAAATTTTCATCTACCTGAATCAACTTTGATCATGTTAGTGAGTGCTTTTGCCGGTTTTGATCATGTTATGGTGGCGTATCAACATGCTATCACGCAAAAATATCGCTTCTTTAGCTATGGCGATGCGATGTTTGTGACGAAAAAAGCCCACTAGACCAAGATTTTGTTTTAAAATAGCCGCCCAAAGTGAGATGGTGCGGCAATTTTTTTCGTTAAAAGATTGAACCTTTTAACACTGTCCCCATCTCTATTGTTAATCAAAATGGCATTAGCCATTAAAAATGTAGTCAGACTGTTTATCTGGCGAGGTGAATTATGAAATTTGAATTAGACACTACCGACGGGCGTGCGCGCCGTGGTCGGTTAATTTTTGATCGTGGCACAGTAGAAACCCCCGCTTTTATGCCGGTAGGAACCTACGGCACAGTGAAAGGCATGACACCGGAAGAAGTACGTGCCACTGGCGCGGATATTTTGCTCGGTAACACTTTCCATTTATGGTTGCGACCAGGCGAAGAAATCATGCGTAAGCACGGTGACTTGCATGACTTTATGAACTGGCAGCGTCCTATTTTAACGGACTCGGGCGGTTTCCAAGTGTTTAGTCTTGGCGATATCCGTAAGATCACCGAAGAAGGTGTGCATTTCCGTTCGCCCATTAATGGTGAAAAAATCTTCTTAGATCCTGAAAAATCAATGCAAATTCAAGATGCATTGGGCAGTGATGTGGTGATGATTTTTGACGAATGTACCCCGTATCCTGCCACTGAAGATGAAGCGCGCAAGTCAATGCAGATGTCTTTGCGTTGGGCAAGACGTTCGCGTGATGAATTTGACCGTTTAGAGAACCCTAACTCACTCTTTGGTATTATTCAGGGCGGTGTGTATGAAGATTTACGCGACGAAAGCTTAAAAGGCTTAGTCGATATTGGTTTCGACGGTTATGCCGTCGGTGGTTTGGCCGTAGGTGAGCCTAAAGCAGATATGCATCGCATTCTTGAGCATATTTGCCCGCAAATTCCTGCAGACAAACCTCGCTATCTGATGGGGGTCGGTAAACCAGAAGATTTAGTTGAAGGTGTACGTCGTGGTGTTGACATGTTTGACTGTGTGATGCCAACCCGTAATGCCCGCAACGGTCATCTGTTTACGAGTGAAGGTGTGATCAAAATACGCAATGCGCGTCATAGAGATGACACGTCACCACTTGATACTAAGTGTGATTGTTATACCTGTAAAAATTATTCACGGGCGTATCTTTACCACTTAGATCGTTGTAATGAGATTCTGGGTGCGCGTTTAAACACCATTCACAACTTGAGATACTATCAAATGTTAATGGAAGGTTTGCGCGGTGCGATTGAGACGGGTACATTAGACGCCTTTGTGGCTGACTTCTATACCAGTCAAGGTCGCGAAGTACCAGAGTTAGTCGATTGATTTTTTGCTAATAAGAAGAGAAAAACTATGTTTATTTCAAATGCATATGCAAGCGCTGCCGGCGCACCACAAGGTGGCGGCACGATGGAACTGATTTTCATGCTGGCGATTTTCGGCCTGATTTTCTATTTCATGATTTTCCGTCCGCAATCAAAACGCGTTAAAGAGCACAAAAATCTGATGTCTTCATTAGGCAAAGGCGATGAAGTGTTAACCAGTGGTGGGATTTTAGGCAAGATTGCAAAAATCAGCGACGAAAGCGATTACGTGTTACTGAGCTTGAACGACACAACACAAATCACGATCAAAAAAGACTATATTGCAGCTGTATTGCCTAAGGGCTCTATCCAGTCGTTGTAAGCCAAGAGGGCTCAGGCGTGTTAAATAAATACCCAATGTGGAAAAACATTATGGTGATGCTCGTCATCGCCATAGGTTGTTTCTATGCCGTACCTAACCTTTTTGGTGAAGATCACGCGGTGCAAGTGGTGGCGACTCGAGGTGCCGAAGTAACAGCATCTACCCAAGCCAGTGTGAACGAGCTGTTAGCCAGTAAGAGCATTGCGGTAAAGCGCTCTGAGCTTGAAAAAGGTCAGTTGTTGGTCCGTTTGCAAAATGCGGATCAACAGCTACTGGCGAAAGAACTGATTGCTGACAGCTTAGGTGACAAGTTTACTGTGGCACTTAACTTAGCGCCTGCGACGCCTAAGTGGCTCGAGTCCATGGGTGGTAGCCCTATGAAACTCGGTCTTGACCTTCGCGGTGGTGTGCATTTCCTCATGGAAGTGGACATGGGCGAAGCGATTCGTAAGATGGAAGAAGCTAAAGTCGCTGATTTCCGTTCACAATTACGTGAAGAAACCATTCGTTATGCTGGTATTCGTGTTAATGCTACTGGAATTGAAATCAAGTTCCGTGATGCTGAAAACTTAGCGACTGCCGAGCGTTTCCTTAAGACTCGCAATAAAGATATGGTGTTCACCGACGCTAGCCGTGGCGAAGATTTCGCGCTGCAAGCTGTGATGAGTGAAGCTTATCTAAAGCAGATTAAAGAAGAAGCACTGCAACAAAACATTACTACCATTCGTAACCGTGTTAACGAGTTAGGTGTGGCTGAGCCTGTAGTACAACGTCAAGGCGCCGAGCGCATTATCGTTGAGCTGCCAGGTGTACAAGATACGGCTCGTGCTAAGGAAATCTTAGGTGCAACCGCATCAATTGAATTCCACATGGTGGATGACAAAGCCGATCCGAATGCTGCGCAATCAGGCCGTGTACCTGCAGGTTCTGAAGTGTATCAGCGCCGCGAAGGTGGCACTGTGATATTGAAGAAAGAAGTGATGTTGACGGGTGACCATATCACTGGCGCACAACCTAGCTTTGACCAGTACAGTCGTCCTCAGGTCAGTATCAACCTCGACGCTAAAGGCGGTACCATTTTCTCTGACGTGACCAAAGACAACATAGGCAAGCCTATGGCGACTTTGTTCATCGAATATAAAGACAGTGGTGATCGCAATGCCGATGGCAGCGTTAAGATGCAGAAAATCCAAGAAGTGATTTCTGTCGCGACCATTCAAGCCCGTTTAGGCCGTAACTTTGTGATCACTGGCTTAAGTCATGGTGAAGCACAAAACCTTGCGCTATTACTGCGTGCGGGTGCTTTGATTGCTCCTGTATCAATTGTTGAAGAACGTACCATTGGTCCAAGCTTAGGTGCTGAAAACATTCAAAGCGGTGTACAAGCTATGGTATGGGGTATGGCTGTTGTCTTACTCTTTATGTTGGTTTACTACCGTAGCTTTGGGCTTATTGCTAACCTGGCTTTAACCGCAAACTTAGTCATGGTTGTAGGCGTTATGTCTATGATCCCTGGCGCTGTGTTAACCCTACCCGGTATTGCCGGTATGGTGTTGACTGTCGGTATGGCGGTTGACGGCAACGTGCTGATTTATGAGCGTATTCGTGAAGAGCTTCGTGCCGGACGTGGCGTGCAGCAGGCTATCCATGAAGGTTATGGTAATGCTTTCTCAACTATCGCCGATGCGAACATCACCACCTTCATCACTGCGCTCATTTTGTTTGCCGTAGGTACTGGTGCGATTAAAGGCTTCGCTGTGACCTTAATGATAGGTATTGCGACTTCTATGTTTACCGCCATCGTGGGTACTCGCTCAATCGTTAACGCGATTTGGGGTGGTAAGCGCGTGAAGACTCTGTCTATCTAAGGGGAAGTGACAATGATTGAAGTTTTATCCTTAAAACATACAGTAAACTTCCTCCGCCATGCACTGCCTATTAGCATTATGTCGGCAGTGTTAGTGCTGGGCTCGCTGGTATCGCTCGCGACTAACGGTATTAACTGGGGTCTTGATTTCACTGGCGGTACTGTTGTTGAAATGGAGTTTACTCAGCCGGTTGATTTGAATGCGCTGCGTGTGCAACTGACGACGCCAGATTCCGAAGGTGCGATCGTGCAAAACTTCGGTTCTAGCCGTGACGTACTTGTACGTTTACAGGTGAAAGAAGGCGTTAAGAGCGATGTGCAGGTTAAGTCTGTCATGGAAGCCGCGCAGAAAGTTGACCCACAAGTGCAGCAGAAGCGTGTTGAGTTTGTTGGCCCACAAGTGGGTAAAGAACTGGCAGAGCAAGGCGCATTGGCGGTATTAGTCGCGCTGATTTGTATCATGATCTATGTGTCGTTTCGTTTCGAATGGCGCTTAGCGTTTGGTTCTGTAGCGGCATTGGCGCACGATGTCATCGTGACCTTAGGGGTGTTTTCGTTATTTCAATTGGAATTTGACTTGACCGTATTGGCGGGCTTGTTGACGGTGGTGGGTTACTCACTTAACGATACTATCGTGGTATTTGACCGTATCCGTGAGAACTTCCTTAAGCTGCGTAAGAGCGATCCTGAAGAAATAGTTAACATTTCAATCACTCAAACTATGAGCCGTACCATTATTACAACGGGCACGACTTTGGTGACTGTTGTGGCCTTGTTCCTTAAGGGCGGCACTATGATCCATGGCTTTGCGACTGCATTGCTGTTGGGGATTTTTGTGGGTACTTATTCCTCTATCTATGTGGCGAGCTTCTTGGCCGTTAAACTGGGTATCAATCGTGAACACATGATGCCAGTTGAGATTGAGAAAGAAGGCGCAGACCAACCTCCTATGATGCCTTAAAGGTTAATTTGGAGTTAAAAAGCCACCGACGAGGTGGCTTTTTTTTGCATCGATTTTGAGGCGTATCTGACATTCTGCTAGCAAACTCACAAAGTTATAGTCAGTTATGCTGTAAAAAGTGAATGTTAATTTATTTAACAACTGATGTAAAAATCAGCGCTCGACAGCCTCGGCTATTTAGCAGTAGGATGTCGGCAACCCATATTCCAGAGAGTTGTAGCCGTAGGATGTCGCATGGAAGAACGTAAAGTGTTAGTTGCTGGTGGTAATTTATTGCAGGCCCACACATGGAAAGGTTTATTGGAGGCCTGTGGCATTCATGTTGAACTCAGAGGTGAAGCGTTATTAGGCGGCATTGGTGAACTCCCTACTGGGATGCAAAACGTCGAGTTATGGGTAGGTGAGTCCCAATACGCGTCAGCACAAGTTCAATTGAATGCGTTGGATGTTGAAAGTCCGCAATGGCAGTGTGTGCAATGCCATGAGACTAATGAAGGCAGTTTTGAGCTTTGCTGGCAATGTAGCTCAGAGCGCAGCGAAAGCCACAACTAGCCTTTTCACTGGCAACCTTCTCAGCTTTGCGGTGAGGCTGAAAGATTGCGTCTGCAGGATGAGAAGATTACACTTGGCTGATAAGCTGACATTCATTATGTCATTCAATATCTTATCTAGGAGTTAGTGATGCAGCATCCCAATGCATTTTCCGCCCTTGTTGACGCTATTCTGCCTAATATCACTGAAGTGACAATCGAAGCATATCAGGCCGATGACCGCTGGCACCTTGTTGATGTGCGTGAGGATCGTGAGTGGCTGCAAGATCATTGACCCCAAGCGAAACATTTAAGCTGGGGTATTTTAGAGCGTGATATCGAAGCGCGTTTCCCCGATAAAAATACACCCATATTACTCTACTGCGCGGGTGGTGCGCGTTCCGCCTTGGCTGCCCATAATCTGCAACTTATGGGTTACGCCCACGTTGCCTCTATGATTGGTGGCTATAAGGGCTGGGTACAGCGTCAACTGCCAGTGGTGCAGGACTAAGCGTTCAGGATCTCATCTAATGCAATATTTTCCCTTGTTTGTCGATACGGTTAATTTGAATGTTCTACTGGTGGGCGCGGGCGATGTGGCGAGCCGTAAGTTAGCACTGCTGACACGTACTGAAGCCAATATCCACGTGGTAGCGCCAGAGGTGAACCTTGAAGTGCAACGTTATGCAGATGCTGGCCGCATTTTGTTATCCCAGCGTGAAGTCGTCCATGCCGACATTCAAAATTATGATTTGGTGTATTTAGCTACGGCAAACGACAGTCTTAATGCCGAGTTAGCGACCTTAGCTACCGCGCGTGGTATCTGGGTTAATGCCGTTGATAATCCCGCCTTTTGCCGCTTTATCACTCCTTCTATTGTGGATCGAGGTCGTTTAGTGGTCGCGATCAGCACTGCGGGCGCAGCGCCGGTATTTGCACGCACGATTCGCTCGCGTTTAGAATCTAGCCTACCGCAGTCACTCAAACCGTTATTCGATTTTGTCGCCGATAGACGCGTCGAAGTACAAGATAAGCTCGATTCAACCTCGAAACGCCGCTTATTTTGGGAGCGATTTTTCGATACCAATGGCGACCGTTTTGATAGTCGTACCACTGAGCATTACCATAATGCGTTTAATAACTTAGTCAGCCGCGGCGAAATCCTTTTGTTGGATGATACAACCTCTGTGGACTTACTGCCGCTCGCCGCCATGCCGCTATTGCAGCGCCTCGATTGTATATACAGCCAAGGTGATTTAAGCGTTGAACTCGCTGAACTTGTTCGCCGCGACGCAGATCGCGGTTTTTTACCCGCTTTCAGTGAGTTGAGTCAACAGTATGAGCTGGGTACGCGCATGCTACTGGTAGCGGATACGCAAAAAATCAGCTTGTTGAAAGCCCATTTCCCCATGGCTAAACATCTGCGACCCGGTGCGATTTAACCTTCTATTCGATTGCACTTTATGTTCGATTTCATGGGCGTATTCTATTGTTCGTTTGAGCTAATGCCGAGTCTCAGGTAGACTCGGCAGCCTTATTTTAGGATTTCGCTGTTTCAGGATTTCACTCTGCATTTAGGATGACTATGGCCCTCAAGGCGACCGTGTTTAAAGTCAATTTACAGATAGCCGATATGGATCGGAATTATTACCAAGACCATCAATTGACGCTTGCCCAGCATCCTTCCGAAACCGATGGCCGCATGATGGTGCGTTTACTCGCGTTTATTGTGAATGCCAGCGAAACCTTAAGTTTTAGTAAAGGTCTGTGCGTTGATGACGAGCCAGAGCTATGGGACAAAACCCTATCCGGTGAAATTGATCTGTGGGTTGAGTTTGGTCAGGCCGATGAAAAATGGCTGCGAAAGGCCAGCGGCCGTGCCAAAGTCGTGCAGCTCTTTACCTATGGTGGTCGCAGTGTACCGATTTGGTGGAAACAGAATCAGCAAGCGTTAGAGCGTTATCAGAATTTAAAAGTGTGGAATATTGCCGAAGAGTCCGTCACGGCGATGGAAGCCTTTGTTGGGCGTAATATGGCATTGCAAGTTTCGATTAGTGAAGGCCAAATTTGGTTATCGGATAATGAAACCAGCGTGTTGATTGAACCTGAAATCCTCAAAGATATTGAATAACATGTTTTGTAAAAAAAGAGCCTGCAATTGCAGGCTCTTTCCGTTTATCACTTTTAAGTATCAGTAAGAGTATCGATTTTGATTTATTTGAAGCTCAGTTCCCAGCTATCGATATAACCAGCATCACCACGGCCACTGTCTACGGCTTTTAACCTCCATACGCCGTTCGAATTCGCACCTGTCATATCTGCGGTATAGCTCTTATTGATATTGTCTGCACCAAGACCTGTGTTGTTATGCAGGGTAACCGTTTTTCCTGAAGGGCTGATCAGCTGCACTTTTAAGTCACCAATGTAAGGGTGGACTATGTTCACGACTGCAGTCACAGTACCTGAATCACCTGTGCGAGTAACCGTGATTGGGCTAGTGATCCCCGCCGCTTTGTTATCAGGAATATTATAGTTATCAGTATTGCTATAGCTCGTTGGCGTACCGCCGCCATTAGACGCTGTGTAGTTCGCCGTTAACGACACACCAGTGAAAGCCGAATCGCCTTTCACCATGGCATAGTAAGTGCCTGATTGTACGTTGGTGATTGGACAAGACTCACTATTGCCACTTTTATACGGACGGCAATCGTAATTAGTGGTGGTTGGCGCCGCGCCATATTGCACATACAAGTCCGCATCACCTGTGCCACCGTTCATCACAAAGCCTAGGTTAGTTGCACCTGCAGGAACCTCAAATGAAAAATGTAATTCTTCACCTGTTGCGCCTGCTAAACCTGTTTTCGCCACACCGTTCACCAGAACACTATCGCCCGGTTCGGTTGGATCGACAGGACCCGTTGGACCAGTACAAGATGCATCTAGGAAGGCTTTTGCTGCAACTGCATTAACTAAACCATAGCCATAGTAGTTGTCACGACCCGCAGTACCAAGATCTTCTGCAGTCATTTTCAATGCGTTACGGACTTGCGCCGCACTACATTCTGGGTGGTAGCTCCACACTAAGGTCGCAACACCTGACACATGCGGTGTCGCCATTGATGTACCGTTGTAGTACTCGTAATCTTTATTGCCTTGGTTGCTGACAGTGACTGTGGCGCCCAGTTGATTGCGCAGTGCTAAGCCTGTTGCACGATCAACAGATACAGAAACCATATTGATTTCGTTGTTAGCATCCACAAGGAAGGGGTTTTGTAAGCCGGGTAATGCCGCGTTACTGTAAACAATCGTCGCACTGGCACCCGCATTCTTACAGGCTTTAGCTGCGTTAATTTCAGGGTAGCTAGTGCCTTGATTACCAACACGTTCCACTAAACAAATCTTATTGGTCATGTTGCCGCAGTTGAAGCTTGTGCCGCTAACGGTACATTCTGCCAAAGTTGCAGTGCTGGTACCGTTAAATGGTGCGGGGACATAGCTGCCACCAGAGGATATCAGGCGATTGTGTGGCACGACACCTGAGTCAAAGTAAGACTGACTGCCGATAGTGATATCGGCTAAACGGCCTTCGCCACGGGTAACCGTCGATAGAACGGCTTCACCAGGGCCTGATATTTCCACTTGGTTAGTGTATTGGGAGAATGCTGAGTGGTCTTTATGGTTATCCACAGAGGCGACGGACATGACGCCATCGTAGGATGCTGGGTAGCTGTGAGTGCTATTCCCATCGTTACCCGCAGCAGCAATCAGGAGAACACCATTATTATAGTGGGCAGCCAGAGCGTTACGCTCAGTGGTACTAGAACCTGAACCACCTAAACTCATAGTGACAACATTGGCGCCGTTGGTGACACAAGTGTCTACGGCAGCGACTAAGGATGAAGAGTAGCCCCAGCCAGATTCATTAAACACTTTGATCACATGAATATTGGCATTTTGATTTGGCATAACGCCGATCACGCCATCATTGTTGGCGATCGCCGCAATCGTCCCCGCAACGTGGGTACCGTGGGCGTTATTATTGCCCGGCTCAAACCAGTTACCCGTGCCTGAGTTATTGGTCCCTGTGACATTGTTGCCACCTAAGTCACTGTGACTACGGTCGTAGCCTGAATCGATAATACAAATAGTGCGGTTGCCAGCTTGGCTGTCGCTTAACTGGGTTGCTCCTACAAAAGTTTGGCCCCAAGGCGTACTTTCACTTAGAAAGCGGCGTGGCATATCTTCTTCGACATATTCCACATCAGCACGGGTTTTTAAGGCATTGATCCCTTTGGCATCGAGTTTCACCGAGTAGCTGTTACTGCGGCCGATACGCTTCATTTCCTTCGCTTGTACTTTATTTAATGCGGTATGTTGGGCACTGATTTCAGCCATTTGTGGCTGATAATTCATTGTGGTTGGTAGCGTATCTGTTGTCGCGTCATTGAGTGACTGCAGATCACTCGTTGATTGCACACTATTGGCTGACATGATGGCCGTGGCATCAGTGTTTTTAAACTTCACAATGTAACGCTTTGGCAGTGGGGAGGTTTGTGCTTGTAATGCTGCGGCAAAACCTGGGACTTGTGGTGCAGCTTGTACACTGGCGGAGATCGCAATAGCTAAGCTTGAAAGGCTTAACGCTATTTTAGTGGTTCTGTTGATTGTCATGTTCTTCTTCCATGGTCAATTTAGTGTTAATCATTATTATTTTATGTTTCATAAGAATAACTACGACTCAGATGCTACTCGGTTAGTGAATTTATCTGCGACCACGTAATTTGTAAATCAATTGTTAACAGTATGGCGGTTGGTAAGTATTTAGATTTAATAGGCATTTATAGTGCATATAAATTCAAGCTGTAACGATTTGTAACCAAATTTTATTAAAATATTTGTTTTTTTATGTGATAAACGTGAATAAGTGAATACGAATTTACGACTTCATATGAGGGCTTTTGATTGATTTTACCGTTATCAATGCATTGAAATTTATATATATATTTTTTTGTAATTAAAAATAACAAAAACAAACTTTAAGTTTTCATCATAATGATAATATTTTCTCAAGTGATTGATTATGCGAAATTGTTGCAAAAGGCTGTCAATAGGGTGGCAGTTGCCAATTGATTGACTTTACTTAGGCTGTTTGGGAATACGGGTGTTACTTATTTTATAGAACTACTAAAAAATCCTGTGCTCTTTCGTCCACAATAAATCTGGTAAGAACCTATTAATCCACCCCTGCTTAATTTCGATATTTTATTTAGATAATAAAAAAGCGCCCTAGGGCGCTTTTAGTCGTTAAACCTTGAATGACTAGAGTTAGGTGACAGTATTTGAGTGATTTATCCTTACTTCCCCACACTAGAGCCAATTCGATGGTAGTAAATTACTTAGCGGGTGTTTTTTGCGCCTCAACTAAGGTGGAGTAACCGCCACCATTATAGGTTTGGGTGTATCCGGCAGCGACTAAGGCTTCGGTCGCAATACTGCTACGACGACCGCTACGGCAATACAAGATGACGGGAGCATCTTTGGCGATGCCACGCTTAGCAAACTCCTCTGTCACTTGCTCAAAGGGAATATTGACCGCATTGGCTAGATGACCTTCGGCAAACTCCTCAGGCGTTCTGACATCGAGCACCATAGCGCCTGCGGCAATTTTATCCCATGCGATTGCAGGATCTTGGTCGGCGGCGCTGGCTATCATGGGCATTAGCAGCAGTGGCATGAGTACCAGTGATTGCAGGCTTAATAGGGCTAAGCGCATTAGGCTTTGGCCACGGGTTACGAGGTTGTGGGTCACTTTATCTCTCCTTGATGGCTTTTTGGCACGCTTGTATTAGGCCAAGCGTGTACTTGCTCACCTAACTCTTATCTCTTATTTTAACTCTTAAGCAGTGACTGTATGTGGCTTAGCTTTGTTTAGCAATTTCAGCCTCTGATTTTACACCCAATTTTCGTAAAACCATGGCGGCAGGACAAAAACCGGTAAAAGCACTTTGGAATAGGTTAGCGCCAACAAATGCGGTTAACCAAAGAAAGTTGTGGTGCACATAGGCGGTTAACACCAGTGACAGTAACACCATAAATCCGGCAAAAGCCATAATACTGCGTTCTAATGACATACCTTACTCCTTGAAGCCATCTTGGTGATGGCCTTTGTTGTGGTTAATTTTGTGTTTGTGTTTATATCTGAACAGTATTCATACGGTTTTTCATGGCCGTGTAGTACAGCACAGGGATGACAACTAAGGTCAGTATGGTCGAGATAAAAATACCAAAGATCAGACTGATCGCTAAGCCATTGAAAATCGGATCATCAAGAATAAACAATGCCCCTATCATGGCTGCAAATGCAGTCAGCATGATAGGTTTAGCTCGCACGGCGCCAGAGTGGATCACTGCCCGCTCAAAGGGCACGCCGGATGCGGTTTCTTGATTAATAAAATCGACCAATAATATCGAGTTACGCACAATAATCCCCGCCAGCGCTATCATGCCTATCATGGACGTCGCGGTGAATTGCGCTCCGAGCAGGGCATGTCCAGGCATTACGCCAATCACAGTCAGTGGAATTGGCGCCATGATGATAAGCGGCACCAGATACGATCTAAACTGCGCGACCACCAATAAATAAATCGCAATCATACCGACCGCATAGGCGATACCCATGTCTCTAAAGGTTTCGTAGGTGATCTTCCATTCGCCATCCCAGAGCACGGCGACTGAGTCTAACCCTGTGGGTTGGTGAATATAATGCTGATCAAACCCTAAGCCATCGGCGCCATCGATTTTGCCCGCCATATCGAACATGCCGTAGAGCGGGCTGTCCAGTGGTCCCGACATATCGGCGACGACCATGATCATAGGGATCATATTCTTATGGATAATCGGTGCATCGATTTTGCCACGTTTGATGGTCACCAGCTCAGAGACTGGCACAGATTGCCCCGTTTGGCTCAGTAACTTCATATTCAGTACTTGCTCTAAATCGACTTTCGCGCCTTCGTTTAATTGTAGGCGGATCGGTATCGGTTGTTTTTGCTGGGCTTGATGTAAATAGCTCACATCTTTGCCGCCAACTGAGGTGGCAATCAAGTCGACAATATTGCTGTAGGGCACGGCCATCAGGCTGGCTTTACTGCGGTCGATCATCACTTGCCATTTTTGCTGGGCAGCGGGTAAGAAAATATCGATATCGACCACATCTTTGGTTTCATGGAACAGCGCCTGCATCTCATATGCGGCTTGCTCGCGAATAGCGGGACTTGGGCCATACACTTCTGCAACCAGCGGCGACCACACTGGCGGCCCTGGTGGCACTTCAACCACTTTGATATTGGCTTGATATTGCTCGCCAATTTGCTGCAGTTCGTCTCGCACCGATACCGCTATGCTGTGGCTGTCGCGCTTGCGGTGTTTCTTATCCACTAGGTTCACTTGGATGTCGCCAAGCTCTTGGCTGTGACGCAGGAAATAGTGGCGCACTAAGCCGTTAAAGTTCATTGGCGCGTTAGTGCCCGCATACAATTGTAGATGCTCGACCTCAGGGACGGTTGTTAGGTAGCGACTCAAATCCTGCAATACTCTTTGTGTTTGCTCTACGGGAGTGCCTTCTGGCATGTCCACCATCACTTGAAACTCGGACTTATTATCGAAGGGCAGCATTTTAAGCACCACGAGCTGACCGACAGGGAGCGCGACGGCGATGCCGATTAACACAAATACGCCGGCAGCCAGTCCCACTCTTGCCTTACGGGCATTTTTACCCAGCAGGAAAGGACCAATTAAGTGGGTGAAGAGACGCACCATCTTAGTTTCAGCTTCATCCTCGTGCGAGGCTTGGGTAGTATCGTGTTGGTCATTATGTTTCAGCAGTTTACGACTGAGCCAAGGAGTGACCACAAATGCCACTACGAGGGAAATTAACATGCCCATACTGGCGTTGATGGGGATCGGGCTCATGTAAGGCCCCATTAAGCCCGATACAAAAGCCATCGGCAGCAAGGCTGCGATAACAGTAAATGTCGCCAGAATCGTCGGGCCACCGACTTCATCGACCGCCACAGGAATAAGCTCGCTGAAGGAATTTTTGCCGAGCGCCATATGCCGGTGGATGTTTTCTACTACGACTATGGCATCGTCGACCAAGATGCCGATGGAGAAAATCAAGGCGAACAAGGACACGCGGTTTAAGGTAAATCCCCACGCCCAAGAGGCGAAAAGGGTGATCGCTAGCGTGATAATAATGGCCACGCCCACGACTAAGGATTCGCGTGCGCCCATGGTTAAAAAGACCAGCACGACTACGGCGCTGGTGGCAAAAATCAGTTTTAAAATAAGGGTGTTAGATTTATCCGCCGCGGTTTCGCCATAGTTACGTGACACTGTGACTTCGACATTCGCGGGGATCAACACATTGTCGACCTTAGCAATCCGCTCAATGACACTGTCGGCGATATCGACGGCATTTTGGCCCGCTTGTTTACCAATCGCGATGGTGACGGCGGGATAAATATCGGTTTTATCTGCGTGCCAAACGCTCTGTTTAGGGATATCACTTTTTAAGCTGATTTCGGCAATATCCGCCAAATAAATCGGAATAGTCTTGCCTTGTTTATCTTGATAGACACTGACGACTAATTGCTTGAGATCGTCGATGGATTGTAAAAACTGCCCAGCCTGAACTTTAATCTCTTGATTGCCTTGCACTAAGGATGCAGGCATAGAGACCATATTATTGTCATTCAGGCTTTGTCTTAACTTATCGTAGGTCAGATTAAAGCTGTTCATCTTGGCGGGATCGATACGTATGTTGGCCACCATATCGTGCTGGCCAACGGTATCGATTTCGCGAGTGCCGGGAATACGCTTAATTTCGGTTTCTAATCCAAGGGCGACATGGGTTAGCTGCTCAGCAGACACTTGCCTGTCCTTTGACCATAAGGTCAAACTGACAATGGGCACATCATCGATGCCGCGGGGTTTAATTAGCGGTTCACCCACGCCAGCGCCCCTTGGTAATTTATCCATGTTGGAATAAATCTGGTTGTATAGGCTGACGATGGCATCATTGCGCGCAACACCGACCTTAAAGATGACGATGATCAGCGCGCCATCGGGTTGGGAGAACGAGTACAGAGTATCTATGCCTTTGATTTCGGAGATCACTTGTTCCGCTGGCAGGGTGACTAAGTTTTCAACTTCCGTGGGTGTCGCGCCGGGAAAAGGGATAAACACATCGGCAAAGGTGACATCAATTTGTGGCTCTTCTTCTTTTGGTGTCACCAAAATGGCGAATAAGCCAAGTAAGAGCCCGAGAAGTGCTAATAACGGCGTGATGGCGCTATTTTGAAAGGCAGCGGCAATTCGTCCGGAAATCCCAAGTGTGGTTTGTGGTACTGGAGCATGTTTCATAAAACAACCTCGACAAAGCTTAAGTTGCTAGGGAATTTATTGCTTCTTGCTGAGCAACACTTGGTAGGCATCAACGGCCACCTTGTCACCCGACTTAAGGCCCGCAAGCACTTCTACTTCGCCATCTAAGGGCTCAGTGACACGGACTTGGGTCAGCACAAAGGCTTCGCCTTGTTTAAGGTAAACACTGCTCAGTTCGTTCATTGTGAGCAGTGCAGAGGCGGGCAGTTGGATTTTTTCCCGATCGCCATTTTTAAAGGAAGCTTTTGCCCAAGTACCGGGTTGAAGATTGGCTTCATTTTCTGGCAGATTAATTCGCACTTGATAACTGTGGCTGACAGGATCGGCGAAACTGAAAATCGTGAGGTCGGTTGAGGTGAACTCGCGCCCATCACTTAAACGGACGAGAAATTCGGGGGAATTTTTAAGTTGGTTAATGTAACGCTGTGGCACTTGGGTAATGGCGCGCATTTGACTCGCGGAAAACCCTGAAAGTAGTGCTTGTCCTGGGCTTACGGTTTCGCCAAGTTCGACAAAACGCTCAGTGACTATGCCACTAAAAGGCGCTGAAACGACAGTGTATTTTAGGGATTCGTTGGCTTTGATGACACGGGCTTGTGCTGCACTGACGGCTTGTTCTGTTGCTTTAGCATTGGCGGTGGCTTCATCCATCGCGCCCTTAGAAATCGCGCCTTGGGGAAATAGCTCTTTATAACGTTTGTATTGTGCCTGAGCTTCGACATTTAAAGCCTTCGCTTTGGCTAGATCAGCCTCAAAGCTTGCCAGTTCAGCGCCTTGCTCTTTACTGGTTATTTCTAGTAGGGCGGCTCCTTCGGGGACGACATCGTTAACATCGTAGTTGAGTTTAACAATACGACCAGAGGTTTGCGCCGATACCGTCGCTGCTTTTACTGCTTCAATGGTGGCGTCTAAGGTGACCCAATTCGGATAGGGTTTATTTAAGACTTCGATGGTTTCGACTGAGGCAGCCTGAGCTTGAGTACTGGAAAGTGCCAGCAGTAAGAAAAAAGCACGAGAAATTGATGTCATAACTTATATCACCCCAGATGTAATTTATGAGAAAATTCTAATGGAGTTGTTTTCAATAGGCAATCAATATTTATTAGAAAAATTTAATGTAGTGTTTTTACCTAATTTAGGAATAAGGAATAAGGCCTATAGCGCCTTATTCCTCGTGCTTCAGAGCTTCAAATTAAGCCTAAAATTTAGTCATTTAAATAATAGGTTAGTGTGGAAACGATGCGAATTTGTTTAATGTAAGGCGTGCTGCTGTCGCGGTCAGAAATAGTGAACTGGCCTTGACTCGCACTTTTAATTTTTCCGAGGCGAGAATCCGAATCCTTAGCAAATTTTTCAGCCACTTCGCGGGCATTTTGAGTCGCTTCTTGCACCATGATAGGTTTGACTGAGTTGAGATCGGTAAACAGAAACTCAGTGCGATTATCATAATCTTGGCTAGCGATCGCTATACCTTCTTTTACTAAGTTAATCATTTGCTTACGGGTGTTCAGCATGAGATCAATCTGTGGGGTATAAACCGATAGGTTCACTTTTGCCGAGTAACGGTATCTGACGTTGGGATCGACATAACCTTGGGCTTGGCGATCTTCAATTGAAGGCAAAGAGACAGTAATTTCGCTGTCGCTAAAGCCTTGTTCCTTTAAAAACGCTACAACACGATCGGTTTTTTGCTGAACCGTCTCGTAGAGTTTAGGCAGATTGTTATCGACCTCAGTGAAATTGATTGGCCAAATTGCCACATTGGCTTTAACTTCTTTTTCCGCTAAGCCCTTTACCGTGACAGTGCGTTCCATGGCTTTCATTTGCAATAGTGCTGAGCTTGCTGTCTGGCCTACATAAACAAGTCCAGCGCAAAGGAAACCACCTAACAGCAGGGCAGGAAGGATGTTACTTTTTTCCATAAAAAGAATCTCTTGATTAGATGAACTCAGTCTACGATACCGAATAAACCTCAGTTATGCACTGGGTTTATTCGGAATAGATGCCGCTTAAGGCAGAGGAGATTATGTTGAGAGATGAGTTTTGAAATATCTGTTTAAAGCATTTATTTTTCAGGAGGGATGGCGCTTGGCTGCCATAATTCGACTTTATTGCCATCAGGGTCAATAAACCAGCCAAAGCGGCCAAATTCTGAATCTTCAATATCACCAATCGGTTGACCGCCACCTTGCTCTACTTGTACGAGGGCTTGCTCTAAATCGTCAACGACAAAGTTGAACATAAACCCTTTATCTGAGGGGGCGAAATAGTCCGTGCTATGGGCGAAAGGGGTCCAAACATGGTAGCCAAGAGTTGATTTATCTGTGTGATAAAACGCGGCGCCGCCCCAGTTTTCAATGGGGACTTGAAGATGGGTTTTGTACCAAGTTGCCAAGGCAACGGGATCGACACTTTTAAAGAAAATTCCACCGAGTCCAATGACTTTAGCCATAGCCGTAGCTGCATTTACAGGAGTATGAATTAACTTTAGGCAATAAATGCTTAAGATACAAAAAAGCCGCAAAAAATGCGGCTTTTGGTGTTAGTAATTTATCTTAGAACTGGTAGCTGTATTGAACTGAGTAGTACATACCACTCGATTCAGTAATCGCATTAACAGGGCCTGCGATTGCGCTGTTTTCGATCAGGTGAACTTCTTCACCTTTAATATAAGCGATACCAAAGTCAACCGTGTTTTGTGGGTTGATGTGGTAGCTCATACCCGCTGTATACCAGTTACGGTCAGAGTCTGGGAATGAAATAGAGCTGATTTCGTCCACAACGCCTTGGTCATGCATATAACCCGCGCGCACGGTGAATTGTTCGTTGATTGTGTAAGTGCCACCTAGGCTGAATAACCATGAATCTTTCCATTGGTATTCTTTCAGAGCAACGTCGCCAGCTTGCAGTTGAGTACCTGCACCCGCTTGACCTGGAATAATAGTGGCTACGCCATCTTTAGCCGTGATTTGTTCAAAGTTGCTCCACTGGGTGTACTGCGCAGTGTAGTGCACTGCAAACTTAGGTGTGAGCTGATGGAAACCAGCAACTTGGAAAATATCCGCAAGGGGTACGTCTAAGCTGTCAAAGCTTGTCGCTAGTGCTGTTTTTGAACCTAAACCAACGGCAGATAGATCTTTAGTGCTGATCGTGTTGATATCACCTTTAACATTCACTGTTGGGCTGAAACGGTAGCTGATACCGAAACGATTGTCTTTATCTAACTCAATTGTGGCACCCACAATACCACCAAACGCCCAACCGTCAGCGTCGACGTCAACCAGAGGTGTCGCGCCCATGTTACGGGTTAAACGACCTTCACCGTAAATGGCATCAATACCAGCACCGATACTGAACATGTCATTAATACGGTATGAAAGGCTGGTGTTAAAGTTAACCGTTGTTACTTCTGTTTCGCCAAGCAGATCATAAGGTGCTTGTGAGCCTGCTGGTAAACTCTTTGAAAGTGAGCTGGCATCGGTACCGGTACCAAAGTTAGAGAAAGCGGCAAAACCTACGGCGAACTTATCGTCGATTGGGTGAATGTAGAAAATATTAGGGATAATTTTAGAGCTACCCGCGTCATCGATGCTGCCTAAGTCTACGCCACCGGCCTTAAAGTTAACGTCTTTAACATCAACAGTAATATCGGCATAAGTTAAGCCGAAGGAGATCGCATCTTTATCGAATAATGCCATAGCAGCAGGGTTACGTGATAACACAGAAGCGTTATCGGCAATAACCGCATCACCCGCAAATGCACGGCCCATACCAGTTGCTGATTGGCTGTTTAGTTGAAAACCTGAAGCTAAGGTTTGTGTGCTTGCTAATGCAACAGAAACGGCAATGAGTGTCTTGTTGAATGTTTTCATTATTATTCTCTCTATTTTTTATAAGTATTGGATTTTTATTCGGTCCTAGTCCGCCGAAAGTATTTAAATCCATTTATTAGTCTCCGGCATCTTATGGATTCAATGTACCCTCAACAAGTCCGACCAGAAGTGAAATATGTTAACTTTCAGTTAATTAAAAGTCTTTAAAACAAGAGTGATACTTTAGTATGCTTGAATGGTCTGGCCAGATGCTTGATATGAAGGGCTTTGGGTGCCGCTATGGGTTTCAATTGAAGTTAATGGTTTGTAATGGTGTGTAGGGTATTTAAAAGGATACAAAATGTAAAAAGCGCACACTTGTGCGCTTTTAAACATATGGAAGCATATCTAGATTAGAGTGCAGACTTAAATTGTTCGAACTCTGTCGTTACTTTTTCACTTGGAGCAGAGAATTTACTGACTAAAATACCCGCAATAGTCGCGAATATAAACCCAGGAAGGATTTCGTATACTTCAAAAATGCCACCAGTGAGTTGCTTCCAAATCACCACGGTTAATGCACCGACAATAATAGTGGCGATAGCGCCATTACGGCTATATTGCTTCCAAAACAGGGATAACAAGACTACGGGACCAAAGGCCGCACCAAAGCCTGCCCAAGCATAACTCACTAGGCTGAGCACGCTACTTTCAGGATTGAGTGCTATCACACCTGCAATCACAGCGATAGCGAGTACACCTAAACGACCTACCATCATTAGCTCGCGATCATCGGCCTTTGGGCGCAACCATTTACGGTAGAAATCCTCGGTGATGACACTTGAGCAGACTAAGAGTTGCGAGTCGATAGTACTCATGATTGCCGATAAAATAGCGGCGATTAATAGCCCACCAATCCATGGGTTAAACGCTGCTTGAGCTAAATGGATAAACACTGTTTCAGAATTGGCTAATGGCTCTTTGGCGAAATAGAGCGAGCCTGCGATACCTGTGGCTAACGCGCCAATGAGAGATAACACCATCCAGCTCATGGCTATACGGCGTGACAAGGGCAGGGCATCGGCACTGCCTATCGCCATAAAACGCGACAAAATATGTGGCTGACCAAAATAACCTAGGCCCCATGCGAGCAAAGATAACATGCCGATGGCAGTGGTTTTGTCATTGACCAATGCCAACATCGCGGGATCGATCGTTTCAATACCTGCATGGCTTTCGGGGTGAGCGAAAACGGCGAAAGGGACAATCAATAGGGCGATGAGCATTAAACTGCCTTGGAAAAAGTCAGTCCAACACACGGCAAAGAAACCGCCAATAAAGGTGTAACCGACTATGATGGCCGAGCCAATCACGAGGGCTGCGGTGTAATCAAGCCCAAAGACTTTCTCAAACAAAATCGCGCCACCGACCATGCCAGAGGAGGCATAGAAAGTAAAAAATACCAGAATAGTGATTGCGGAAACAAGTTTGAGATAGCCTTGGGTATCGTGGAAACGTTTCTCGAAAAAATCCGGTAAAGTGAGGGCGTTATCGGCGAGTTGGGTATAAATGCGCAGTCGTTTGGCAACAAATAACCAGTTTAGCCAAGCACCAATAATTAATCCTACGCCAATCCAGGCTGCACCTAAGCCGCTTAAGTAAACTGCGCCGGGTAATCCCAGTAACAGCCAACCTGACATGTCAGATGCTCCCACGCTGAGTGCGGTCACTGCGGGGCCCATTTTGCGGCCACCTAAAATATAATCATCAACAGTATCGGTAGCACGGTAAGCCCAAAAACCTATGCCCATCATCAATACTAAGTAACCAACAAATGTGATTAAAATCGGGGTTTCAATCGTCATCTTGCCTTTTCCCATCTTTTTATTATTAAAAGTGGCAAGCATGCTACCAGATGTTTGAACGTGCGCCCATTAGCAGATGTAAGTGTGATTGAAATCTAACCTCCGATAACATGAAAATATCGGAGATTGATTTTTAAATGCAATTTATAACAATAGCTTAAATAAATATATTCTTGATTTCGTCTTTTATATAGCTAAGGTCAGCTTGATCCTCACCTATGAGCAAAATAAATGCATCGGGCGTTTCAAAGCCCATTCCTTGATATTTACCGTCGGCGAAGGTTTTATCCAACACCATACGTTTCTCGAGTGGCACGATAAAAAGCGTCACCTTACTTTGTTCGCCCTGAAGTACTAAGTGCAGGCTTTTTACCCCTTGAAAATCGCAATAAGAGGTGTAATACACTTTGCCCGGTTGTTGGGTAAATTTGGCATTGCCAAAGTCTTTTATCGACGCAAGCTGGGCATTGACTTGACTAAAATTGACATTTTGATCGACATGCAAGGCAATATCTTCATGGTAGACATGGGCCAGTGCATGTTCAGCTAAATCAATAGGCCCTAAGCGTAATAGGCTGAAGCTGATCCCTACCACAAACGCGACCGAGGCTGCCATGGCCACTAAAAAAAACGTTTGCCGGCGCTGTTTATGGTGCTGTTGTAACTGCTGACGCAAAATGAGTTTGTCGGCGAGATCCTCAGCCACATCCACTTTCAATGCGTTGCTCAGTTTGGCATCAAGGTTTTTAAGCTCATTGATTAGGGCTTGGTTTTCTGGCTTGGCATTGATCTGCGCCAGAAAGTCAGCATCTTGATTATGAGGATCTTCATAAGCTTGACGTCTAAATTTAAGCTCATCCATTGGATTGACCTCTCACATCATTCTTCTCAAGTAATTCTTTCAATTGGCTCCTCGCCCGAAATAAACGCGTCATTACGGTGTTGCGATTGAGCTCCATCAGCTCGGCGATTTCATCGCCGCTAAAGCCACCAATGAGCTGGAGTAAGAGTGGTTCACGGTATTCGATATCCAGCTTGCCAATTTGTCGACGGATCAGATATTGCTCGGTCTGCTCTTCACTGCTATTGGAGATATTGTCCTCTAAGGTATCTTGCTCAACGTCGGAATAATCGAACTGTTTACGCTCGAAACGCCGCGCATTTTCACGCCTAAGAATCGTGATCAGCCAAGCTTTCGCCGCTTTATCATCCTTGAGGGAATCCAAAGAGCGCCACGCCCGCAAGAAGGTTTCTTGGGTAATGTCTTCAGCCACGTGCTTATCGCCGCATAACCAATAGGCGTAGCGGAAAATGTCTGCATGTAGCGCCTTGACTAGGCTGTTGTATCGTCGTTGTTTGCTTAGCATGTCAGAAGAGACCGCAGGCTCGACGGATTTCTTGCGCCAGTTAGCAAACATTTTTTATCTTTAGGCTTTTTGGCGGAATATTTAGCATGGTAGCACTCGCTTCTTTGTCATTAACCCCATCATTTATTTAGGATTCAGTGGGCTTAATGGCGCTGATTTTGGGGTTGAATGTTTATGCTCACAGGCCTTAATCGCGTTAAGTAAGGCGGTACATTCGGCGCTTAAGTGGCTATTTGTATTGTTAGAATTCGCACTGCTCGTATTAGCACTGTCGGTATGGTGGCTCTTATCGGCCTTTGCACTGTAGGCTTTGATTTGCAGTTGCTGTATCGCTGCTGCCAGTTGTGGTGACTGCTCAGCAATCTTATCTAATGTCATAGGCGTTTGCTGTAACTCACTGAAATATCGCTGCAATTGCAACATAATTCGGCTTACATCGCCACTGGCGCAGGCTTGCTCTAATCCTTTCAAGCCGGAGGCAGTCACTGATTGTGCTGAACTGATTGAAGAGTTTACTGAAATTGGGGCGGCCGTTTGATTTTTTAAGGCGCGGCGCCAAGCGACTAAGGTGATAATCCAAGCGACTAGAGTGACCAGCCATAGCGCAGCAAAAACAGTGGTTAGCCAAGACCAGCCCTTATCGGCCGCGGAGTTGGTTTCCCATGTTGGTTGAGCTGGCGTATCACTGACAGCACCACCTTCAACGATTATGGTACGTGCGGGCAGCGTTGCAGTTTCTTGACGTTTAAGGCGCGGATTCCACCAAGGCACTTTGATTTCGGGCAAGGTAAAGGTGCCCGCTTTGCTGGGTACGATTGCCGAAGTAATACTGTACTGCGAAACAATTTGTGCATCGCGCACAAAGGTCTGCCGCTGGGGTTTTTCTGGGTATGACTTGAGTTCATCGGGCAGAGTTTGCACTATATCAGGCAGACTATTTTCATCGGCATTGGAAGCCAACAGCGTAATAGTGCGGGTGATAGGGCTACCGACGGTAAACTTTTTAATATCCTCAGGGAAGTTTTCTTTTAGCGCTACTAAATCGGCAACCAGCCATTGGCCTTGGAAGCTTGCTGGTGCGGGATTCACTTGAACTGTCAGTGAGGGTGCGCCTGCTTGCATTGGGCGGCTTTCATTAAAACCAAACATGCCGCCGCGGCGTTGGGCTTCTACCAGCACATCGCCAGCAAAGGTTGCACCTTTGATATTCACTTGGCCGGGCAAATCGGGAATGATGCCATAGGTGCGTTCAATCACGCGGTAACGGCGGCCATCGACTATCTCTGAACCATCCCTATCTTCACCGATTTGTTTGATCTGTGCGCCTTCGATCACAGGTGCACTCAATACGCCCCTTTGTAATTCTACCGCCAGATAGAGTTTCACCTTGTAGGTAATGAGCTGCCCAACATAGGCTTCGTCGGTCGAGACTTTGGCGTCAATGAACAGATTGTTCATTTGCGCGGGCTGGCTACCGGTTTCAACCACTTTGAGAGGAATAGGCGATGAGCTGACGCCGTCAATACTAAAGGCTGGAATGGTTAACTGACCTTGTTGTTTTGGCGCGAGCAGCACTTGCCAGCGGGTTTCTTTGACTGCATCGAAGTTCATGATTTGCGTGCTGCGACTCACGCTAGTACGGCCGACAATAAAATCTTTCAGTAGGGCGGATGTGTCTAGCTTACCGGTATCGACTTCGTCATCGACACTGATGTTGAGCACAAAGTATTCGCCCTCCATCACAGGGTTGCGATCGACCGAGGCCTCAATTTTGCTAAGTGCAAAGGCGGGATGAGCCACTCCGATGGCAAGGAGTAGCAGGATAAAAAATTGTCTCGTCACCACTGTTCGTTATCCTTTGATATTTGGCCATTTTGACGGCGTTTTTGATATTCCAACTGCATCTTGTTGCGCAGTAATACTTGCGGGTCTTCACTCACGCCCCTCAGTGCTCGCTGCATTTCTGCGGGCAGTGGCTCGCTATTGGTTGGCGGTGCCTCTACCGATTCACTCATAGCTGCCTCTTGTTTATCTTGCGCATTTTGCTCAGGAGCTTCTTTGGCGGCAACGCTTTGCTTTTCTTGCTCAGCTGACTTTTGCTCTTCAGCATCGGCTTTAGCCTGCGCTTGCATCTTAGCTTCATTTTCTACAGGTGAATTGTCTACCGGCTCATTTTCCTGCTGAGCTTCGTCCTGCTTGTCCTGAGCATTGCCATTTTGCTTATCTTGCTTAGACTGTTGCTCATCCGCTTTTTGCTGCTCAGGGCTTTGATCCGCGTTGGCATTGTCCTGTCGATCCTGAGACTCTTGTCCCGTTTGATCTTGCTTATCTTTTTGAGCGCTATCTTGGTCAGATTGCTGTTTATCCTGCGACTGTTGATTACCGGATTGTTGGTCGCCAGACTGTTGGTCACCTGAATTGGAATCACCGGACTGCTGATCGCCTTGTTGATCTTGGTTTTTATCCTGTTGATCGTTTTTACCTTGCTGCTTTTGCTGCTCTTTCAATTGCTTTTCAGCCAGTTCAAGGTTGGCCTTTGCCGCAGGAAAATCGGCTTGTTTTTCAAGTGCAGCTTGATAGCGCTCCTTTGCCTTATCGGGTTTACCGAGTTGCATTAGCGCATTGCCTTGATTGTAGAGGCCTTGGGCTGAGCTATCTTGCTCGAAGGTTTTCAGCGCTTGCTCATAATCACCGGCCTTATATTGGGCGCTGCCACGCCACTGGGGTGACTCAAACTGCTTAGCGGCGTTGGCATAATCTTGGGATTGATAGGCCTGCATCGCTTGCTGATCTGGCGTTTTCCACACATTGTCCCAGGCATTGTCCCACACACTGGCATGGGCAGACTGAGGCGCGGCCGCGAGCAGTAAGCCGCCAATGAGAGTGGCAAATCCAACGCTTGCCACGATTCCTTGCCTAAAGCTGAAAAGGGCGGGCAGCAGTAATAGCAGGGCGAGATAAGGGCCGAGATCCTGCCAGGTTTCACCGTCAAGATCTGTGGCTTTGGCATCGCCCGTATCACTTAACCAATCTTGTAATTGGGCCAGATCATTGCCGTCGGTGCGATTTTGGATTAACACGCCTTTGTTATCCGCTGCCAGTTTTTGCAGCAGGCCAAAGTCAGTGCTGGCCACAACGACCTCGTTGCTGCTGTCGCGCTGCAATTGTCCATCGGGTAGACGAATTGGCGCGCCTTGGCTGGTACCAAAAGTGACGACGGCAAGGCGATATTGCGTGCCACTTAATGCCGAGTTAGCGTCATCAAATTGGGCTGCGGTGATGCCATCTGTCATCAGGATAATATCACCGCGAATATGCCCACCCTGAGCCAGTAGCGTTTTAGCTTGGGTTAAACCTGCCGCTAAGTTTGAGCCACGAACGGGCATGATTTCAGGGCTTAAGGTCGGCAATAAATTGAGTAATGTGCCGGTATCACGGGTTAATGGGCTGATAGTAAAGGCATCGCCGGCAAAGGCGACTAAACCTGTTTCACCTTCTTTAAGATTACGCAGCAGATCCGTTGCCCTAAATTTAGCTTGGGTTAACCGATTCGGCGCAAGATCGGTGGCGAACATAGATACGGACATGTCCATCACAAGTACGCGGCCTTGCTCGGCGGCAAACACAGGTAAGGACTGTTTATTCACGGCAGGCCCGGCGAGCGCAAAAGTCGCCATCAGCCAAGTGAAAGCTAATAAATGCAACGGACGGCGAGATTTCTTATTGCCTTGGGTGACCAATATCTTGGCTAAGTGCGGCGCAATATAACGGTTCCACGCGCTGTGGCTCTCGTGTTGTCGCCATAAACTCAACAAGGCTAAGGCTAGCGGCACTAGGGCGAGTAGCCATTCGGGACGAATAAAGTGTAGGTTCATTATTTGATGTTCCCCTGTGAAGTGGTTGCGACAGAGGGTTTAACGCGGCGCGCTGCAAACAGTGGCAATTGACCTAAGGCAATCCACAGACTCGTCAGTAATGCCAGTGCCAGCGGCCAATAGAACAGATCTGCCTGCGGACGATAGCTTAATTGATCGCGACTCACGGGTTCGAGTTTATCGATTTCTTGGTAAATCTGGTCTAGCTCTTGGCTGTTACGGGCGCGAAAATAACGGCCGTGGGTGACGTCGGCGATATGCTTAAGTTGGTTTTCATCCAGATCCATCGAAGGATTAACCCGCTCACGGCCAAAGAGTGTGCGGCGCTCCATCACATCTGCGCCCACACCAACCGTATAAATGGTAACTTTACGATTAGCGGCAATTTGCGCCGCCTGCTCTGGCTCAATATTGCCCGCGTTGTTAGAACCGTCGGTCAATAAAATCAACACTCTGTTACTCTCGTCCATTTTATCGAAACGTTTTACCGCCAGCCCTATGGCTTCACCTATGGCGGTTTGCTTACCGACTAAGCCAATTTGTGCTTCTTTTAAAAATTGCGCCACTGAACGTCTATCTTGGGTGAGCGGCGCCTGTAAATAGGCGTGATCGGCAAAGAGGATCAAGCCGATACGATCACCCTTGCGGCGCTCGATAAAGTCACTGACGACGTGCTGAATTAAAGTGAAACGATCGACGGTTTTGCCATTCACCACCATGTCTTCAATCTGCATACTGCCGGATAAATCCACCGCCATCATCAAATCACGGCCTTGGCTTGGCAGTTCGATAGGTTCACCAAGCCATTGAGGACGAGCAATAGCGAGCACTAACAGGCACCACATCAGCCAGTAGCGTTTGCGGCTCTGACGCGTATTGGCCGCTAAGCTTTGTTTACCCGTTTGGCTTATTCCGGGTAATTGCAGCCGGCCACCATCCACTTGTACTGTGTGTTGGCGCCAAAAAATCAAAGGTAAAGGCAATAATATCAATAGCCAAGGCCATGCAATTGTTAACATTGTGCCTCCGCTTGTTGAGTGTCAGCGGGTTGGGTTAGCACTTTGCTCTTAGCTTGATCAAGAGTCGACTCAGGCGCACTCAGTTTTGCTTTCGATGCCAACCAAGCCTGTGCGAGTTGATGTAACTCATTGGCTTCAGCTAAGGTCAATGGCGTTGCCTGATGGCGTTTGGCTAATAAGGGGCCGATACGTTGGCGTTTATGCTCGGGTAAATAGCTGTCTAACCAAGCCGCCCAAGCTTCACCATCTAAGGAGGCTATCGCTTCTCTGCTGAGGTAACTCATGGCGGTGCGCTTTAATAGGCTGTTGACGTCAGAGGCATAGGAAGTCGCTTGTTTATCGAGCTGATTGAGTAACTGCTTCGCGGCTTTTTTCGGCGCTAAGTCACGGGCGCGTTTTCTTAGCCAGATAACTAAGAGTGTGATGAGGGCAATCACAAGTGCTAAAACCAGCCAATAACCGATTGCCCAAGGCCAAGCGCCGATCGGTTCGGGATGAATAATATCCTGCAGTTGTGCAAGGGCTGGATTTGGCGCCGTAGAAGGCATAGGTACTGTTGCCTGTGGATTTGCTATTTCTGAATTCACTGTTGCTGGATCCATAGTTAACGCAATAATTCCAATTGATGGGCTAGGGGAGCACCCGCATCGATAAGTTGGGTGCGAACGCGCAGTTGCTGCATCATGGCAATAAAGTCCTTTTGCTGACGCAACTGAATGTCGAGCCAAGCCTGATAACTGTGGCGGGTAAGCACTAAGTCCTCATCCCCATCCCGTACCGGCAAATTAAAGTGGTGTGGTAACGGCAGTGTACCTTGACGCAGAGGATCGGTAATAAGATAGGCACCCACATCGCAATGACGCTTAAGCTCGGTGAGAGGCGCGATACATTGGGGACTAAAATGGCTGCCATCTGTCACTATCCAAACTAAGGAGCCGGGTTTGGCGATACGTTGTAATCGCTGACAGGCACGCAGGATATGGTCAGGATCGCGCTGGCCAGTGCCAACATGATTGAGCTGATTTTCGTGCACACGGCGCAGGCCTGAGATCAATTGCAATATGCCCTGACGACGGCTGCAGGGTTTGAGCTCTAAATGCTCAGACTCGCAGGCGATCAAGGCGCCGAGCCGATCGCCATGGTTAATCGCATTCCAACCTAAGGTGGTCGCAAGGTGTCCTGCTTGCACCGATTGCAGCAATAAACTCGAACCAAAATAGAGGCTTTGGCTCAAGTCGATTAACAATAAAATAGGGCGCTCACGTTCTTCGACAAATAACTTAGTGTGAGTTGTGCCTGTACGAGCGGTAACGCGCCAATCAATGGTGCGCACATCGTCGCCCTGTTGGTAGTGGCGCACCTCGGCAAACTCCATACCGCGGCCTTTGATTAAGCTGCTGCGATGGCCCGCTAAATTAGCGCGGGCACGGCTATAACGCTCAGGCATAGCACGGGCGATATTTTGGCACGCCAGCAGCTCTTGCTCGGTTAAATGCAAGCCATCGGCAAAAAGCGGCAAGCCATCGACTGAGGCTGAGAGTCGCGCTGTGTCACTCATCTTATTTCACCTTTATCTTTACCGTTAAGGTACTGCAACTTGACTTAAGATGTGGTTGATCACGTGATCGCGGCTGACACCTTCGGCCTGTGCTTGATAGCTGAGTAGCAATCTGTGTCTTAACACGTTTGGTGCAACGGCTTGAATGTCTTCCGGTGAAACAAAGTCTCGCTCGTGCAGCCACGCACGGGCGCGGGCACAGCGTTCTAATGAAATAGTTGCGCGCGGGCTGACGCCGTACTCAAGCCACTTAGCTAAGTCTTCGCTGTAACGTAAAGGC
Source organism: Shewanella sp. SM95 (assembly GCF_025653595.1). Lineage (NCBI taxonomy): Bacteria > Pseudomonadati > Pseudomonadota > Gammaproteobacteria > Alteromonadales > Shewanellaceae > Shewanella > Shewanella sp. SM95. Next base: position 126,113 of record NZ_JAKKSE010000003.1, read on the forward strand.
TCACGGGTCGCCATCACGATTTCGACTATGTACTTTTCGAGCGGCTCGGCAAGATAGATTTCCATGGCTTCGTCACGGGCGGCAAACACATCTGCTTGTGCAATCGGCTCAGTGGTTGGCAATTCGTGGGTCAGCGCTTCTTTGCGGGATTGACGCAGAATTTCGATTTCAGTCTCACCGCTTGGGTAATCAAGGTTTAAGTGCATCAGAAAACGGTCAAGCTGTGCTTCGGGCAGCGGATACGTGCCTTCGTTCTCTAATGGATTTTGGGTGGCCATCACTAAAAACAGCGGCGGTAGCTTATAGCTGTGCTTACCAACTGTGACTTGGCCTTCGGCCATGGCTTCTAATAAGGCTGACTGAACTTTGGCTGGGGCACGGTTAATTTCGTCCGCCAAGATTAAATTGTGGAAAATCGGTCCGGCTTCAAATTCGAAGGTGCCAGTTTGCGAGCGATAGATATCTGTACCGGTTAAGTCGGCGGGCAGTAGATCTGGGGTAAATTGAATGCGGTGGAAATCGCCCTCAACCCCGTCACATAAGGCTTTCACTGCACGGGTCTTGGCCAGCCCCGGTGGTCCTTCAACTAATAAGTGGCCATTGGCAATTAAGGCAATGAGCAGATTTTCGGTCAATACTGGCTGCCCTAAAACAACCTTATTTAGGTAAGTGCGTAATGCGTGGAAGCGACTCAAAGGCATGATGCTACTCGTTTTATTATGTTGAAAATACGTGTGTGGGCTATAGACAACAGCTATGGTAAAGAATTCCCTTAGGGTTTGGCTAGTGTTAAAAAAACAAACAGGTGTTTAAAACTTGCTGACAAGAAGTTAGAATCAGATCACACTTTAATGGTCAGACCTGTTATTGGGCGTTTTTCGCCGTAAAACAATGGGTCAAACACGGAAATCGATAGCGCCGCCTGAAATCTCTCAGCGATTGCGCACATAAAGAGGGTGACAAATGAGTGATAGACAACAGGTTACGAACGCCAAGGGTGAACGTATCGCCATTGTAGCGGGTTTAAGAACGCCCTTTGCAAAACAAGCCACGGCATTTCACGGTGTATCGGCGCTCGATATGGGCAAAATGGTGGTCAATGAATTATTGGCGCGCTCAGAACTCGATCCTAAGCTGATTGAGCAATTAGTATATGGACAAGTGGTGCAAATGCCCGCTGCACCTAACATTGCCCGTGAAATCGTACTCGGTACTGGCATGAATGTGTCGACCGATGCCTATAGTGTCACTCGCGCCTGTGCAACTAGCTTCCAATCTGCCGTCAACGTGGCCGAATCTATCATGACAGGCAATATCGAAATCGGTATTGCGGGCGGCGCCGACTCTTCTTCTGTCTTGCCTATCGGCGTGTCGAAAAAATTAGCCCATGCGTTAGTCGATCTGAATAAAGCCCGTAGCTTTGGGCAAAAATTACAAATTTTCCGCCGTTTAGGTTTAAAGGATTTATTACCTGTGCCGCCTGCGGTGGCTGAGTACTCAACGGGCTTGTCTATGGGACAAACCGCCGAGCAGATGGCAAAAACCTACAATATTAGCCGTGCCGATCAAGATGCCTTAGCACATCGCTCACATACCTTAGCGAGTGAAACTTGGGCTTCGGGCCATTTGCGTGACGAAGTTATGGTCGCGCATATACCGCCGTATAAGCAGTTTATCGATCGTGATAACAATATCCGCGAAAACTCGGTACTGGAGTCATATGCTAAGTTGCGCCCTGCATTCGACAAACAACACGGTACTGTGACGGCGGCCAATAGTACGCCACTGACGGACGGTGCCTCAGCGATTATCCTGATGAGTGAAGGTCGAGCCAAAGCCTTAGGTTATCAACCGATTGGTTACATTAAGAGTTACGCCTTTAGTGCCATTGATGTGTGGCAAGATATGCTGATGGGGCCATCCTACGCGACGCCACTGGCGTTAAAACGTGCTGGAATGGAATTAGAAGATCTTACTCTGATTGAAATGCACGAAGCCTTTGCTGCGCAGACATTAGCGAACATGCAGATGTTTGCTTCGAAAAAATTTGCCGAAGAAAAACTCGGCCGCAACCGCGCGATTGGCGAAATCGACATGAGCAAGTTTAACGTGCTCGGTGGCTCGCTCGCTTATGGTCATCCTTTTGCGGCAACGGGAACCCGTTTAATCACCCAAGTGTGTCGTGAGCTTAAGCGCCGTGGTGGTGGAACTGGCTTAACGACGGCCTGTGCGGCCGGTGGTTTGGGTGTGGCTATGATAGTGGAAGTGGAGTAATCGGCATGGAAAAGACCTTTAATTTAACCCGCCGCGACGACGGCATTGCCATTTTGACTATGGATGTTCCTGGCGAAACCATGAACACCCTAAAAGCACAGTTTGGCCCTGAAATCAGTGAGATTCTGGCTGAGATTAAAAGCGATCCTCATATTCGTGGGCTCGTGCTGATCTCTGGCAAAAAAGATTCTTTCGTTGCGGGCGCAGATATTTCCATGCTCGATGCCTGTAAAACGGCGGCCGATGCCAAAGCCTTATCCCAGCAAGGGCATGTGGTTTTTAATGAGTTAGAAGCCTTAAAAATTCCTGTAGTGGCGGCAATCCATGGTGCCTGTTTAGGTGGTGGTTTAGAGTTAGCCTTAGCCTGTCATCAAAGGGTATGTAGCGACGATGGTAAAACCATGCTCGGCGTACCGGAAGTTCAACTTGGCTTATTACCTGGCGGCGGTGGGACTCAACGTTTGCCTCGTTTAGTCGGCATTACCACCGCCTTAGACATGATGTTGACCGGTAAACAAATCCGTCCTAAACAAGCCTTGAAAATGGGCTTAGTGAATGATGTTGTACCGCAGACCATTTTGCTGCAAACCGCAGTTGAGATGGCGCTTGCTGGTAAACGTGCACCGAAACCTGTTAAAAAGTCGCTCGTTAATCGAGTGCTTGAAGGCACGAGCTTTGGCCGTAACATTATTTTCGATCAAGCGACTAAACAAGTCGAAAAGAAAACCCAAGGTAATTATCCAGCACCGGCCAAGATTATTGACTGCGTGCGTCAAGGGATTGCGAAGGGGATGCAAAAAGGGCTAGAAGTCGAAGCGAGTCACTTTGCCGAATTAGTGGTATCAAAAGAATCTGAAGCGCTGCGCAGTATTTTCTTCGCTACCACAGAAATGAAGAAAGAAACCGGCGCTGAGGGGGCTACGCCGCGTAAAGTGAAGAAAGCGGTGATCTTAGGTGGTGGTTTAATGGGCGGAGGTATCGCCTCTGTGACTACCACTAAGGCTAAAATCCCCGTTCGCGTCAAAGACATCAGCGAAAAAGGTTTAAGCAATGCATTAGCCTACGCTTATAAGTTGTTGGATAAAGGGGTAAAGCGCCGCCATATGACGCCTGCTGCCCGTGATAACTTAATGGCACTGATGACGACAACCACAGAGTATAAAGGCGTTAAAGATGCCGACATCGTTGTGGAAGCGGTATTTGAAGACTTAGCGCTTAAGCATCAAATGGTGAAAGACATCGAGCGTGAGTGTGGTGATCACACTATTTTTGCGTCAAATACCTCATCTTTGCCTATTAGCCAAATCGCCGAAGCGGCAACGCGTCCCGAGAACGTGATTGGTCTGCATTATTTCTCGCCAGTAGAGAAAATGCCGCTGGTGGAAGTGATTGCCCATGCTAAAACGTCACCAGAAACCATTGCGACCACGGTCGCATTTGCCCGTAAGCAAGGTAAAACACCGATAGTGGTGCAGGATGGTGCGGGTTTCTACGTGAACCGTATTCTGGCGCTGTATATGAACGAGGCTGCGCAATTATTACTTGAAGGCCAAAGTGTTGAACATCTGGATAAAGCCTTAGTGAAGTTTGGTTTCCCTGTGGGACCTATTACTTTACTCGACGAAGTGGGTATCGACGTGGGCGCAAAAATTTCACCGATCCTTGAGAAAGAATTGGGTGAACGTTTTAAAGCGCCAGCGGCATTTGACAAGCTTTTAGGTGACGATCGTAAAGGCCGTAAAAATGGCAAAGGTTTCTATCAATACGGCGCATCGAGCAAGAAAGCTAAAGCTGTCGATGAAAGTGTTTATGGCGTGTTAGGCATTAAGCCTTGCACCAATAAAGACGCAAAAGCGGTTGCCGAGCGTTGTGTCGTACAAATGCTCAATGAAGCGGTGCGTTGTTTAGATGATGGTATTATTGCATCGCCAAGAGACGGTGATATTGGCGCCATTTTTGGTATTGGCTTCCCGCCATTCCTCGGTGGCCCATTCCATTATATTGACACTTTAGGCGCCGCGAACTTAGTGAAGATCCTTGAAGGTTATCAAAGTCAATTCGGTAACAGATTCGAACCTTGTGAGCGCTTAAAAACCATGGCGCAAGAAAACGCGCACTTTTTCTAAGTTTCAGTGAATCTAAGTCATAGTTAATCTAGGTCTTAGTCAATCAAAATTGAACAAAAAAGCGGCAGTTTGTTGCCGCTTTTTTTATTGCCACAAGGCATGTTTTTGCCTAAAAAGTGTTCACATTGGGGATGTGGATTTTGTATAATCCGAGCCCTTTATCGAGAGTTCAGTGTTACGTGTTCTGTACTGAGAGCGCAGCGAGGAATGAGTATTGCTCGTTTATGCATAATGCGGAGAACCTTTTATTCTGGCGTTAAAATGGCGTATTTAACATGTGCATCAATCACCAAGATTACGCGAGTAGCATCCGCATTTTAATGAGGAATTAATTTCTCTACATTTATGATTTATTTAGTTGTTTTTAAAGAGGTGGTTTGTGGCTTTGCTGGTTATCTTTATCGCATTAATCTCGGCTTGGTACTTCGGCTTGGCTGCATTTACCGCAGACCTTTCTGTTACGTATTGGGCATTACTGGGTTTTGTGCTCGGGCCTCTGGCTTATCCACTCTTTACGACACACCGCCATTTAGCTTTGAGGAAAATCCGTTGTAGTGAGGAATGGATATTAAATAGCTGATTTATCAATCTGTTATGTATTTATCCATGACTACATGACTATTAGTTAGTACTTTTATATTCACTTAAAACTAAAGGGAGCCAATGCTCCCTTTATTGTTTCTAAGCTGCGCTAGCTTAATTAACTATCACTGTACATGAGTTAGAATCATGGCTACAGAACTTAAATTAGTTCCACCAACCTTTTGCAGAAATCACTTCAAGGTGATTCAAGCCTTCAGGCAACTTAACTTTTTTACGCGCTGGCTTGGATAAACCGAGTGCTTTTTTGATTGAATTTAGCATAGTCACTCTCCTTAACCTGATTAATGTTATGCAACTTGTTTTAGTTGTTTGAATTTCACATATGGAGAACCCGCAACTTCAAGGTATTTAAATTTCACATATGGAGAGCCTGCAACTTCAAGGAGTTTGAATTTCACATATGGAGAGCCTGCAACTTCAAGGGGTTTGAATTTCACATATGGAGAGCCCGCAACTTCAAGGGGTTTGAATTTCACATATGGAGAACCTTGAAGAGCAAGACTATTTGCTACAAAGCCAATTGAAGATAATAGAGTAACTGTTACTAGGATTCCTTTAATCATTCTAATTCTCTCAGGGTAGTTAATATTGATTTATTATTGACACTAATAGCGCTGATGCACTTGTTGTGCCAATGTTGTAAGTCGATATCAAATTGAGGGTTAAATGATTAGGTAATGTTGCTCTTAGTGTTTGGCTTTACTATGTCTTCTTGAAGTAGCAGAGTAAATTCGGTCTCTTTTATGGCCTTACTAAAAATATAGCCTTGAATTTCTTCACAGTTAAGTGCCCGTAAAATGTTCAATTGTGCTGCTTGTTCTACGCCTTCACCCACAACAGAAAGCCCCATGTTATGGGCGATGGTGATAATAGAATCGACCATTTTGAGATCGCGATCAGATTTATCTATATCGTCAACAAAGGCTTTGTCAATTTTTAAAGTATGAATAGGAAAGCGTTTTAAGTATGAAAGGGACGAGTACCCAGTGCCGAAATCATCGAGTGCTAAACTGACGCCCATTTTAGCCAATTGCTGCATGACAATAATTGCCGTTTCAGGCTGTTTAATGACGGTTCCCTCAGTTATTTCTAATTCAAGATGACATGCGGGGAGTTTAGTGAGTCTTAATATTGACTCTATTCGCTGTTGAATATCAGGCAGTGCAAATTGACGTGACGATAAATTGACGGCGACTCTGCCGCTGAATATGCCTTGTTCACGCCATTTTTGCGCTGCGAAACAGGCCTTGCGTAAGACAATTTCACCAATTTCAACAATCAAACCGTTTTCTTCAGCAAGTGGAATAAAGTCATTGGGGGGAATTAAACCATGTACTGGATGATTTAATCTGACTAAAGCCTCCATACCTGCAATTTTACCGCTTTTAAGATCAACCTTAGGTTGATAATAAACTTCAAATAGATCATCTTTTAAGCCTTCACGTATAAGATTTTCTATTTCTAATTGCCTAATTGCATGTTGGTTCAAGGACTCAGAATAAAACTGGTAGCAATTACCTCCCGCAGACTTAGCATGGTACATAGCAATGTCAGCCTTTCTCAGTAATGCTTGCTCGCTTTGCTCATCTTCTGGGAACAGCACTATACCAATACTTAATCCTAGGACTAGCTGTTCATTGCTAACGTTAAATGCAGGTTTTAGCCCTTCAATAATACGGTTAGCTATTGCTGCACTGGCGCTTATATCTGAACCCTTGTCTAATACAATGGCGAATTCATCTCCGCCTAGACGATAAATACTGGTATTTTTAGGAAGTAAGGACTTAATGCGGGTAGCAACGAGCTTTAATAATGTATCCCCAATTTGATGGCCTAGGGAATCATTAATACGTTTAAAATTATCAAGATCAAGCACCATAAGCGCATGAGCTATTTCTCGATTTACTAGGTTATTTAAGGTCACTTGTAAGTTGGAGCGATTTGGCAGTCCAGTTAAGAGATCGTTATTGGTTAGTTTTCTAAGCTCTTCTTCTTGCTGCTTACGTCTTGATATATCAGAAAAAACACCAACATAATGTGACAATTCGCCTAACTCATCATAGATAGCATCGATAGTGAGCTCCATATGGAAGTGACTGTTATCTCCTCTGGCGGCTTCGACTTCATTTGCCCAGCGACCTTGCTGTTTTAACATGGTTCTGATTTGGGTGGAGAAGGTTTCAGGGTATAAATCAAATGTGAGTAAGTTGTCAATAAAGTCATTTCGGTTACGTAATGAAATTTTACAGCAAGCTTCGTTGACTTCGACAAAACGGTATTCGTTGTCGAGGATAAACATGCCTTCCGAAATGTTTTCAATCGCTTTTTCAAAGAGTTTTAGCTGTTCTTCCTTTTGTTTAAATTGACTAATATTTTTAATCGTTCCAGTCATTCGCAGGGCATTATCTTTGTCATCACGCTCTACAATCTTGGCACGGTCTAAGATCCATACCCAATTGTTGTCTTTGCCTTTTACCCTATATGCAGCTTCAAAATGATCTGTTTCACCATAAAAATGCTTATTGAGTGCTTCACGAACACGTTCTTGATCCATAGGATGTATATTACTCTCTTCATCCGATTTACCTGAACGATGTCCATCACGGGGAAATTCAAGAGCTCCCCAGATATTGGAGCGAAAAATGTTGCCAGTTTCAATGTCCCAGTCCCACATTTCATCACCACTTCCCCAAAGGGAAAGTTTTAATCTTTCTTCGCTGAGCGCTATTTGGCGTTGAACCTCTCGTTTTCTTAAAATTGATTTTGTAATCCCTAGAAATATTATTACTATAATAATAAAATAGATTGACTTTGCTAATGTTGATAGCCACCAAGGTGGTGTAATTATAACTTTTAATTCTTTTATTGGACCATTCTTCTGCGTTAATGAATCAACTGCATAAACTTTGAATATGTACTCACCAGGTGATAAGTTCGTATAGGTTGCTGAGTTTATTTTATTTGATGCTATCCATTCATTTGATAGACCATCCATTTTATAGTAATAAGATGTAGTATAGGGTTCTGATGTTGGTGAGTTAAATGTTATGGTGAATGGATAATCAGAGTATTTTAGTTGTATACTTTTTGATTTACTTATTGAACCTGTGAAATACTCACCATCTCCAGCTATTATGGAATTGAAAACACGTAATCCAGAGATGAAGGTCTCTGGTGGCTGTGAGTTTCTAATATGATCTAAAATTATATCTTTAGATATCAAGCTTAAACCATCAATGCCCCCAAAAAAAATATTTTCATTATCAATGATAACGCTACTTCGAGTATTATACTCGTATTGACTTCCATTATTTGTTGAGAAAATATAATTACTATCACCATCAATTAAAATCATTTGCCCCAGGGATGATGCAAAAATGTAATTGTCCAAAGTTAAGATGGAGTAAATTTCTTTGTTGTCGGAGAAAATTTTATTTGATTTTTTGCTGATTGGGTTATACTTCATAATTGCAGTTGAAGTGCCGAATATAATTTCATTTCTAAATTTTGTAATGCTATATGTTAGTTCGTCTGCTATTTTATTAGTTTCACTATCAGTGTAATGATATAGTCCATTTTGGCTTGCTAAATAAATATCAGCATCTGAAATGTAAAGGATTTCAAAAACTGGATCTTTTTTGTTAGTTGTAATTTTTTTTGAAATTAGATTATCTTTTATGATTAAAGCTTTCCCTGAAGCGGTTCCAACTATAATATTTTCATTGTCATTGATTAAGTCAATAGTTGTTATCTGTTCACCTTCTATTATGTTACTTATATCGCCATTGTTATGTAAGAAAATTACACCTTTCTCATTTCCAATGTAAATTCCGTTTTTTGTCATTACGGAGTTTTTATAGCCGGTAATGTCGGTTTGATAAGTTTTTATTAAATTCAAATCTGTGTTGTAACATCGAAGAATACTATCATCAGATGATACTAATATTTTGCTATCAAATGTTTTACTAATGTGCCAAACATTATCCTTTATTAGATCTGTACTTAAAACAAGATTGTTTGACTTTCTTATTATTTCAAAACCTTGGTTGTTCATTCCTATAATGAGATAATCAGCCGTTGAAAATAGATATGTTTCCTTACTTTTTTCTTTCTCCTCTACCGTTTTTCCAATCAGATAGGACTCGTTATTCACCGAGTATATTTTGTTTTTATCTATTCCATAAATGTCACTGTTGGATCGACTTAATAAAGTATATTTGCTGTTTGATAATTTTAATACCCTTTTATCGCTATAGGTGTAAAGTCCATTTTCTGTTGATATATATAGGGTTTTATTTTCCTTTTCTATATCAAGTACGTTATCAATAATTTTTACTTTATTACTGCCATTTATTCTGTAAAGTATTCCATCATAACTTTTTATAAATATTTCATCACCAATGTTTAAACTTTTCTTTACTTCGAAATATTCTTTTTCTATGTACTCTGAGCTTAGAACTTTATTTTTTAAGTTGAGGCTAAGTATGCCCTTATTGGTTCCAACTAAAATCTCTTTAGTAAAGTCATTGTTGGATAAACTCCATATCTCACCATTCAAATATTCATTTTTCACATCGATAAATTTAAGTGATTCATCATTTCTATCATATATAGCAAGTCCTTTGTCAGTACCAACTAGTAGATCACCTTCTTCAGTGATTAGCAGGCTACGAATAAAAGAGCTGGGTAAACCAGAAGCGCTATTATCAGCATAAAAGTGTTTAAACTCTTTTCCGTCGAACCGATTTAGTCCGTTAAGCGTGCCAATCCAAATGTAGCCATCATTATCCGTAACGATAGACGTAACAGTGCTTTGGGAAAGTCCTTCTGGGACACCAAAAGATTGTGATTGGAGAATAATAGGAGATTTATCAGAAAAGGGAGATGCGTTTACGTCTTCGAATGCATGCAAGCTAAAAAAAGCGAGCAAGACGATTTTAAAGAGTGCTTTAGGCATAGTGTTTGTTCTTATTATCCGAGGATGCCATGAAACAATTGTGTTACATCACTTTTCCAGAAAGTGAGCGGTTTGTCAAAGTGGAGTCTGCAGAAAATCCTTTTAACAGCATGTAGATGCAGTAAAATTGTTCGGTGCTGAAGTGGTAGAACATGGGCTAGCCATGTTTTACATCAGGATTACGTCCAACACTGAAAGATACGACTATAGTTGGACTGATTTGTAGAGGTTCTGTTTGTTTACCTAACTTTGCTCACAAATGTGTGAGCAAAAGTGTTTTTTGTTTAGAAATTAAACTTTTCTGCCGTTTGCTTAAAAACTTTAAGATCCGTGATCATTTTGTCTGACATCAGCGCGGCTTGGGTTCTGTGTTGTTCACCTGTGCTAAATAACACTAAGCGATCGCTGTGCTTAGTACGCATTTTACGCATCATGAATTTGAGTAAATCAGTGCGGGTGAGCTTAGTGATTTCGTCTACGACGAGTTCTCTTTGGTTAAATTGATAATCTCTATTGCCGACACTGACCCAATAACGTTGACTGCGAGTTTTGAGGTTCGCGTCGTGCTCCATGATTTGATTAATCAGACCTACCTTTGTGCTTTCCCATTCTTCGTTGGTGATTTGCATCACTGCATAATTAAAGTCGGCAATAAACTCGTCGATGGCTTCTAATAAATGCAGTGGCCCAGTTGTGGGTGACTGAATATAGAAAATAAGTCCAGGATGACGATTGAGCGGCAGATAACCTGTGCCTACCATATAGCCCAACTGTTTTTCAGTACGCAGCTCATGGAAGAAGGTGGACGACATAGTGTGATTCAGTAAGCTAAATAGCGCCATTTTTTCGGGTGTTGCCACGGCAGATTGGTAATACACAATAATTGCGCTATCTTGATGATCTATTGCGAGTTCTCTCAGTAACGTGCCTTGGCCTGTTAAATTCACTAATTCTCTGGTGGACTCGGCGCTCGGCGTCGAAACTAAAGATAAAATGTGCTCTAAACGTTTGCCAAGAGCTTGTGCTTCAGAGACTAGCCAATCCCCGTAGACTAACCCTTCAAGATAGATCTTTTCGTAGAAGGCGCGTACATGGTTATGTAAATCTTCTAGGCTAATATCTTCCAACATTTGAGCCATGCGTGCTGGTTCATAACTGCTTTTTTGCAGCGTAACAGTCAGGCTCGTAAATAATTGTGAAATCGGTTTAGCCTGTGTTTGATTCTGCCAACTGCGCAGAAGCTGAGATTTTATGAGGGCAAAGCGCTCTTCGGTAAAATTACGCTCTCTGGCTTTATGGATTAATAGCGCTAATAACGTTTCTTGATTGCCGGTAAAGCCCGATAAATGCAGTGTAATTCCGCCTTGATGCGGATAAATGTTATAGCTTAAGCCTGCAACTTCAGCCTGATAGGTTGGCTCGGTGAGATAATCGAGTAGCATTTCAACATATAAGCGGGTGAGGGCGGCATGCCTTGGTGTTTTACTTGCCTGCTCTGAATCCAGCGATAAATACATGTGACCTTTTGGCACATTAAACTCATCATCTTTCTTATGCCAAATGCGGTATCCAGTTGATTCAGCAACTATCACTGGCACGTCAACATCGCTCTTATCCGGACGGGCAATCGAGTCGGCGACAATAAAAGGATTTGCAGCCGGTAGTTGTAATTCAGGGCGAATATTGTTCACTTGCCAACGAGCGAGGGACTGTGGCGCAATTGGGCGGACTTTGTACGGCGTGTGATACCAGTTAGCTTTACGATCGGTTTTAACCGATTGGGCTATAAGTTGCAGGCGCATATTCTGTGGCACCATGAGCTCAAGTAGCTCAATGGTTTCAGGGATATCCAGCCCATCCATCCGATAATCGCCAAAGACCAAGTCTTCGACCTCATAGTGATGCATATTAATGCTGAGATGGCTGGCTAAATCGAGTGATTTAACTTGCTCTTGATAACGAAACGCCATTTTGAGCAGGTTTGCACGCTCCAAATAACGCCATTCATCTAAGCCTTGGGTTTTGATAAGTTCAATATACTCAAAACAGCAGCTGATAATTTCATCGAGATTGTCTAGCCCTTTATCGGTTAACTGTAAACCGATACTGTAATCCTTGAAGTTATAGCCATTTACACCGCCGCCCGCAGACAAGTTGTTCACTAATCCTTGTTCTTTTAGATACGACAACAGACTGCCATGACTCTCATTGCCTAAAATATGGCTGATATAAGTCAAAGGCTTACGTTTGTAGTAGTGATCAATTCCTGGGAAATTAAAACTGATGCTTAAGCGTTTTTGCTCCTTAAGCGGCACAATATCGATTTGCCTCAACAGTTCTTTTTCTGAAAATAGTGGTACTTGAGGATAGTTTTTCACTAAGTTCAAGTTTCGGATCCCACTAAAATAGTGACAGGCTAAATCTTGTAATTCATCAAGGGAAAGCGGAGCGACTAAGCACAAGGTCATTAAGTTGGCGCTGTAATGGCTTTGATAGAAATCGAGTAATTCACTACGTACTTGTGCCTGTTCTCCGCCTAAGGTGACTAAGTTACCCACGGAAAATTTCGAAAATGGATGCAGTGGGTTGACTGTCTCTTTGAGTACTTGATAGGTTCGACGGATATCATCTTTTAGTTTTAAACTAAATTCAGATTCAATAGCTTGGCGTTCTCTATCGACTAAATCTAAATCAAATTTTGGGGCGATAAAAAATTGGCTGAATCTGTCTAAGGAGTCGGCAAACACTTCTTCATTGATGGTGAAAAAGAAGTTAGTGTGCTCTGTGCCTGTCCAAGCGTTATTGCTGCCGCCATGTTGGTTGATAAAGGCGTGATACTCGCCTGAGTCTGGGAATTTCTCAGTACCTAGAAAGAGCATATGCTCTAAAAAGTGCGCCATGCCGGGTCTATCTGCGGGATCATCAAAATGACCCACGCCTACAGCCATAGATGCGGCAGCTTGGCTAGCATCTTGATCTTCAACCAATAACACCCTGAGCGCATTATCTAATACAAGATAACGATACTGGCGGTGATCATTTGGACTTTTATATATGGACTGAGAGGCTTGCAAAGAGACACTCCGGTAACGATAGCTTGTTATATATTGATAGTCTTAATGGTTTTTAGCAAATATCTCTTGTGTTTATCGACTAAAGATTAAGTCTTGTGAGGTTTGTTGAAACGGATTTTAGGGCTACAATTGGGATAAAACAAAAACAAGTTTGAGTCGCGAGAGAAGTATGCAGCTATTTTTGATGAGACATGGTGACGCCGGATTTAATGCTCAGTCTGATAGAGACAGAACACTGACCGATGTTGGAAGGCACCATACTGTGTTGATGAGCAACTGGCTAGCTCGCAGTGTGGCTGATTTCGATCTTGTTTTAGTTAGTCCTTACTTACGAGCACAGCAAACGTGGCAGGAACTGAGTCAGCATTTTCCTGAGCCGCGTAAGTGGTTAGTCGCCGATGATCTTGTGCCTTCTGGCGATCCCGCCAATGTAGCCGCCTTGGTTGTTGCTTATGCTGAGTTATACAAAGCGGATAAAGTACTCGTGATTGCTCACATGCCGTTACTGGGCTACTTAGTCAGTGAGTTAGTGGCTGGCGTTGAGCCGCCATTATTCGCGACGTCAGGCATTACGCTCATTGATAAACATGCCGAGCAAGCCTCAATCGTGTGGCAGCACGCCCCCCATAGTATTAGCTAATCTAGGTTAATATCTCTATTTACAAAACAAACGGCCCACATTAAATGGGCCGTTTGTTTTCAGCTAAATAGTAAATGTTAAAGCCTAAGCCGATAGCGAGCTAACGTCTATGCGGTTGCTCACCAATATCAATCAGCACTAATAACGCCGCATCGCCACCCCATTCTTTAGGGGCCTGATGGAAAGCCTTCACCATAGGATGCTGCACTAACCACATGGGAACTTGTTGTTTCAATATGCCACTGCCGTAACCATGCATAATGCAGCAGCACAGGCTTTGCTGTTTAACGCAGGCTTGGATCAGTGCCGCTAACTCAAGTTTGGCTTCCGATTGGCGATAGCCGTGCAAATCCAGCAGCAAATCTGGCTGGTAATCCCCACGTCTGAGGCGCTTGAGCTCTAAACTGTCAACACCTTCTTCTAACCAACGCATCGGCCCTTGTACAGGCAGTAGTGGTTGATAAGTATCTGAGAAATAACTGTTAGCATGCAGTTGCTGCTCTTTCAGTTCTATTTCCTGTTTGGTTTTTAAGGGCATGCGAAAGTGTCGCTTATTTTGCGTGATGGGTTTAATACCATCAATAAGCTTTGAGAACATCGCCAAGCCTTCTTTGTCGTCGTCTTTATTCATGGCGGGTATTCTATTGAATCCTATGGTTTCTGAATAGAGTTCAGTTACAATGTTTGCGAACAAACTAGCGGGAGCACGTTTTGGATAAGATCTTTGTAGATGAAGCTGTGACAGAATTACGTACTATTGGCGATATGTTACGTTGGGCCGTGAGCCGTTTTAACGATGCCAATGTGTATTATGGTCATGGTACTGATAATGCGTGGGATGAAGCCATCGCCTTAGTTTTCCATGCCTTACACTTACCCGAAGAAATCGGTCAGCAAGTGATTTTAAGTAACTTGACCAGCAGTGAAAAGCATAAAATTGTCGAGTTGATCATTCGTCGGGTGAGAGAACGCTTACCTGTGCCTTACTTGACCAACAAAGCGCGTTTTGCTGGGCTTGAATTTTACGTCGATGAGCGCGTGTTAGTGCCACGTTCACCGATTGCCGAAATGATCGCTAACCGTTTTAGCCCCTGGTTATATAACAAGCCAGTCACACGTATTTTAGATTTATGTACTGGCAGCGCTTGTATCGCGATTGCCTGTGCCTATGAATTTGAAGACGCCGAAGTCGATGCGCTGGATATCAGCGATGATGCCTTAGATGTGGCGCAAATCAATATCGAAACCTTAGGTGTGATGGACAGAGTTTTCCCGATGCAATCGGATCTGTTTTCGGCCATCCCAGAAGGGCCTCAGTATGATTTGATTGTTTCAAACCCACCTTATGTGGATGCTGAAGACATTGGCGACATGCCTGATGAATATCACCATGAGCCTGCCATTGGTTTAGCCTCAGGTCGCGACGGGTTAGATTTAACCAAACGTATACTCGCCAATGCCGCGCAATACCTCACGCCAACGGGTTTGCTCGTTGTCGAAGTCGGTAATTCTATGGTGCATTTGATTGAGCAGTTCCCAGAAGTGCCATTCACTTGGATTAACTTTGAAAATGGTGGCGATGGCGTATTCGTATTGACCCGCGATCAACTGGTCGAAAATCAGTCAGTGTTCGGCATTTATCGCGACGCACAATAGCCTAAGATAGCAAATTAGGTTGAGACTTTTCCCGCTGCCAGTTAGGCTTGCAGCGGGAAAATAAATTGTCCAGTGGTCGCTGGACACGGAGCGATGAACAAATAACCTAAGGTGTACAAAGCGGATGTCTGGAAACAGTATTGGTCAAAATTTTGTAGTGACGACGTTTGGTGAGAGTCACGGTGTTGCACTGGGTTGCATTATTGATGGTTGCCCTCCTGGGCTTGAATTAACCGAAGCCGATATGCAGCATGATCTTGACCGCCGTCGTCCTGGGACATCCCGATATACCACGGCACGCCGTGAGCCCGATGAAGTGCGGATTTTATCCGGCGTCTTCGAGGGTAAAACCACGGGTACCTCGATTGGACTCTTGATTGAAAATACCGATCAACGCAGTCAAGATTACTCTAATATCAAAGATTTATTTCGCCCTGGGCACGCCGATTATACCTACCAGCAAAAGTACGGTATGCGTGACTACCGCGGTGGTGGCCGCTCTTCAGCCCGTGAAACTGCGATGCGGGTTGCGGCGGGTGCTGTGGCTAAAAAGTATTTAAAGCAAGTTCACGGTATCGAGATCTACGGCTATATGTCGCAGCTGGGTCCTATTTGTGCGCAGACCATTGATCTTGACCAAATCGAGCAAAATGCCTTTTTCTTCCCCGATGCTAGCAAGCTGGAAGCGCTCGATGAATACATGCGTGAGCTGAAAAAATCCGGTGACTCGATTGGCGCGAAAATCTCCGTTATCGCGACAGGTGTGCCAGTGGGTTTAGGTGAGCCAGTATTTGATAGACTCGATGCCGATATCGCCCACGCGCTGATGGGTATTAATGCCGTCAAAGGTGTTGAGATTGGTGATGGTTTTGGTGTCGTGACGCAAAAGGGCTCCGAAGGGCGTGACTTAATGTCGCCGCAAGGCTTTGAATCTAACCATGCGGGCGGTGTGCTCGGTGGGATTTCGTCGGGTCAGCCGATTATTGCCCATATTGCGTTAAAACCCACATCAAGCATCAGTGTGCCGGGTCAAAGTATGACGGCGCAGGGTGAAATGGCCGAAGTTGTCACTAAAGGTCGTCACGATCCCTGTGTTGGGATCCGCGCAGTACCGATTGCCGAAGCTATGCTTGCCATTGTGTTGATGGATCACTTATTAAGACACAGAGCGCAAAATCAGGATGTGCGTAGTCATACGCCCGTGCTTGGTATGCGATAGGCGAATGAGATAGGGGTATGAGATAGGCGCATGAGATAGATGGTATGCGATAACGATACAATGAGTAGCATGAGATAAATGGAATGCGTTAATGTCAACTTCTTCTAGCACAAGCCGGCAATTGCGCTGGCTTTGTGCCTGCTATTTTTTCTTCTTTTCTATTCTCGGCACTATGGTCCCTTATCTTGGGGTCTTCTTCGAAAATCGCGGTTTTAATCCTCAAGAAATTGGCTTTTTACTCGCCATCCTGATGGCGACGCGCATTGTTGCGCCGAATGTGTGGGCTAAAGTGGCTGACCGTACTGGGATGCGCGCCGAGCTGATCAAAATGGGCGCGGGAGCCGCCGCGCTGGCGTATTTGAGTTTCTTCTACCATGGTGGTTTTGTGTATATGGCGCTGAGTTTGGCTCTCTATACTTTCTTTTGGAATGCGATCCTCGCCCAGCTTGAGGTGATCACCTTAGAAACCTTAGGCGAGAATGCCAGCCGCTACGGTCAAATTCGCAGTTGGGGCAGTGTCGGTTATATTTGTCTTGTTGTCGGTGCGGGCTTTGCTATTGGTCAGTGGGGCACAGAAGTGCTGCCTTATATTGGTTTGTCATTATTTATTGGCATGTTAGCCAGTGCGTTGCCATTACCTGCAAATCGTTTAGTGCGTGACACCAGTCAAGTGCGGCCGCCATTGCAATGGAATCGGGCGATTATTTGGTTCTTAGTCTCGGCCATGTTGCTGCAAATGAGCGCGGGACCTTTCTACGGCTTCTTCGTCTTATATTTAAAGCAAGCAGGTTACTCCGAATCCTCGGCGGGCATATTTGTCGCCCTTGGCGCTATGGCCGAGATCGTGATGTTTATGTTCGCGCCGCGTTTACTCGGCCGCTATGGCGTGAATACCTTATTGATTGTCAGCATCGGCATGACTTGCTTGCGTTGGTTATTGGTTGCCTTTGGGGTAGATAGCGTGTTGTGGCTTGGCTTTAGCCAATTATTACATGCCTTTACCTTTGGCTTAACCCATGCTGCATCGATTCAATTTGTGCATAAACATTTCGATGCGAGTCACAGAAGCCAAGGTCAAGCCCTATACGCCAGTTTAAGTTTTGGGGTTGGCGGCGCGCTCGGTACTTGGATTTGCGGCTATATTTGGGGCGATGGTAGTGGGGCGGTTTGGTCTTGGGTATTTGCCGCAGTATGCGCCTTTGCCGCTATGCTGGCGGTATTCTTTATCCCTAAGGATAAACCGAGTGTTGCAGCCCATACGGCCTAGTCATATCCATTAAGATAAAAGTATAAAAAATCAAAAGATTGCGTTAAGTGAGGTAAAGGGTGATTCGGTTTCGTTTAGGGTTAGTTATCAATCCATTAGCTGGCTTAGGTGGCAGTGTTGGCCTTAAGGGCAGCGATGGCGTTGCCGAAGAAGCGATCGCCTTAGGCGCTGAACCCAAAGCCGCCTTGCGTATGATGCAGGCCCTCGAGGTTATCCGTGATTATGCTGATGACATTGAAGTCATTACCGCTTCAGGCATCATGGGTGAAGACGCCGCTAAAATACTCGGTTTTACCACGCGAGTGGTGTATCAAACTCCGGATAAAACTCAGGCACTGGATACGCAGGCCGTTGTGCGTGCGCTGCTGGATGAACCGCTGGATTTACTCCTTTTTGCCGGTGGCGATGGCACGGCCCGCGATGTTTACTCCGTATTTGAACAAGCCACTATCGATGACAAACTCCCTGTGCTCGGCGTGCCTGCTGGGGTGAAAATTCATTCCGGCGTTTACGGTATTACGCCCCATGCGTCTGGCATGGTGGTCAAGATGTTACTCGATGGCGAACTTGTCAGTTTGATGTCCGCCGATGTAATGGATATTGACGAAGTGGCTTTTCGCCAAGGCACAGTGCGCGCTAAACGATTTGGCGAGCTCTTAGTGCCCGCCGAGCCGCGTTATGTGCAAGCGGTGAAGATGGGCGGCAAGGAAGTCGATGAACTCGTGCTGGCCGATATCGCCGCCGATGTGATCAATCAAATGGAAGATGAGCTGTATATCATGGGCTCTGGCAGTACGGTTGCCTTTGTGATGGAAGAGTTAGGCCTCGATAATACCCTGCTCGGTGTTGATCTTATTCAAAATAAAAACCTTGTTGGCAGTGACTTAACCGCGAATAAATTACTCGAACTGACCCAAGATAAGCCGACTAAGTTGGTGATTACCTTAATTGGTGGCCAAGGCCATATCTTAGGGCGCGGTAATCAACAGTTGTCGCCCGAGCTCATTCGGCGCATCGGAAAAGACAATATTATTATCCTTGCCACAAAAACTAAGCTAAAAGCACTTGATGGACGACCACTAATTGTGGATAGTGGCGACCCTAAATTAGATAGCGAGCTTGGCGGCTATTATAAAGTGACGACGGGCTACCATGATTACGTCATGTATCAGGTGGCCAATCCAGATTTATTGGTCGCAGCAGATGTGTCGGCCAATCCAGTATTAATGGAGAGTTAGACCCATGTTAGAGCATTACGAAGACGCATTAGAACAGTGGATCGCCAGCGTTGTTAGCCATGGTGATGACGATGCTTTGTTTGCCTGTGGCTATTTACAGGGCCATGTGGCCGTAGTGTTGTCCCAATTGGAAGCGCAGGGTGAAACGGATCTTGATGCGTTAATGCTAAAAATGACCGACTGTCTAGCACTCGCGCGCCAAGAATTAAACGATGCCGATTATGCCTTGGTTGAACAGGCATGGGCACAGCTGCAGGCAAAGATTATAGGCGAATTGGATGTTGCCTAGCGTTATGCCTATGACTGACAACGAGCACGTGACTAATACCGAAGTAACGAGTGTAGAAATGCCGAGTGCTGAATTAGCCTGTGAGCAAACGCTCGATGCTAGCGCGGTATTTATCGGTTTAGTGAATCCTAAAACGCCCGTTAACGTCGGTGGCATTATGCGCGCATCGGGTTGTTATGGCGTCGATGGCGTATTTTACACTGGCAGGCGCTACGAGTTAGCCGCGCGTTCGGGCGCAGTGCAATACCATGTCGATACTAAAGATGCTGGCGAGCGCATTCCGCTCACTGGCGTCACTTCATTGTTAGCCGCGGTTCCGGCGGACACTCAGCTTATCTGTGTCGATTTGGTGGTGGGCGCAACGCCACTGCCGGATTTTGTTCATCCCGCGAAAGCCTTTTATGTGTTTGGTCCTGAAGATGGCACCATAGGCCAAGAGATTATCGATAAAGCCGATGCCGTAGTGTATGTGCCTACGGTCGGGTGTATGAATCTTGCGGCTTCGGTCAATGTGTTGCTATACGACAGATTGGCTAAATCCCACCGTGAGGCTGCAAGCCTGACATCGAGCCTAGCATCTGGTCTACCTTCGAACTTAAGCGGCGATGCGCTCATCCGTCAGAGTCGTGATAACAACAATCGTACTCGGGTGAAAGGGCCCAGAGCGCCGCGAAAACCTCGACATGTTGAATCCAGTAGTGTCGGGTCTAGCAGCCTTGAACCTAGCAGCATTGATAACGCGATAGCCATCACAGCAGCTTAATTGGTTTAAAAATAATATTTTTAAAAAGGGATTAAGCCATGGCTTAATCCCTTTTTTATAGTGCTCAAAAACGTTATTTTTCTAGCGATTGATTGCCTAGAGCGCTTTACCCTTGAGCAATTTTCGCAGCCACATGCGATTGGGGTTGAGTTTACACAGGGTGGCTTTATCGAGCGGTATTGGTTCGACGCAAAGCTGCGCCGCGAGACATTCGGCGGCCAGAGGCCCTGAACTTAACCCCCGTGAGCCCAACCCGCCAAGAATATACAGTCCTTGATGCACCGGCGCTGGCGTGGTTTGCCAGTAGTGACGACTCTCTTTAGTGAGTTGATGTTGCTCATAATCCTCAAGGATTTTCGCCACATCGGGCGCGCAGCCCATCATAGGGAAATGATCCCGCGTCACCATACGCACGCCAACACGGGCATTGTTGCCACTCATGTCGATATCTTTAAGCCAGCTTTGCATCGGATAACTCTCGTGCATTTTGGCGAGGTTTTCCTGTTGCTCCTGCGGGCAAAAATTTAAATGCCTAGGTTCTTTAACGTAACTCGCGCCAAGACAGTGGAGCCCTTGGTGACTCGGGGTTAAATAACCGTTGGCGCACAGCACAGTTGCGAGCTGACTCAATTGAAATTGTGCGGGCACATGGCTGACTTGGCCGCGAAAGGGGCTAATTTGTAATTTGTTGCTGACATCAAATTGTGTCAATTCTGCGCCATTGGCGAGTACAAGTTGCGTAAAGGGGCCAAAGCGATGCTTAGCGGTGATTAAATACCAACCTTCACTTTGATACTCAATTTCAAGGATTTCAGTCTCCATATGGAGTTTAACCTCAGTAAGCTGCTGCGCTTTTTGTATCGCAGCTTCGGCATATTCAAATGGACAAACCCAGCCACCTAAGGGATAGACAAAACCTGATTTGTCGATATTAATGTTCGCAAGAGAATTGGCTTGCTGCGCATCGACTCGATAGGCAATTTCACTTGGCCAAGATTGGCCTTGAATGATTTTATCGAGTCGTAATTGGCTGCGTTCATCGTGAGCAGTTTGCAATACGCCGCAAAAATCATGGGAAATCGGCGTTTGATTTGGTGCGGGCGCAGACGTCAGCGCCTGCACTCGACGTCGACTAAATAAAAATGCCTGTTGGAAGAAGCGGCTAAGCTCGTCATTTTCCGGTGTCAGCAGTGGATAAATCGCCCCTTGACGATTGCCCGAGGCGCCTTGGCCAAGCTTGGCATCTTTACAAAAGAGCTGCGTACTTTGGCCGCGTTCCGCCAAAGACAGCGCCAAATGCGCCGAGGCTAACCCGCCGCCTATGATGGCAATCGAGCTGGGCGCGTCCGAGGGTAAGATTGCAGCCATAGGATTAAAGGCATAGGCTTTGGCATCTTGCTGGCGTAAGACGTGGCGCTCGTGTAACAAAATGGCATCAGGCTGATGGTTTGTCTGTATTTCAGTGCAGGTAAAATCCCTCACCTCAAAGCCACAGGCTTGGAAACGATTGATTGTTGTTTCGTTTAATCCGCTTGATTCGCTTGATTCAATAGTGGCAATAGTGGCAATAGTGGCAATAGTGGCAATAGTGGCAATAGTGGCAATAGTGGCAATGGTCGCGCTATCGTCACTGAGTTTTGCCATCTGCCAATGGATCTGCTGATTTAACCCATTTTGTAGATGGGGCAATACCAGCCAGTGCTGAACGGGGTGAAGCGGAGAATGGATGAGCGAACTGAGCTGGGATTGAATATCACCAAAGTGCAGGTCGATTGTGGTACGACCGTCATCAAAAATTAATCTCTGGCAACCTATAATAGCCGCGGGCTCTGCATTAAGTAAGCGTTGGGCAAGTGGCTCAAATTCAGGCTCTTTGGTTAAACAGGCGGATTGATCCCAAAGTAATTTAAGTTCGTAAGCATTAATCGGATTGGGTTCGAACACTTTTAAAAGTAAACGTTGGCTAAGGTGCGAATGAGCGCGCCACCAAGCTAAGAGTTCAAGCCCGTTGCTTAGACCAATTTGGCCTAATACTAAGAGTTTTTGCTGTGAATGAGCCTCAAATATCCGCTGCTGATAAATGCTCAACTTGCTGAGATAGTGTGCATCAGTGTGAGCTGTTGCGGGATAAAGGTTGATTAATTGCGGGTAATCGCGCTTAATTTGGCAAGGTTTATTGGGCTCTGCAGTCAAAGAAATTTACTCTCGGTCTCATAATTGGCATTATTTTACTCGCCTTTATGGAAAGCTGACCACTTAATTGAGTCAAAACAGATACTATTGGCTCAGCGAAAAGTAGGTACTGACATGTACACAATGGATAGCAATAAAATGAAAAGAGTCGTGATCACCGGAATGGGTGTTGTTTCAAGTATCGGTAATAACAAGCAAGAAGTGACCGAGTCACTGAAAGCGGGCCGCAGTGGTATTACGCATTCAGCTCAGTTTGAAGAGATGCAATTACGTAGCCATGTATGGGGTGACATCAAGTTAAACCCTGCTGAGCATATCGATCGTAAGGCATTGCGTTTTATGGGTGATGCGGCAGCTTATGCCTACATTGCTATGCAAGAAGCGGTTGCCGATGCCAATTTAACTGAAGAACAGTATTCAGATCCGCGCGTAGGTTTGATTGTGGGTACAGGCGGCGCATCATCGTCTAACCAAGTACAATCTGCCGATACATTGCGTGAAAAAGGCGTTAAACGCGTAGGTCCGTATATTGTGCCTCGCATCATGTCGAGCACGGCCAGCGCTTGTTTAGCCACGCCATTTAAAATTAAAGGCATGAATTATTCTATCAGTTCAGCCTGTGCAACTAGCGCCCACTGTATTGGTCATGCCGTTGAACTTATCCAAATGGGTAAGCAAGACATGGTGTTTGCCGGCGGTGCTGAAGAAGTGGATTGGACACTGACCATGGGCTTCGACGCTATGGGCGCACTGTCAACCAAGTACAATGCCACACCCGAAAAAGCCTCTCGTACCTATGATGCAGACCGTGATGGTTTTGTGATTTCTGGCGGCGGCGGTATTTTAGTGGTTGAAGAGTTAGAGCATGCTCTGGCTCGCGGCGCAAAAATTTACGCTGAAGTGATTGGTTATGGCGCGTCTTCAGACGGTTATGACATGGTGGCGCCATCGGGTGAAGGTGCTGTGCGTTGTATGCAAATGGCTATGATGGATGTCGATACCCCAATCGATTACATCAATACTCACGGCACTTCAACGCCAGTGGGCGACGTGCGTGAATTAGAAGCGCTACGTGAAGTTTTCAAAGACAAGTGCCCACCGATTGCTTCGACTAAGTCTATGACAGGTCATGCATTAGGCGCCGCAGGCGTACATGAAGCGATTTACAGCTTAATCATGATGGAAAACAGCTTTATTGCCCCAAGCATCAATATCGAAAATCTGGACGAAGCGGCGAAAGATATGCCTATCGTGCGTGAATATCGCGATGCTGAGCTGAATACTGTTATGAGTAACAGCTTTGGTTTTGGCGGTACAAACGCCACGCTAGTGATGCGTAAATTCAAATAAGTTTGTTTATCAAACGCGATAGAAGGGAAGCTTAGGCTTCCCTTTTTTATGGGCGTTTTTTGTAAACCTGTTGCATCGACAAGGATTTATCCTATTAGTCTTGTTAGAATACCGAGCATCTTGATGCCTTCCATTCCCATTTTTCAGATCAGGTGCCCATGAAGATTTTAGTCGATGAAAATATGCCCTTTGTTGAACCGTTATTTGGCGATCTCGGGGAAATTATTCCTGTTAATGGCCGCACGTTAACCGCAGCGCAAGTGCGCGATGCCGATGTGTTATTAGTGCGCTCAATCACCAAAGTGAATGCCGAGTTGCTCTCAGATAATCATCAACTGAAGTTTGTCGGCAGTGCCACTATAGGCACAGATCATGTGGATTTAGCCTACCTTGCCGAGCGTAATATCCCCTTCTCTAATGCGCCAGGTTGCAATGCGACTGCGGTTGGGGAATTTGCTTTTATCGCTATGCTGGAGCTAGCACAGCGGTATGATTCGCCGCTTAAGGGCAAGGTCGTCGGCATAGTGGGCGCGGGTAACACTGGCACTGCAACGGCAAAATGTTTGCAAGCCTATGGTATTAAAGTACTGCTTAACGATCCCATTAAAGCTGCAGAGGGCGATCCGCGTAGTTTTGTGAGTTTAGAGACCATCATGGCGCAGGCCGATATCATCAGTTTACATGTGCCCATCACGCGAACGGGCGAGCATAAAACCAAATATTTATTCGATGAGGCGCGCTTAAAGGCGCTCAAACCCAATACTTGGTTAGTGAATTGCTGTCGTGGCGATGTGATAGATAACAAAGCACTTGTCAGAGTTAAACGCCAGCGTGATGATCTCAAACTTGTACTCGATGTGTGGGAAGGCGAGCCAACACCGATGCCTGAACTCGTACCACTGGCTGAATTTGCCACGCCGCATATTGCAGGTTACAGCTTAGAAGGTAAGGCGCGTGGCACTTTTATGCTCTATCAAAAGCTGTGTCAGTTACTTAATATTACTGCCGATAAAAGTCTGCTGGATCTCTTGCCAAGCTTTAACATTAAGGCGGTCGAACTTGCGACCGCGCCGAATGAAAAAGCGTTATTACAGCTCGCGCGTTTTGTCTATGATTTGCGCGATGATGACAAGATGTTCAGAAATACATTCTTAAATGAGAATGGCTTCGACACTATGAGAAAAAATCACCAACATAGACGCGAATTTAGTGCATTGGCGCTGGCTTATGACGGTCAATCTGAGGTAGATTGGTTGTCCAATTTAGGTTTTTCAGGAGTCGGTCAGTAGCTATGTCACAGGAATTTAATGTTGTCGTTTTAGGTGCATCGGGCGCAGTGGGTCAAACTATGATAGAGATCCTCGAAGAGCGTAATTTCCCGGTTGCCAATTTGTACCCTTTAGCCAGTAGCCGCAGCGCCGGTGAAACGGTCAGCTTTCATGGCAAACAAATTACCATTCTCGACGTAGAAACCTTCGATTGGACCCAAGCTCAAATTGGTTTCTTCTCTGCAGGTGGTGATGTTTCCGCCAAATGGGCACCGATTGCCGCTGAAGCAGGCTGTGTTGTGATTGATAACACCTCTCACTTTAGATACGACATCGATATTCCTTTGGTTGTACCTGAAGTGAATCCGCATGCTATCGCTGATTTCCGCAATCGCAATATCATTGCTAACCCAAATTGCTCAACCATTCAAATGCTGGTGGCACTTAAGCCTATTTATGATGCCTATGGTATCAGCCGCATTAATGTGGCAACGTACCAGTCAGTATCGGGCACAGGTAAAAAAGCCATTGAAGAATTAGCGCATCAGTGCACTAAATTACTGCAAGGTTTACCTGCTGACGCTGAAGTCTATCCAAAACAAATTGCTTTTAACGTATTGCCACAAATCGATAAATTTATGGATAACGGCTATACCAAAGAAGAAATGAAAATGGTCTGGGAAACCCAGAAGATTTTCGGTGACGATGAGATTTTAGTGAATGCGACTGCCGTACGTGTGCCTGTGTTTTATGGTCACTCAGAAGCCATTAATATCGAAACTCGTCAGCCTGTTGATGCCGAAGACGTTAAAGCTTTACTGCGTAATGCCGAAGGAGTGGTATTGTTTGAATCCGATAATGATTATCCAACAGCAGTGACAGATGCCGCAGGAACCGATCCGGTTTATGTGGGTCGCATTCGTAAGGATATTTCTCATTCTCACGGGATTAACTTGTGGGTCGTGTCAGACAATATTCGTAAAGGCGCAGCCTTGAACAGTGTGCAAATTGCCGAGATCTTAGTGAGAGATTATTACTAAGCATTAGATTGCATTTGATGCCCATTGAAAAGCCTGCTGTCAGCAGGCTTTTTTTGTTTTACAATTGTGAACAGTAGCAGGGCGGGGATTTCTGGTTTATAGTAATCTCAATAAATACAATTGCCTAAAGCCTGTTATCAGTGAGATAACTTTATAGCGCTTCAAAGGGAAGGATTGATGAAATTTCGCACTTCGTATCTTGTGGGTCTAATGGCCACTGTTTTAGCTGTTTCTTCTACCGCTTATTTTATTGATCCCGCCGTTGCTGCAGATACACCAAGATTAAAACCCTTAAAAATCATGGGGCCAGACGGACAGATCCGTCAAGTTAACCATCAATATGGTCCAACAACATCGAAAGACACTTTTTGGAGCATAGCGCAAAAAGTCCGTCCTGATGCCAGTGTTAGCGTCTATCAGGTGATGGCCGCCTTATACGATGCTAACCCTCATGCGTTTAACTCTGCCAGTTATAACAGTTTAGAACGCGGTATGATCCTGCTCATTCCGTCTAAAGAAGTCATGCTGTCGATCCCCAATCGTATGGCGATAGCCAGAGCAGAGCAAAGTGATAGACAATCTCGGGCTCCGGCGAAAGCAACGTCTAAACCGCCAGCTAAGGTGACGACAGCTAAAGCGCCAGTCACGGCTCCTGCGGTGATTGTTGAAACGAAAGTGACACCACCTAAAGCGGTTGCTGAAACACCTGTTCCAGAAAAGCCCAAGATGCTGAGTTCAGATGTGACGGCGCGGTTAGAAGCGGCAGAAAGCAAAAATCTGTCATTAACCGATGAATTAGCCCGCACGCAAGATCAACTGTCAGTTCGCACTTCAGATGTTGAAGCGCTAAAAGTTAAAGTTGAAGAATTAAATCAACGGATTGCTGTGCTGGAAGAAACACTTCAAGCCAGTAAACTACAAAACCAAGCCTTGAAAGCCGAAGTTGAAGCTGCGCAAGTGCCAGAGACGACAGCTGTTGAAGCTGAAGTAGAGGCAGAGGCACCGATTGAGCCCGATGACTTGTGGCGCAATATCCTTAATAGTCCTGTGTTATTGATTGCCGCGGCTGTGATCCCTGCCTTGTTCTTACTGCTTGCTGTGTTCTGGTTCCTGCGCCGTAAACGCAATAAAGAACGTCGTGAAATGCAGACACAAGAAGCGGTTATGGCCGCCGGTGCCGCTGGGATTGCGGGTACCGCCATCATGGACATGGATGATGACGATTTAGACGATATGGCGGTACATTTAGATTCTGACCATGCGGACTCCATCGATAGTCTTCTTGATATGGGCAGTGTCGATTTACAACCTGAGCAAGATTTGACTGACTCCCACGATCAGATGGATATCGCGTCAGAGATGTTTGTCGATCCCGGTACGACTGCCGAACCTGAGGTTGAAGACGAAGGGCAATCTCTTGATGACCTGTGGGCCGAAGCCATGGGCGATCAGGAGGATGAAATTCCTGAGGAGAAACCTAAATCTGGCAATATTCTTGAGGAAGCCGATCTTGATGCACTATTAGCGGGCCTAGGTTCTGACGACAGCACTTCTGAAGATAGCACCGAAGCCGAAGAGGATTTAAGTGAATTAGAGCGTAACTTTGCGAGCGATTTAGCTCAAGAAGATGACAGTAATGATGTTACTTCTGAGCTGAATGATGTTGAAGTCGCAGACACTACACCTGCCGATGAAGCCATCGCGGATGACGATGATCTTGATGCATTACTTGCCGAGTTTAGTGTTCCTGCAGAAGATACTGAGATTGCACAAGCGCCTGCACCAGACGTTGTTGCGTCTGATGATGAAGATCTCAGTGCTGCCATCGCGGCAGAACTCGGTGATGAGCTAGATGATGAACTTAGCGGAGAAGACGTTGATGATATCGATGCCTTATTAGCTGATTTCGATAAACCAACGCCAGCCGCTGAACCTGAAGTCGAGCCTGATCTTGGCGCTGAAATTGCTGCTGAACTAGATGCGGAGCTTAATGAACTGGGTGTAGAAGACACCGATGACATCGATGCCCTGTTAGCCGATTTCGATAAACCAGCAGAACCTGAAGTTGAACCTGATCTCGGCGCTGAAATTGCCGCTGAATTAGACACTGAGCTTAATGAACTGGGCGTAGAAGATACCGAGGACATTGATGCCCTGTTAGCCGATTTCGATAAACCAGCAGAACCTGAAGTTGAACCCGACCTCGGCGCTGAAATTGCCGCAGAGCTAGACGCTGAGCTTAATGAACTGGGCGTAGAAGATACTGACGACATTGATGCCCTGTTAGCGGATTTTGATAAACCGACGTCAGCGGTTGAACCTGAAATCGAGCCCGATATTCGTGCTGAAATTGCCGCTGAGTTAGACGATGAGCTTAATGAATTAGGCGTAGAAGAATCCGATGATATTGATTTACTACTGGCGAGTTTTGATGCTGAGCCTGAACTCAAAGTCGATACAGAAGATGATGATATCAGTGCAGAAATTGCCGCAGAATTAGAAGCTTCGTTACCGGAAGACATAAAAGGTGAAGCGTCAGGTGATGATTTAGATGCACTCTTAGCTGAGTTTGATGTGCCGGAGCAATTGGATGCCGATGAAGATGAATTCGACTTCGATATGGAAACGGCGCAGCTCGATTCAGAAGACAATTCAGTTGACGAAGATAATTTACTTAAAGGCATTGGTGCGGCTCACTCTATCGACGGCACCGATGATACTTTTACATTAGTCGAGGAACTGAGTGACGATAACGACGCTGATGTATTAGCGACGGCCGCAGTCACTTTGGCCGCTGCTGCAGCCGCGGCCAGTGTTAAAGAAAAAGAATCTTCTTTCTTTAATGATTTAAAAGCCAATAAGAGCAAAGATCCCCATGTGCTCGATTGGGACTCAGAGCTAGATTTTGCGCCTAAGGCTAAGCCTGCGGCAACGCAAGCAGATGTAACGGCTAATGATGTTGAGCCTAACAAAGATGCCACAGCGCTGGATTATGCTTCTCAAGAGAAGCCCATTAAGGCTACGCGTAACGATATTGATTTTAGTGAAGATTTTAAACTTGATATCAAAGAAGACGCGGATGATTTGGACCTTGAGCAAGGGCTAGACTTAAGTGACGATAACGTGCTCGCCGCTTTTACAGCCAATACAGATTATGACGATGAAGATGTGTTGACGTCGGAAGACAGTTTCTCTCTGGTCGATGATCATAATCTTACCGTCGATGAAGCTTTGGCTGCACTCGATGCTCAAGAGTCGCGAAAAGCGCAGAAAAAGTTTGTTCCCGACCATGATTTAACCAGTTTTCAAAATGAAAACGGTTTTATCGACATCGACAAGTTGCTGAATGATGCCGATGAAGAGGGCGCAGATACCGATTTGTATTCGGAAGTTGACGTTGAGATGAGTGATGTCGGTGCCTTAATCGGTGATGCCGCGATGATCGACGTTGATGATGAAGAAAACTCAGTCAACGCTAAGCTGGATTTAGCGCGTGCTTATATCGAAATTGACGACAGCGACAGTGCCAAAGCTCTGCTCAAAGAAGTGCAAATTGACGGTAACGAGCGCCAGCAAGATGAAGCTGGACGTTTGCTCAAAGAGATTAGTTAATCCCGGTTGAGAGTGTTTCAATCTAACGGCGCCTTCAGCGCCGTTTTTTTTATGGGCTGCTGTGATAAAATGCGCCGCTAAATCAATTGTGAGGATAAGTGGATGCGGATTGCATTAGGTATTGAATATGACGGTAATGGTTATTTTGGCTGGCAACGTCAGGCCGAAGTCGATTCAGTACAAGGGCAATTAGAACGGGCGTTATCGATAGTGGCCAATGAGCCTATCGGCGTCTTCTGCGCTGGCCGTACCGATGCGGGCGTGCATGCCACAGGCCAAGTGGTCCATTTTGAAACCAATGCTATTCGTAATGAAGGCGCATGGACCTTAGGGGTGAATGCTAATTTGCCCGACAATATTGCCGTTCGTTGGGTCAAAGAAGTCGACGACAGTTTCCATGCGCGCTTTTCGGCCACCGCCAGACGCTACCGCTATGTGATTTATAATCACACTTTTCGCCCTGGGATTTTACGCCATGGTGTAAGCCATTATCACGGCAATATCGATGCTGACAAAATGCACCAAGCGGCACAGGCACTCTTGGGTGAGCAGGATTTTACCAGCTTTCGCGCTGTCCAGTGTCAGTCGAAAACACCGTTTCGTAATGTGCATTGCGTTAATGTCACGCGCCAAGGTATGTATGTGATTGTTGATATCGCCGCGAATGCTTTCTTGCATCACATGGTGCGCAATATTGTCGGTTCATTGTTAGAAATCGGTCTAGGCAATCAGCCACTGACTTGGATGGGCGATTTGCTTGCGTTAAAAGACCGAAACCAAGCCGCAGCAACGGCTAAACCCCATGGACTCTATTTAGTTGATGTGACTTATCCAGAACAATATCAATTACCTAAGCTCACCCTTGGGCCATTATTCATGTTGGATTGAAAAGATCTTATTTGAGAGATAATCGAATACGAGGATATACGGACATGCTTACAGTACCAGCGTCAAATACAGAATTGGAACCGTGGTTGGATTATTTGCTATCTATACATCCAACCGAAATCGATATGGGGTTAACCCGTGTCTCTAAGGTCGCGCAAACCCTTGGTCTTTTGGATTTAGGTACAACCAAGATAGTGACAGTGGCGGGGACGAACGGCAAAGGTACCACCTGCGCCATGCTCGAAAATATTCTGCGCTTATCGGGTTTGACGGTTGGCGTATACAGTTCGCCACACATGCTGAAGTACAACGAGCGAGTGCGTATCAATGGTAGCGATGTCAGTGATAGCGGTTTTGTTACGGCATTTGAGCAAATTGAAGCCGCGCGCGGCGATATTTCTCTGACCTTTTTTGAGTACGCTACGCTCGCAGGCTTGATACTCTTTAAAACCGCTCAGCTTGATGTGGTTATCTTAGAAGTCGGTTTAGGTGGACGGTTAGATGCTACCAATATTATCGATGCCGACATTAGCGTACTGACGTCGGTCGATTTAGACCATGAAAGTTATCTCGGTAATACCCGTGAGCTTGTGGGCCGTGAAAAGGCGGGCATTTTCCGCCGTGGTAAACCTGCCATTGTAGGTGAACCCAACTTGCCACACACTGTCAATGATGTCGCCAATGAGGTTGGCGCCATCTTGTATCGCGTCGGTAACGAATTCAGTTATCAAGTCCATGGCAATCAGTGGGATTTTCAAGGTCAAGTGCTCAAACTGCACGATTTAGCGTTACCAACTTTGCCATTACCTAATGCGGTGACTGTATTGGCAGTGATTGAACAGGGCTGGCCGGATATCACGACTTCAATTATTGCTGAGGGTATTAGCACTGCTCGGTTAACGGGTCGATTAGAGCGGGTGAGTGAGCAGCCGTTAGTGCTACTCGATGTGGCGCATAATCCCCATGCGGCGCGGTTTTTGGTACAACAATTAGCACCAATCGTTGTGGGTAAGCGCGTGTTCGCCCTTTGCGGTATGTTGAAGGATAAAGATATCGCAGGTGTGTTGCCTGTGATCAATCCACTGATCGACACTTGGTATTTGGTCAGTCTGCACGGTGAGCGTGGCGCGAGTTCGGCCATGCTACGCAAAACATTAGCCACTGAGGCTGCTGCATTTGAGTTTGAGGACATATCTGAGGCTTGGTCTGCATTAAAAGCGCAAATTAACCCAGATGATGTGGTAATTGTGTTTGGCTCCTTTTACACTGTGGCAGGTTTTAAGTCTCAATTTATGCAGGAAGTCAGTTTTGTCTAGCCAGTTTCATAATCGTTTAGTCGGCACTGTGGTGCTGGTTGCGCTTGGGGTAATTTTTTTGCCGGATATTTTGGATGGCAAAAAAGATCGCCAAGAAGAGCAGTTTTCCGAAATTCCTTTGCGCCCGACCGTGATTGAGCAGCAAAAAGCCGACGATGATATGTTTGAAGTCTTGTCGGCCGAGGATGCTGCCGCGCTGAATGGGACTGAGGTCGCCTTAGCCGAAATGCCAGTTAATGCTGACAATGAAAAGTCTGCCGTTGCGCCAGTAATCGAAGTCGCAAAGCAAGATGTTAAGAAAGACGTTAAGCCTGATGTTAAAAAAGCAGAACCTAAGCCTGAAACGAAACCTGAAGCTAAAAAAGAGCCGCCTAAAGCCACTGTAAAAACTGAGCCGGCTAAAAAAGCGGACGCTAAAGCGACCACTGTGGCTAAGGCTGAAAAGCCGAAAGCAGAAACGCCTAAAGCCAGTGCTGCCAAAGAGGATGCCGTTAAAGTGGTCAGCCGTGACAGCTTGAAAAGTGGCTTTACCTTGCAGCTTGGCAGTTTTAACAACGCAACGAATGTTAAAGCTTTGGTTGCACAGCTGCGTAAGAGTGGTTTTAAAGCGTACACTATTCCTGAAAACCCTAAAGATGGCGTATTAACTAAAGTGTTTGTCGGACCAGATGTGTCAGAGGCAAAGCTTAAGAAAATACAAGTTGAGGTGGAAAACCTTACGCGTCTTAAGGGCTGGATTGTTCCTTTTAATCCCTTAGAATCTTAATGGTGATATAAGATCAGCGACTGAAAATGATTTATTTACCTCTCTAGGGGTGAGAATCGTTTCAGTCTCTGGTAGAATCGCGCCGTCTTAAAGCCCATGTCGGAAAGCCATCTCAATGGTTTGGATTGATTACGCTATCATATTCGTCATCGGATTATCGACTCTCATCAGTCTGATCCGTGGATTTGCCAAAGAAGCCATGTCCTTAGTGGTATGGTTTGCGGCTTTCTTTGTTGCCAGCCAATTTTACCAAGATCTTGCCGTTCACTTAACACAAATGAACGATGAGATGCTGCGTAATGGCGTTTCTATTGCCATCCTCTTTATTACCACTTTGGTACTCGGTGCCTTAGTTAACTATATTCTCGGACAACTTGTTGTCAAAACCGGATTATCTGGCACTGACAGGCTTTTGGGCTTGTGCTTCGGTGCTATTCGAGGCGCGCTTATTGTGAGCGCCTTGTTGTTTTTCATGGATGCTTTTACAGGCTCTCCCAACTCCCAATGGTGGAAAGATTCTGTGCTAGTGCCCGAATTTGGCGTTGTTATCCAATGGTTTTTTGACTATTTGGAAAACACCTCCAGCTTTGTACCCAAACTATAAGAAAGAAAATAAAATAATCCTAAGTGATAGAACATCTTACAATGAGGAAGCTTACCCATGTGTGGTATCGTCGGAATAGTTGGCCAATCATCGGTTAATCAGACCATTTATGATGCACTGACAGTGTTGCAGCACAGAGGTCAGGATGCGGCAGGTATTGTGACCATTGATCGTGGTGCTTTCAGACTACGTAAAGCCAATGGTTTGGTTAAAGACGTTTTTGAAGTCAAACATATGCAACGCCTACAAGGTAATGCGGGTATTGGCCATGTGCGTTATCCAACTGCGGGCAGTTCAAGCGCATCTGAAGCGCAGCCTTTCTATGTTAACTCGCCATTTGGGATCTCATTAGCCCATAACGGTAACTTAACCAACACAGTCGAATTAGCCGAAGGGCTGATCAAAAAACGTCGTCATGTGAACACCACTTCGGATTCTGAAGTCTTGTTAAACCTATTGGCCGACGAACTGCAAAAAACCACGAGTTTGACCCTGACGTCGGAAGAAGTGTTCGATGCGGTCGCTAACGTACACCAACAAGCTCGTGGCGCCTACGCGGTTGTTGCCATGATTATTGGTCAAGGCTTAGTTGCATTCCGTGACCCATTTGGTATTCGTCCTTTAGTATTAGGTAAGCACGAAACCGCCACTGGCACTGAATACATGGTGGCTTCTGAAAGCGTGGCACTCGATGCCGTTGGCTTTGAAGTGATGCGTGATGTGGCACCGGGTGAAGCGATTTATGTTTCAATTGACGGCCAGCTGTATACCCGTCAATGTGCAGCCGAGCCTAGCTATGCACCTTGTATCTTCGAATTCGTCTATTTTGCCCGTCCAGATTCGACGATCGACAAAGTGTCTGTATATGCAAGTCGCGTCAACATGGGCGCTAAGCTTGGCGAGAAGATTAAGAAGGAATGGTACGATCACGATATCGACGTGGTTATTCCTATTCCTGAAACCTCTTGCGATATCGCGCTGGAAATTGCCCGTTGCATGGATTTACCGTACCGCCAAGGTTTTGTGAAAAACCGTTATATTGGCCGTACCTTTATCATGCCTGGTCAACAGGAGCGTAAGAAGTCAGTGCGTCGTAAGTTGAATGCGATTAACACTGAGTTCAAAGGCAAAAATGTCCTGTTGGTGGACGACTCTATCGTTCGCGGTACGACCTCTGAGCAAATCATCGAAATGGCCCGTGAAGCCGGTGCCAAGAAAGTGTACTTTGCCTCTGCCGCACCGGAAATTCGTTTCCCGAACGTGTACGGTATTGACATGCCAACGTCGAATGAGCTTATTGCCCACGGTCGTGATGCCGATGAAATCGCCAAGTTAATTGGTGCTGATGGCATTATTTTCCAAGACTTACCCGATTTAATTGAAGCGGTAAGAATGGAAAATCCTGCGATTAAACGTTTCGAAACGTCTGTATTTGATGGTCACTACATCACGAACGACGTTGACCAAGCGTATTTAGATCACTTGACGCAACTGCGAAATGACGATGCCAAAGCCGATCGAAATAAAGATATTGGCACTAACTTAGAGCTGCATAACGTCTGTCACCCATAAGGATTGTGGGTAATTCAGTATCGTAAAGTTTGTGTCCTTTTTGTTCTAAACGATACAAAAAAAGCCAGTGAGAAATCACTGGCTTTTTAATGGTTTATATTTGCTTAACGGATCATAGTGGTAACGTCTACGTATTTATGCGTTGCGCTGTTTCAGTCATTACATTTTCTTCAGCGTGCTTACGTTCAACCCAGTAATCCGCATTTTTAATACCCAGTTTTACCGGATCAAAAAGTGGCTCAATGCCAAGTGCCTGCTGTGATTCATAATCTTTAAGGCAAGTGAATGCGGTTTTCCTTAATAGAATAATGGCAATAATATTGAGCCATGCCATCAGTCCGACACCAATGTCACCCATTCCCCAAGCCATATCAGCCGTTTTAACTGTGCCGTATACGGTTGAGCCAATGATCACGACTTTGAGAACGACCATGAACCAAGGATGATTTACTTTACGGTTAATATAGGCAATGTTGGTCTCGGCAATGTAGTAATAAGCTACTATGGTCGTAAAGGCGAAGAAGAACAGTGCGATAGCCACAAAGATATTGCCAAATCCTGGCATCATACTTTCCATTGCCGTTTGTACGTAGCCAGGTCCTGCAGCGACTCCGGCAATGCCAGTATAGAGCGCCGCACCGTCTGGGCCCTGAACATTATACAGTCCTGTAATGAGCAGCATGAAACCTGTTGCAGAGCAAACGAATAAGGTGTCGATATACACAGAAAAAGCTTGAACTAACCCTTGTTTGGCAGGATGGCTTACCGCCGCTGCAGATGAGGCATGTGGCGCTGTACCTTGACCCGCTTCGTTGGAGTAAATACCCCGCTTTACCCCCCACATGATGGCTAAGCCTAAAATGGCACCAAAACCCGCATCAAAGCCAAAGGCACTTTTGATAATTAACCATAAAATACCCGGTAGCTGGCCAATATTTAGCGCTATGATGACACAAGCCACTATGATGTAACCCAGTGCCATAAAGGGGACGACGGCACTGGCAAAGTGAGCGATACGTTTTACACCGCCAAAAATGATAAAACCAAGAAGCATAGCCAGTATGGCTGCAGTCACATTAGGATCTATGTTGAAAGCGGTTTTTAAACTTGAACCAATCGAGTTAGCTTGTACGCCTGGCAGCAGGATCCCGCAGGCAAATATGGTCGCAATTGCAAATACCCATGCATACCATTTCATGCCTAAGCCTTTTTCAATATAAAAAGCAGGCCCACCACGATACTCGCCATTGATTTTTTCTTTATAGACTTGACCTAAGGTCGATTCAACGAAGGCGGAGCTGGCACCGAGAAAGGCAACCATCCACATCCAAAATAAAGCGCCAGGACCACCAAAGGTGATTGCTGTGGCAACCCCTGCAATGTTACCTGTACCGACTCGGCCCGCTAATGTCATTGCGAGTGCTTGAAAAGACGACACCCCCGCATCAGTACTCTTACCATCAAACATCAGGCGGATCATTTCTGGCAGATGGCGCAGCTGTAAAAATCGAGTGCGAAGGGAGAAATAGAGCCCGACACCTAGGCAAAGAAAAATAAGTGCAGGGCTCCAAATTACACTATTGATCGCGTTGACAATCTCATTCATAGACTCCGATTCCTTTATTGTGTTGTTTTAGCAGAGTTTTTAGGTTTACGGTTATTCAACTGATGTTGAGTTAGGACATTCACTTTTGATTAAGACATTTTTTGTAAATATCCAAGATACTCAACATAACTATTTTTTAGGGAGCTTCATAGTTAAAGTGTTAAATATTTGAAACCAATGTGTTTTGAAATTGAGTTTTAGCACGGATAAATAGAGCGGAGGGGCGAGTTAACTCGAAATACGGTAGTGATTTATTATGAATGTCAGTTATCCCATTACCCAAAGTAGCATCCACACGCCGAATAAGCTGCTTAAGCTATGGCGCGTGATTTGGTGGCTGAGTAATAGAGATACACTCACAGCAATAGGAATGACGAGAATGAATCCCCATGCTAACGGCATATCGATGATTTTCATTTGTCCCAGCCAGGTACTGGTGAGCATGCTTATTGCGAGTAACATTAAGCTATGGAATATCAATAACTGATTGAATCTTAATATTAATGCTGGAGTTATTGTCATAGCCTGTCGCGCATTTATTGCAAACTGTTTCATAGTCACTCCTTAGTCATTTAGTGTATCTTATGCCTTGTTGAGAATCATTCGCAATTGAATTTACACTTAAGCTTTTACATTTAAGCTCGGTTTACTACAGAAATTTGCACTCAACTGGCGTTTGGGCTAAATTATACTGTAATTATATCCAGTGCTTGGTGTTTGTATGATTCTCTATATCGCAGAAAAACCTAGCCTAGGGCGGGCCATTGCCGATGTATTGCCTAAACCCCATAAAAAAGGCGATGGATTTATCGAAGCCGCCAATGGCGATTGTGTGTCTTGGTGCGTTGGCCACTTGCTCGAGCAAGCAGAACCTGATGCCTATAATCCCGAATTTAAGTCTTGGAAATTCGAGCATTTGCCAATAGTGCCAGACAAGTGGCAACTAAAACCTAAGGCTGCGACCCGCAGCCAACTCACAGTGCTAAAACGATTAGTCAAACAAGCTAACACGCTGGTTAACGCGGGCGATCCCGACCGCGAAGGGCAGTTACTCGTGGATGAAGTGATTGCCTATCTTGGCGTGACGGGGGACAAGCTACATCAAACCCAGCGTTTACTGATCAGTGACTTAAACCCACAAGCTGTAAAACGGGCTCTAACGCAGCTACGCAGCAATCGCGAGTTTATTCCTTTATCCACATCGGCCTTAGCCCGCAGTCGTGCCGATTGGCTCTATGGCATGAATATGACGCGTGCGTACACCATCCAAGGTAAAAAGGTCGGTTATCAAGGCGTGTTATCCGTCGGCCGAGTACAAACGCCATTGCTTGGGCTAGTGGTGCGCCGTGATGAAGAGATTGCTCACTTTCAATCTAAACCTTTTTATGAAGTACTGGCGCATTTGGCGACCGAGAAGCAAGAAACCTTCAGCGCCAAGTGGCAACCTAGCGAAGCTTGTCAGCCTTATATGGATGAAGAAGGACGAGTGTTAGTGAGAGGGTTAGCGCAAAATGTGGTGAGTCGCATCAGTGATAAACCCGCTTTAGTCACTCAATTAGTGGCTAAGGACAAGAAACAGAATCCACCATTGCCCTACAGCTTATCCGCGTTGCAAATTGATGCGGCGAAACGGTTTGGTATGAGTGCTAAGGATGTGCTCGATACCTGCCAAAGTTTGTATGAACGTCATAAACTCATTACTTACCCACGCTCCGACAGTCGTTATTTACCCGTTGAGCAACATAATCTTGCGCCTTCGGTACTTAAGGCGATAAGTGACGGTGCTACTGAGTTATTGCAAGGTGCTGATGTACCCGATCCCCGTCTTAAATCTAAAGCATGGGATGATAAAAAAGTGGACGCCCATCACGCAATCGTCCCCACTGAGAAGACGGCTAACTTATCTAGCTTGAGTCAGCGTGAGAGGCAGTTATATCTTCATGTTGCTCGCCAGTACTTAGCACAGTTTTATCCGGCTTATTGTTACAGTGAAACCACAGTGCAAGTGACAATCGAGGGTGGCTTATTTAATACCAAGGCGCGTCAGGATAAATCCCTCGGCTGGAAGCAACTCTTTGCCCGCCAAGAGCCAAATGGCAGTAAGGCGAGTGGCAACAAGTCGACGGAAGAAAGCACAGGTAAGGACGATGAGGAGAATGACGAGTTTATCGGCCAATTACCGCCTTTGAAATTGGGACAGGCTTTGCATTGTACTCGAGGCGAATTGTTGGAGAAAAATACTCAACCACCAAAGGCCTTTACCGATGCCACTTTACTCGGTGCTATGACGGGTATTAGCCGTTATGTGACCGATCCTGAGATCCGTAAAATTCTTAAAGAAACCGACGGATTAGGTACAGAGGCTACCCGTGCAGGTATTATCGAATTGCTGTTCAAACGCGGTTTTTTACAACGCTTAGGTAAATCTATTGTCTCGACAGACGTGGGGAAAGGATTGATTAACAGCTTGCCCGCGAGTGCGACTACGCCGGATATGACAGCGCTTTGGGAAGCGAGCTTGAACGGCATTTGCCATAAAGAAACCTCTTATCAAGCCTTTATGCAACCACTGCTCGGCACCTTATCCACGCTTATCCAGAATGCAGGCGCACAACTGCCAACCGCGCTTAATGGTTTACAAGGCCAAGGTTATCGTAAAACGGCAAGTAATAAATCTGGTTATCGTAAGTCGCCTTACCGCAAAGCCTCGAGTTCGGCAAAACGGGCAGGCACTACAAGTACAGCTAAAAGCAGTGTTAAGAAGTCAGTGGCTAGTACTGGCGCAAGGAGTCAAACACGCAAAGTGGCTACAGAGGTTTAATCGTCACGAGTGCGTTGTGATTCTGTTGTAGGGGGATATTCGACCTTAAGCTATAACACTTTCATAGCACTGAATTTGGGCAAAAAAAAAAGAGTAAACCAAAACGGTTTACTCATACGGAAATGGGTCGTTAAAGCTTGCCAAAATCACTAAATTGATGAGGAGCAGGCATATAATCTCAGCATTAACTTAATTAGCCCTTAAAGCTCATATTTATCTTAGGGTGTCGCCTCGGTTTAAGCTGATGAGTTTATCCAGTATGCGTTCTCCATCCATGCGGATGCCGTTATGTTCATATTCTGATGTTAACCAATACTTTAGCCTGCCAACTTGTTTTGTGGTTTCTAAACTGTATTGCATCTCTACAAACATATCTTCACTGTAAATGGCCGCTGCAACGGGGACTCGGTTTTGTGCCAGTTGCTCTAGATTGTAAAGTGTTGGCCAATCTGATTTATGGGCAAGGATTTCTGCCACGGCTTTAAGCGGCACTAAGTGACTAAATTGGTCAAACATCCATGGGTATATCATCTCACCTGTGAATAAAAACGGTTTACCTTGTTGATAGTTAAAGGCGGGGAATTGCTGTCTAACCCTGTGTGCCGACCATTGTGAAGCCGAGTGTTGACAGTAGATGGCTTCATGCAACAGGGCAAAAATCGGGTTAGTGTTGTAATCGAGCATTTGACCGAAATGATTTAAAAATAACGGGTTAACGACTGTCCCTGAAGCCGTGTTGATCAAGGCTTGCTCAAGCAAATAATAAACCGATTCAGGCCCTTGCTCCATTCCGATATTAATACCCAGCAACTGCAGCATTTCAACCGTGAGGCGTTCACCCGTTGCCAAATACACTTCATTTTCAAGCAAATGTTTTGCTAAGCGAGTGACGAGATGTTGAGCATCGTGGAAGCGTTGGAAAAATTGTTTATTCTTCGCCAGTACGCGTTGATAAGTCGCAAGATAGACGTCGTCGCTGCTACGGGTTAATGATGGTATGCCACCCGTGATATAGGCTTCGCTGACGCCTTGAGGGGCGGTGCTTAAATAATGTAACACGCAAAATCCCCCGAAACTTTGGCCGAGAATTGCCCACTTATCGGCGGGACAAAGCTGGGCACGAATCGTTTCGGCATCACGAATGATATTGTCAGCCCTGAAATGGCTTAGGTAATCCGCTTGAGCTGCGGGATCTAAGTGTTGCAGGCTTTGGTAATTAATCGGTGTTGATAAGCCTGTACCACGTTGATCGAGTAATAACACTCGATATTCTTTTAATGCGCGGCGGATCCAGCCGCTGTTGCTGGCGGGACGCATGGCCGCAAATCCAGGGCCGCCTTGAAAAAATACGATATAAGGTAGTTTTTTATCTTTGTTTTCTGGGCTACAGAGTTCTCTGGCAAACACTTGGATTTGCTCTGCAATTGGATTTTGATAGTTGAGGGGCAAGGTAAAAGTGTGTTTTTTCGCCAGCACTCCGGCGAGAATAATATCGGGTTTCATCAAACAACCTTAATGCAGAGGAACATGTTATTGTGATTGGCAGATTGTATACCCAAATAAGCTGAAGATGCAGCAACCTAGGCTATCTGAAACGCGTATCTTCAGCTAACTTGGGTATAGACAAAATAGTTTATGTCGTAAGCTAGGATTATTTGATTAGCTTTTGGTGAAGATCAATTTTTTGGATATAAATTTGAGCCATGATGAGTTTCTTAGCGTAATCTATCGCTTATGGATAACACGAGATTGAAGCTATGAAGTATCAGATTATTCCAGTGACACCTTTTCAGCAAAATTGCAGCTTGATCTGGTGTGAAAAAACCAAGCGTGCGGCAGTCGTGGATCCCGGTGGGAATATTGATAGGATCCAAAACGAAGTGACGAAACTTGGACTCGTCCTCGAAAAAATCCTCCTTACCCATGGGCATATCGATCATGTCGGTGGTGCAAAAGCCTTAGCGAAAGCCGCCAATGTGCCGATTATTGGCCCGCATATTGCCGATAAATTCTGGATTGATAACTTACCTAAGCAAAGCCAAAATTTTGGTTTTCCCCATTGCGATGCCTTTGAGCCGGATCAATATCTGCAGGATGGCGATATTGTTAAAGTGGGCGAGCAAAGTTTATCTGTGCTGCATTGCCCTGGGCATACGCCGGGACACATTGCACTTTTCTCTGCCCAATCTAAGTTGGCGTGGGTGGGGGATATTTTGTTTCGAAGTTCTATCGGCCGCACCGATTTCCCCCAATCAAATCATCAGGATTTAATTCACTCGATCACCGAAAAACTGTGGCCCTTAGGCGCCGAGGTTGAATTCATTCCTGGGCATGGTCCTATGTCGACTTTTGGTGAAGAGCGCGAGCATAACCCCTTTGTCGCGGACCAACTTTTACTGTAATTGAGACGCCATTCAGCATTGCTTGATTTGTGAGCGATAATCACTCGCAAATCAAATGATTATTTCAGCTAATAAACCAACCTTTTTTATGTTTTCTGTTTTTCCTTCTAGACTTAAAGCAGTTCTTCCGTCTACTGGGGTAAGTATGAAAACAAAAACAATGATGAGCGTGGTCTTTTCGACCATAGTCGCGAGTGCTGTGATTTCTGCGGTATTGAGCTTCAATGTTAAGTCTAAAATCGATCTCTTTAATGATGCGGCTAGCGTGCGATATCAGTCCTATCAAGTTGCCGATGAGTTAAGACAAAGTTCCGATGACCTAACGCGTCTCGCTCGAACTTACGCTGTTACGGGTGATGAAAAATACGAAAAAATGTATATGGATATTTTGGCTATCCGTAATGGTGAGAAGTCTAGACCTGAAAAATATCACCAGATTTACTGGGATTTGGTGCTGAGCTATGGCGATAAGCCAAAACCCGACGGTGCTAGCATTGCGATAAACACGCAAATGAAGTCCCTCGGTTTTTCTGATGAAGAATTCCGTTACCTTGAACAAGCTCAGCAAAACTCAGATGCGTTAGTCGCCCTCGAAGTGAAAGCCATGAATGCCGTTAAAGGTATTTTTATGGACCCCAACACCCAAACCTACACGATCAAAGGTGAGCCTAACTTAACCATGGCGAGGGAGTTATTACATAGCGACCAATACCAC
Organism: Shewanella sp. SM95; assembly: GCF_025653595.1. Lineage (NCBI taxonomy): Bacteria > Pseudomonadati > Pseudomonadota > Gammaproteobacteria > Alteromonadales > Shewanellaceae > Shewanella > Shewanella sp. SM95. The sequence continues at coordinate 168,372 of NZ_JAKKSE010000003.1, forward strand.
AGAGAAAAAGCTAAGATCATGCAGCCGATTGATGAGTTTTTTACAGCATTGGATAAACGTACCGATGGTGATGTGAATAACCGACTCGACTCCCTGCATGCGGCATTAAACTGGTCCCAACTGGTGTTATTTATCGTGATTTTAGCCGCCGTTGGCGGATTTATTATCGTTAAGAGCAGGATTGTGACTCCCTTAGTGCAGACTTGTGTTGAATTGCTCGATATTCAGCGTTCTAAAAATCTTGCGCGACGGATCTCTGTTACGACTCAGGGGGAAATTGGCGAAATCGTTAATCAAATCAACTTGTTTATCTCTTCCCTTGCCAGTTCATTATCGACGACGGATGGCATTGCAAAAGAGGTGGCTGATTTAGCTAAGCAAACTAAAGCATCAATTCAAATTTCGCGTGAAAGCTCAAATCGGGTGGCGAGAGAACTGGATGCCAGCGCCAGTGCGATGGAAGAAATGACCACGACCTTAGTGCATGTGAGTGAGAGCACTTCGAATGCTGAAAGCCGCGCCGCCGAAAATGAAACGCATGTCACTGTAGGTAAACAGACAGTATCGGAAGCGTTGAAAGCCATGTCGGTATTAGAAACTGAGTTTAGGAATACTCAGGACTCTATGTCACACCTAGTGAACGAAAGTACCCAAGTCAGCAATGTGTTGAGTGTGATTAAGGCGATTGCTGAGCAGACGAATTTGCTGGCACTGAATGCCGCGATTGAAGCCGCACGGGCCGGTGAGCAAGGACGAGGCTTCGCTGTGGTAGCTGATGAGGTTCGATCATTAGCCCAGCGCACTCAAGATTCCACCAAGGAAATCGATGATATTGTCGCAAGCCTTCAAAGCCGTACGAATCAAGTGGGTACATCTGTGACTCAAGCGGCGACGCTAATGCAAAAGGCAGGGGTAGAACTGCAACGTATCGTGGCAGTATTTGAGGATATTCGTCACAGTACGGAAGCGATTCATGGGATCAATACTCAGGTTGCCGCTTCAACCGAAGAACAATCCTTGGTTTCTAAAGAAATCGCTTCGAGCATGATGGTGATCCGCGATAATTCCCGTGAAGTATCACAGATTATCGAACAGATTGAATCGACATCCATTAGTCTAGACAACCAATCCCAGATACTGCGCACTAAGGCGGGCGAATACCAGTTTTAGATAAATGTGATTGATTTGCGAACAAACGCCACTCAAGACATGGACGTCTATTCTTCCTCTTTAGCTTCCCCTGAACATATTTTATGCTTCAACACTTTTTGAAATCTATTACTCCTTTCAATACGCACACGCCTTTGCTAACTTGGTTGTCCATATGTTTAATGCGAGCGTTTGACGAAGCGGTTTTATTTGCTGATAAAACTTGCGTCAAGCTTTGATGACAAATAGACGTCGATAGCTGCGTTATTAACGGCTGATAGTTTCAATAGCTATAAGCGCATTAAATTTTTTAAATCTCCCTAACCCAATGGAGTCCTTGCGGATGGATCACCAAATCGAAGATTTACTAGAGCATTGGCTACCACTGGCGGATGACGCTTGGGTACTTGCGGTGATCACCCAAATTCAAGGTTCGGCTTATCGTAAACCCGGTGCCATGATGTTGTTCCATGAGTTTGGTCAAGGTGTGGGTATGTTAAGTGGCGGCTGTTTAGAAGCCGATTTACGTCGCCATGCTCAAAATGCCATGCAGACTAAGCAAGTCATGTGCGTCACCTATGATGCAAGCGATGAGTCCGATGCCAGCTATCGACTCGGTTGTGGTGGCATAGTAGATATCATGTTGATCCCTCTGCTAAAAGAGAATCATGATCTTGGCTTAGTTGAGCTAGTGCAGGCATTTCGTCACGGTCGGTCGGGGTTTTACCAATTGCCTTTAGTCAAAGCGGGGACTGATGCGCGCCAGTATCACGCTGCGTTTTATTCTGAGGAGTTGACGCCGTTCCCCGCCAGCGATTTTGTACGCACGGGCGTCTTCACTCAAGACGCGGGAGAATCACTGATTATTCCCTTGAGACCAAGATTCCATCTTGGGATCTTTGGTGGTGGTATCGATGCTAAGCCTGTTGCCGCCATGGCCCACACTTTAGGTTGGCAAGTGACTGTTTTCGATGGTCGTACCGCCTATGCCAGAGCGGCGGATTTCCCCCATGCCCATATAGTGAAACTGACCGCGGGGGAATTAACCGCGAATCATATCGCTCAATTGGATTGCGCCGTGGTGATGAACCATAACTTGGGCTTAGATGCTGCGGCATTAAAGGTCATTCAAGCGCATCCGCTAGCCTATATCGCCTTGCTTGGTCCTGCCCATCGACGGGATAAAGTGCTTGGAATGGCAGGGCTCAGTGCTGAATCTTTTACTGGGGTATTTTCTGCTCCCGCGGGGCTTGCCCTTGGCGGCGAGTTACCGAGTGCCGTGGCCTTAAGTATTTTGGCCCAGTGTCACGGCGTGCTCCATGGCGCAACCTTAAAACATCTCGATGAGATAATGCGTTGATGACGTTGCCGCCAGTGCAAAAGTCCACTGCGCTAACGTCGACACTGCCCGGTTCGAGACAGCCCAGTTCAGCAGTGCTAAAGTCGGCAGCGCAGGCGCCATGCTCATCCAAACGGTTGTTGATTGTGGTACTCGCGGCAGGTGGGAGTAAGCGCTTTGATGGGGTTAAGTTAGCGCAACTTCTACCATCACATAGTGCTACGGAAATTCGCGAACAAACCATCATTAACACTCATGTTGAGCGTTTACAGCAGCTTAGTTGCCAAGATTTAGGTGTGGATCGCCAAGACATTCATTCGCTCCAGCATACGCCTTTGTTAATCATACTCGGTGCTCATCAGCACATATTGCAGCCATTATTAGTCGAGCTTCATTCCCGCCAACCCTTTGATATTTTAGTTAATCCACAGTGGCAAACAGGCTTGGCATCCTCAGTGAGTTTGGCGGCAAGCTATGCCAAGGAGCAGGGCTTTGATGCCATGCTGCTGACATTGGCAGACCAAGTGGCCTTGAGTGCAGACGATTATCGACAACTGATTTTGACATGGCATGAAACCGGTAAAGACGTTGCCGCCCATTATTTGGATGATTTAGGTGTACCTGCTATTTTTAATGCCTCTACATTACCGCAGTTCACTCACTTGAGTGGTGATCGCGGGGCGAAATCTATTTTAAAACAACAAGCACAGCAGGGAGCGTTAGTCGCTATAACACTACCCCGCGCCGCAATTGATATTGATACCCAAGCCGATCTTGCGTCGTGGTTGGCACTTAAGGAGTGAGTTATGGCAGAAGTATTATCAACCACTGCAGTTATCAAGGAAGCCAGTACCGCCGCTTCCACCCAAACACTTTTCATCAACGGTAAATCATTTACCTTAGATGCCGATCCTAAGATGCCAATCCTGTGGGCGTTACGGGATATTTTAGGGCTCACGGGCACTAAATATGGTTGTGGTGCAGGGTTATGCGGTGCTTGCACTGTGCATTTAGACGGCCATCCCGTACGCGCCTGTTTAACCAGTTTGGGGCAGGCACAGGGAAAACGTCTGACAACAATTGAAGGGCTGGATAATCAAAAGCTTAAAAATGCATGGGCCGAACATAACGTGCCCCAGTGCGGCTATTGCCAAGCGGGACAATTGATGTCGGCTGCGGCGTTAGTGGCGCAGCATCCGAAACCTTCTGAAGCACAAATCAACTCGGCCATGTCGGGGAATATCTGCCGCTGCGGCACATATCCGCGGATTAAAGCGGCACTGCAAAACTATGCCAAACAGGAGGGCTAATATGAGTACTTTTACTGCCGTAGAAAATATCAGCCGCCGCGACGTGCTAAAACTGTTTGGCGCAGTAGGGGGCGGATTAGCATTAGGGGCGAGCGGACTAACATGGAGCCCCATGGCGCTGGCGCAGGATAAAGAAGCGCGGCTGAATCTGTTTATTGCCATTGGTGAAGACGACAAAGTGTATCTCACTTGCCATCGCTCCGAGATGGGACAGGGGATCAGAACCGGCATTCTGCAAGTCTTAGCCGAAGAGTTAGAAGCGGATTGGGATAAAATCGTCCCTATTCAAGGTTTAGCTGATAAACGTTATGCCAGCCAAAACACCGACGGTAGCCGCAGTATTCGTGAAAATTACGACCGCATGCGCCAGATGGGGGCGATGGCAAGAACCATGCTAGAGCAGGCTGCCGCCGCACGTTGGAAAGTTCCCGTGAGCGAGGTGCATACCGCCGACCATAAAGTGTTGCATGCTAAATCGGGCCGCTCGGCCAAGTTCGGCGAGTTAGCGTTAGCCGCATCTGAGCAACCCGTACCTGCCGTTGAGTCGTTAACCTTTAAAGAGGTTAAAGATTTCAAGCAGATTGGCGCATCACGCCAAATCGTTGATATGGATGCCATGTTAAGCGGCAGCGCGATTTATGGTTACGATATCAAACTCGAGGGCATGCTCTACGCCAGCATCATGCGCCCGCCCGTGCTTGGGAGCGATGTGGCAAGCTTGGATGATACCGCAGCGCGCAAAGTGGCCGGTGTCGTGGATGTGTATCGTTTGCCCGCCGCTAAGGGCGCTCCCGCGTTTCAGGCTTTGGGCGGCGTTGCTGTTATCGCCACAAACACGTGGAGTGCCCTTGAAGGGCGCAAAGCATTAAAAGTCACTTGGACTCAAGCCGACAACAGTCAGCATGATTCAAGCCTTTATTTGAAAGAGTTGGTCGAGCGGGTACAGCAAAGCGGTAATGTTGTGCGCCAAGTTGGTGATGAAATCAAAAACTGGCCCGAAGCGAATACGTTAAAGGCGGTTTATACCGTGCCTTATTTAATCCATTCCTCTATTGAGCCGCCCGTTGCTACTGCCCATGTGACTGAAAAGGGCTGTGAAATCTGGGCATCGACCCAAACGCCGCAAAGTACACAGCAAAATGTGGCCGCTGCGCTGGGTATGGAAGAAGATGCGATTAAAGTGAATGTCACCCTATTGGGTGGTGGTTTTGGGCGTAAATCTAAACCTGATTTTAGCGTTGAAGCCGCGCTGTTATCGAAGCAATTCAAGCGTCCAATTAAGGTGAGTTGGAGCCGCGAAGATGAAATTCAAAACGGTTATTACCATGCTATCAGCGCCCAGTCCTATCAGGCACTGTTTGATGCCAGCAACAAACCGACCGCGCTTTTAGCCCGTACGGGATTCCCATCGATCAGTTCAACCTTTGCCGAAGGGGTGGAATATCCCTCTGGCGGTGAGTTGGATTTAGGCTTTGTGGATGTGCCCTTTGCTTTGCCGAATTTAAGATACGAAGCGGTAAAAGCGCAGGCGCATAGCCGTATTGGTTGGATGCGTTCTGTGTGTAACATTCAGCACGGTTTTAGTGTCGGCAGTTTTGTCGATGAAATGGCTCATCGTTCTCAGGTTTCTTGCCCTGCAATGTGGCGTAGCCTGTTAGGTGAAGCAAGGCGTGAGACCTTTACCGACCAACAGTTTAAATATGGCAACTATGGCGAAGATCTTGATCGTCATCCCGTGGACGTCAGTCGCTATTTTGGGGTAATCGACGCGGTCGAAAAAGCCCAAGCTAAAGCGCCCAAGGCGGGTAAAAATCAGGGCTGGGGTTTTGCTGTACACCGCAGTTTTGTGAGTTATGTCGCTGTGGCTATGTTGGTGGAAGTGAGTGAGGATAAACAGCTTAAAGTGCTTAATGCCATCGCAGCCATAGATGCGGGCACGATAGTTAACCCTGATAGGGTAAAAGCACAGACAGAAGGTGCGATTGTATTTGGCCTGAGTTTAGCCTTGATGGGTGAAATCACTTACAAAGAGGGTAAAGTGCAGCAATCGAATTTCCACGATTATCCTTTGCTGCGACTTCCCCAAACCCCTGATATGGAGATCATCATTATTGCATCCGATGCGCCGCCCGCAGGCGTGGGTGAGCCGGGTGTGCCGCCCGTTGCCCCGAGTTTAACCAATGCGATTTTTGCGGCGACGGGGCAGAGGATCCGCGATCTTCCCGTGAATAAACTATTGCGAGTGTAGGGCACTGCAGAAGGGTTAACTGAAAGCTGTTTGAACAAAAAAGCGCCTAATAAGCGCTTTTTTCGTTTTTTTACCACAAAAAATTTGCTTGTTAGCGATTTTACGGGCATTAATGCCGAAAATTAGCAATAGATCAGGTTTTTGTTACCAAAATAGAGGTAATTTAACCAATATGTTTACCCAAGCTACCTCAAAATACACATTTTAGAGCGCCCAAGGGTATTAAACTTCCGTGAATAGAATTACTAAAGGGGTCATCCATGGAAAATCGTTGGCAAGTCGCTATTTCTGCCGGCCTATTGGCGGCTATTTGGTGTGGCGTCGCAGATGCTTTTCATCTGGTCACTTGGATCGGCTTTTTAGGTTGTAGCACTTTTTTTGCTCAACCTAAGGCTGGCTTTCAGGGCGTGATGATGGCGTGGTGCACAAACCTGTCCGGTGTATTTTGGGCTTGGCTCATTATCTCGGGTAGCAGCTTTTTTATTTCGCCCGTATTTGGGTATATTTTTACCGGCATAGCCACTTCGGCCATGTGTTTACAGGCAAGTTATCAAAAGCTTAGCTTTATTCCCGGCGCATTTATTGGCTGTTGCACTACCTTTGCTATGGCGGGTGATGTGGCCAATGTCGTGCCGTCGTTGATCATTGGTGGCTTATTAGGTTTTAGCATGAGCTTGTTAACGGGGCAGTTGGTTACTCTGACACAAAAGTGGTCTGCCGCCACACGTAACCAAGTTGCTAGCGCGGATTAGCATAATACCTGCTCAGATCTTATGACTGACATAGTTGTCGTGGCGATCTGAGCTATACTGCTGATTTAGTGCCAAATAGCATTTTGTTCTTAGGAATTATCAAGATGAAACAAATCCAGTTTCGTACCATTGATGCCATATTGATCAAGTTCAGTCTCAACGGAAAGTTTTGGGTAGTGTGTTCTATGGTGGCGCTGATCACGGCCGCCGTGGCGCTTGTCAACTATCAACATGCGCACCGTAACCTTGAGCAGGCCTCTATCGCTCGGGTTCAAGCTAGCGTCGATACCCTAGCGCAAGTTGCAACGGCGCAAAAGCTAGAAGCTGACGCCTTATCTCAATTTGCTAGTCAATACGGGTTAACTGTAACTTCAAGGCAAAGTGATGCGCAGCGTCAAGGGGATAAAGTGACGGCCAGCGCCAGTGTGTCAGGCCAAGCCTTACAACTGACGCAGAATGTCCATGAGTGGGAAGCCGATGCGCGTAGCGATGCTAACTTTATGTTCTGGTTAGCATTAGTGGGCTTGTTGCCTTTATTCCAACTGAGTTACTGGATTTCGACTTCACTCGGTGGTGGATTATGGGACATGTACTTAGCCATCAAACGCTTAGCCGATGGTGATTTGAGCTTTAGATTAAACTTCTTTGGTACTGACGATTTCAGTTTGATTGCCCGCGAAATCGATCGCTGCGCCGACAATATGAGTGAAATGGTGTCAGCCATTGGCAAAAATGCACAGACCTTATCATTGGCATCCGATGAATTTAATCAACAGGCGGCCACCAGTGATAAACTGATTGGGTTCCAACATCAATTCCTCGATTCCGTTGCCGTGGCGATGGCGCAGATGACCTCCGCGATTGAAGAAGTCTCTGTTAATGCGAGTAATACTTCGTTGCAAACCAAGGAAAATTCAACCCAAATGTTGGCCAGTCGTGGGCGTATTAGCCATACAGTGGAAAGCATTGGTTTACTCTCAACTAAGATTGGCGCGGCGTTTTCATCGGTGGAACAATTGTCTAAGGATGCGGCGAGTATCGATGCTGTAGTCACAACCATTAACAGTATTTCCCAGCAAACTAATTTATTAGCCTTAAATGCGGCCATTGAAGCGGCCCGTGCCGGTGAGCAAGGTCGTGGCTTTGCTGTGGTAGCCGATGAAGTGCGTACCTTAGCGGGTCGAACTCAACAGGCCACGGTAGAAATTCAGGCCATGATTGAAGGCTTACAATCTGGCACGAGTCGTTTATCTAGCATTACCATGGAGATAGTCGATCAGGCCGATGAAGGTCGCAGTGCGATTATCGCCGTCGGTGATGATGTTCAAGGCATGGCGCAATCGGTCAATGCGGTATTTGATATGAGCAGCCAAATTGCCGCCTCGGCGGAAGAGCAGAGTGTCGCCGCTCGCGACATTGCCGGACAATTGAATGAAATCCGCCATCAGTCGGAAACTATCAAACAAACGGCCCAGCGCAGTGTGACCTTAGCCAATGATCTGCACCATGCATCGGTCGAGTTAGATGGTATTTTAAAGCAGTACCGCACGAGCTAATGTGTTACCTTCAAAGTGGAACGTTCGTATTGGTCGCAGAGGCATAAAGTCCGATACTGAGTCTCACATTGAGTATTAACCTATCATCTGAAAATGGCGGAAATCTTAGATTTCCGCCATTTCATTCTCGATATACCTCAAAAGCTAGATATATATTGCCAGTTGCGCAGCATTAATTGCCATTTTTCTCAGTGACTCACTATCAATTTTTTAAAGAAGTATTCTTGAGCTCATTAGGTGTAGTGTACATGGTTTTATGCTCAATACGATTGCGGGACTCATCGCCTATCAATTGAAAGATAATAAGCCACAATTGAACATCACTAACACGAAGTTTAACGGAGTTTAATGCTATTGCAGTTATGGCTTGTTAAACCGATCTCAGGTTAATTAGGATTTTCGATGTTACATTGTAATCATTGTTGTTAATATTTGTTGATATTTAACGAATCATGTGCTTTCATTGTTATCGAGTTGTTTGCTTTTGGTGAGGGCAACTCGAAAATAAGAATAACTAGCACATCGGGAGATTGACAATGCATAAAAACAGCTTTCTAGCTAACTCTATACGCTTAGCTTTTTTGGGTAGTGCCGCATCTATTGCGGCATTTTCCGTTCCAGTCGTTAATGCAGCAGACCAACAGGTTGCTGAAAAAGTTGAAAGAATTGAGGTAACAGGTTCACGTATTAAGCGCACTGACTTGGAAACAGCTAGCCCTATTTCAGTCTTTTCTTCTGAAGATATTGCTGCTTCAGGGGCCGTGACATTAGAAGATTTTGTACAAAATATTCCAGCTATAAACGGAGGTGCTGAAGGTTCTTCTGTTAACAACGGTAGTCGTGGTTATGCTACGGCTTCATTACGTGGTCTGGGTTCTGGTCGTACATTAGTATTGATCAACGGACGCAGATTCGCATCTGGTGACTTGAACTCAATTCCAACCGCGTATGTTGAACGAATCGAAGTTCTCAGAGATGGTGCTTCAACCGTTTATGGTTCTGATGCCATTGCTGGCGTAATTAACTTTATTACAAAGAAAAGTTTTGAAGGCGTTGAGTTTAATGCCCAGTATGATGTTACTGGTGAAGGCGATGGTGATAAGACATTATTTTCAGTAACAACTGGTACCTCTTCTGAACGTGGTAACGTCGTGCTATCACTTCAGTATACAGATCGTCAAGCTATTGGGCAGGGCGACCGCGATTTTTCAGCATGTCCAATTTCAGAAAATGCTAATGGTAAATATTGTGGTGGCTCAGGAACGATTCCGCAAGGTCAGTTTTATTATGCCGATGGCACGCCAAGTAGTAGCGGATATGTGAAAGATAAAACTACTGGTCAGGTTCGTTTGTTTGATCCTACAAAAGATGCGTATAACTTTGCACCTGCAAGTTATATGGTTACCCCTCAAGAAGTATTTAGCATTAACAGCGCTGGTCGTTACGATATTACAGATACTTTATCGACGTTTATTGAAGGAGGCTTTACTAATCGCCAATCTGACCAGTTAATGGCTCCTGAAGGTACATTCTGGGGGCCATTAATGCCCGCATCGAACCCTTATAACGTAGCTGGTGAAGATATTTATGTAGTACGCCGCTTATCTGAAACAGGTGGTCGTGGTTTCTCTCAAGATTTTTCAGACTACCGTATGGTATTTGGATTTGAAGGTTCATTAGGTAATTATGACTGGGATTTATCTTACAACTTCGCACGTTATATCGATACACGTTTAGATACTGGACGTGTAAACCCTACTCGTGTCGATACTATGCTTGATCCTGCATTGTGTGCCGCTGATTCTGATTGTCCAGGTGTTTGGAATATTTTAGAAGAAAATACCCTAACAAGTGAAATGTTGTCCTATATGTTAGTTCCTAATTCGCCTGTAGTTCGAGGTGAGACACGTCAGTTACAAGGTAACGTGTCCGGTGGTTTAGGATTTGACTTACCAGGCGGTGAAGTAATGTTTGCTGCTGGCTTTGAAAGACGTTGGGAAGAATACTCAAATACTCCAGACGGTGCTGCGTCTATTGGACAAATCTACTCCGTTACAGGGGAACCTACTTCGGGTCAATACTCTGTTGATGAGTTATACACAGAACTTGATTTACCTTTATTAGAAGGCCTTCCATTTGTAGAGTCTTTACGGGCAACAGCTGCAGTACGTTACTCCGATTTTGATTTCTTAAATGATAGTTCAACTAATACCAAATTTGGACTAGAGTGGGTTCCTATTGATGGGCTGTTACTTCGTACCACAGTCGCTTCAGGTTTCCGAGCTCCTGGGATAGGCGAGCTTTTTGCTCCTCAGAGCGAGACTAATCTGGCATATACAGAGCCTTGTAAGCAATATGCAACTGGTGCTCAATCGGCTACAGTGAAAGCTAACTGTGCTGCTGAGGGGTTACCTGGTAACTTTACTCTTTCTTCAAATCAGTCTAGTACAGTTGTTGGTGGTAATCCTGATTTAAAACCTGAAGAGTCTGATAGCTTTACCGCAGGTTTTGTATATAGTCATGATATCGGTATAACGATGAGCCTTGATTATTTCGATATTGAGATCACCAATGGTATCGGAACAGCAGGTACTGATAACGTTATTAACGCATGTTGGAATTCAGAGAACTTTTCCAGCCCTTTATGTCAATTTGTTGAAGGTCCCAGTTTAACTGGTGATGCACCACACGCAACTTCACCATATCGCTCTGCGCTAGGAACAGTTGCTGGTGTCTTATTAACTAATGCAAACTTATCGGCATTTGAAACTGCTGGTTATGATTTCGATTTAACATATAAGACAGATATAATGGGAGGAGATTTTGCAGCAACTTTAAATGGTACATACCTTGAAAAGTATGATTATACTCCATTTGATGGTGCTGATAAAATTGAAGCAGCAGGTAAAGTTGCTGCAGACCAGTGGGAAACTACACTAGCTGTATTTTCTAAATTACGTACAAACTTAAACTTAACTTACTCAATGGATAATTGGTCTGTTGGTTGGCAAACTCGCTATCAATCAGAGGGTGAAGATTTGTATGCGAGTGCTAGTAACTTAGATAACATTGCTGATGCTGTATGGTATCATGATCTTCAAGGTACTTATTTTGTCTTTGAAAATACCGCACTAACAATTGGTGTTCGTAATCTGTTTGATGAAAAGGTGCCTTATATCACTAATAACCAAGATATGAACACTATTCCAGTTTCATATGATACAGCTGGTCAGTACTTGTATGCTAAAGTAAACGTAAAATTCTAATTTCTAGTCTGTTTTATGTAAAAATAAAGCCAGCCGTAAGGTTGGCTTTATTTTCGATATAAGGAGAGTTGCTAGTGAATGTTGTGCTACATAAAAAAAAATTAGAACAAGGGATTACTTATTATAGAGAAAAGCGATATGACCAAGCTATTCAGTTGTTATTTCCTTATGTTAATTTCAGTTCGAATGCGAACCTACTTTATGTCGTTGCTCAATCATTTCGTCAGATAAAAAAATTCCCCCAAAGTCTAGAAGTTTATGGTCGACTAATTTCATTGCATAGGCATCCTGCTTTTTATTGCGGTTATGCAGGCTTGTTGGTTGATATTGGGGAAGTAGAAAAGTCATTTTTTTTCTTTGATTTAGCAATTAAAATTGATAGGCGTTACTTCGATGCGCACTACAATAAGGCAATTGCACTTTATAAAAATAATCGAATAGAGGATGCTCTTGTTAATTACTTGCAATCACATCGAATAATTAAGGAGCACGAGGGGGCAATTTTAGGTGTAGGTCAATGTTATGCTGAGCTAGGGCAACTAGATAAAACGATAGCAACTTTTGAAGACTTTATAAAGAATAATAATCAATGTATAAAAATAAAGTATCAGTTGGGTAAATTTTACTTAGATATTCATTCTTTTGAAAAGGCAGAGTTGCTTTTGAAAGAATGTTCAATACTAAATCCTGACAATCGTATTTATACACTTACTTATGTGTCGGTTCTTGAATCACTGTCTTTGCAAGAGGAAGCGTTGAAACAAACTTTAAAGCTATTGAAGTATTATCCTTTTGATTGTGAAATTCATAATAGAGTATTTGAATTTTTGTGGAATAGTAACTCAGTTGACTATTTTGTCGAATATAGAAAAGCATATCAAGCTAACTCCAGTGATCCACTTATGATTGATTATGCCCGAAAGCTTATTAAGCTAAATGATTTGGTAATGGCAAAAAAAGTGTTAAAGGATTATATTGGCCATGCCAATGACGATGAGATACCTTTTATAATGTTAGCGCATGTTCTGCGAGAAAGTGGGGAGTTTAAACAGGCGTTGTTGGTTCTTGATAAAGTTCCTATTGGCTGCAATATTAATGAATATACTGTATTTGAGCGTGTGGTTACATTACTGTGTCTTGGCGAATATCAAAAAGCGTTACTTTATGCAGAAATGATATATTTTAAATCTAATCCGACACAAGGGACTATTGCGCTATACTCTAGTGTTTTACGTATATGCAATCGCCAGTCTGAATATAGTAAAATTTTTAACTTTAATGAGTTAATTAGAGTTTACGATTTTTTGGATGAAGTAGGTGAGGGTTTACATAATGAATTAATCAGAGATGTATTAGCCATGCATGGTTCTGACAGACATCCAGTAGAACAATCTTTACGCTCAGGGTCTCAAACCAAAGGGGAATTGTTTAATCAGAATATTCCTAGTATTTCAAAGCTGAAAGGAAAAATAACTTCCATTATTGAAGCGCATATAAAATCAAGTTCTTCTGAATTAAGAGAGTTTTTTTGCTTATCTAATACAGATTTTTTTAAATTTAGTGGTTCTTGGTCTATAAACTTAAGGGATAATGGATTTCATGTTAATCATTATCACAATGCTGGAATTTTTAGTGGTTGTTATTACCTTGTCACCTCAGGTGTCTCTAACGGAGGAGAGGGGTGGTTGAAATTTGGCCAGCCAGAATTAAGTCGTTGGTTGGAATTTGATGCTGAATACTTAGTAAGGCCAGAAGTTGGTCGGTTAGTAATTTTTCCATCATACATGTGGCATGGTACTACACCTATGTCCGTTTCTGGTCAGAGACTGACTATTGCATTTGATATAGTGCCAATTTGATTATTAGAAGTAATCTTGGATGTTTTTTAAAATTTTACTCTTTAATTTAGTTGTTGTAAAGTGGTTTTATAAAATAATTCTATGCAGCCTCGTTTGAACTTAGGTTTTTATATGTGCTCTATTATTTTATCAGGTAATTATTTGGGTTTTACATACTGTCGAATTGTTTTGGTGTTTATTTTTTATGCTGGTTTTTAATTAAAGTTGTTAATTGTCACTGTTATCAGCAGATAAATGGGTATTTTATTAACTATATGCGTACTACTTAGCTTATATCTTGGTTTCTACAAGGACTTCATGAAGTTTACTAAGTATTTGTAAGGTTTTTCAGACAGTGCGGTAAGAAGTTTTTAATCGTATCCAATAAAAATAATAGCAACAATATCTAACCATGAATTTTTTGTTAACCATGCTCGCATTGAAAGAGTATTTCCTTTAATAAAGCTATGAGTCGTATTTACAAAAAACTTCAGGTCTAATTCTGTCATACAAGCCGCAAAGGTGATGATCGTGGGGAAATCAATCATGGATAAATGGGTGGGCAACTAAAGCTTGAACGCCAGAGTGGCTCTCCCAAAGTCTCGCCCACTACCCTGAAAAAATTGAAATCCGTGTGAAATTTAAATGCAAATTGCCTATTTTTAGGAGCACTACTTGTCCTAAAAAAGGCAATAGCTCTTTGATGTAAGACTCTATGGGCAATGTACGCTAATCAGCGAACTAAAGCAGGGTTATTTTATTGTCATCCCAAAACCACCGCCTCTGGCGGTGGTGATTGTTCCTTGAGGCTATAGCCTGAATTACGCCCATGCTAAAAGAGACTTCTTATTCACCACAAGTAAGAGGAAACGAAAAGCATGGGCGATTATAGAAGTTCATCACATGTTTATTGGCGTTGCAAATATCATATTGTTTGGACTCCGAAGTACCGTTTTAAAATATTAAAAGGAAACCTTGGTAAGGAGTTATACAGGTCAATTTATATCCTTTGCAATATGAAGGGTTGTGAGGTTTTAGAATTAAACGTTCAGATAGACCACGTTCACTTGGTAGTCATAATCCCGCCGAAGCTGTCAGTATCAACGCTGATGGGAGTATTGAAAGGAAGAAGTGCGATAAGGCTATTCAATAAATTCCCTCATGTACGTAAAAAGCTATGGGGCAATAGCTTTTGGACCAGAGGTTATTTTGTAGATACAGTAGGTGTTAATGAAGAAATCATTAGACGATATGTGCGCCATCAAGATAAACAAGATCAGGAAGATGAGGCTCAATTGTCGTTGCAGATGATGTAGGTTCTTGGAATAGCCCCTTCCAGGGGCAAGTCAAAGTCGCCTTCTAAGAAGGCGGATTCTTTACTATCTAATCGGCCATGGTTTTGCGACTCAACTTGATACACTATTGCGGAACATGTACTTTTATCGATACAGCGGCAAGCCATATTGATACTTGCTGGTGATGATTTGGCTGAGCCGTGACGCGGTCGCAATGCCATTGGTAATAGGGCTTGCCGGCACTGGAGCTATTTTTATTTTTGACTTCAGTGCTTTACTTGTCGCAGTTACGACAGCTGTATTTTAACCTAACGTGTTCGATGACTTTAATGGGTGTTCAATAAATCCTGCTTGTGATACTAGGTGATAAGTCATGAGAGTGATAGCAGAGTGCTGGATGTGCATGGGGTTGTGTTAGTGGAAGACTAGCGATGTACAAGTCGAGTTGCTGAGGTGTAATACGCAAGCTCAGCTGCTTGTCATCGATACCTAGCCATTTAAAGATGTTCTGTTCGAGTCGATTGTAATGTAGTTAGAATCCATTGCTGGCCCACTGCTATATCTTCAACTTATTACGATGGCGGTGCAGAAGACAAACAGGTGTTCATTAAAAGGCTCTTGACGCAGGCTATAAGTAACAATGTTGCTCAAAATCTTTATCGACTTGCGTATATCAGTGATGCCACAAATTAAAGTGATATCGAGTAGGGTGCTGCTACCAAATAAATTGTTTTCCTATAAATCAAAAGAACGATCATCGTGGTTGATGGCTAATTTATGAAGGTGTGGTTTAGAGGACGCTTACGTTTAAAGAGATGTTACAGAAATTCGAACTTCGGTTGTATCTATCTTCAAGTTGCTTTGATTAATGAGTCTGCACCCAACGTACTCTTCAAAATTCTCTATGCCAAAGTCTAGATGCAAGTAAAGATTATAAGTTTGAGTTAGTTTCATATTATAAGATGTTAATTGGCAAAACTTTAGAACAAAAAATAATCTAATTTAAATTGTTGATTTATTTGGTTTTTTTTGGTTGTTAATTTGAGTTCCTTAATTGTATTAACTTTTTTGGTGATATTTTGTCTAAAAAAACACCTTTCGTAAAAAATTTCATTATTAACGCTTCTTTACACTAGTTTTTAGTCGTCTGAAATGTTGACACAGGTCAACATTTTGTGAAATGATGCCAGCGGGTCTATGCCTGTAAGGGCGTAGGAAAGGGAAGAAAAAACTAAGAATCACAAGAGAAAGACGAACTTACAGAAATTTTTTCGGCAAGTATTTATCCCTTGTCGTTATGTTGCTGGTAAGTTAAACCTTTTTATTCACTTCAAATTGGTTGGGAACTATGTCCAAGGTAAGCAATAGAACAAAAATCGCTACTGCACTTGTTGGCGTGCTGGCATTAGCGAGCAGCAACTTAGTAGTTGCAGATCCTCTTACCGACGTGCAGAAAGCGGATAGTATGATCCATGCTGATGCTGCTGCGTCGCAAAAGAACGTTGATAAGTATTTCGATCAAGCACAAGACATGCTTTTTGAGTATGGTTCTGTCGCAGATGAGCGTGAATCACTGAAATCATATAACGATTACGTTGCAAGCTTAGTCGCTGATCAACAAAAGACAATGGATTCAGTGCAGGGTGACATCAATGGTGTTGATAAACTTCGCCAAGGTGTTGTGCCATTAATGTTTAAAATGGTTGAGTCATTAGAACAGTTTGTTCAATTAGATTTACCTTTTAATTCTGAAATACGCACTAATCGTGTTAATGAACTGAAAAAACTTCTTAATACTGCCGAAGTCACACTAGCAGAAAAATATCGTCTAATTCTTGATGCTTATAGTATTGAGCGTGAATACGGTAGTGCTGTTGCCGTTAACCAAGGTAAGTTAAACCTAGATGGTAAAGAAGTGTTGGTTGACTTCTTTAACTTAGGTCGTGTTGCTCTTTATGCACAGAGTTTAGATCAAAAGACTGGCTGGATGTACAACCCAGAATCTAAGGGTTGGGATAAGTTAGATGACAGCTATTTGCGTGAACTGACCAAAGGTATCCGCATTGCCCGTAAACAAGGCGCTCTAGATCTATTCGCGTTACCAATTCCTGCTGCGGAGACTGCACAATAATGAAGAAGTTAATTACTACAGCTGTGTTGGCTGCAAGTTTCTCTTTAACTGCTGGTATGGCGAGCGCTGCTGATGCGCCTAAGTCAATTGACCAATTATTGCAACAAGTTAAAGTTGAACGCGCTGCAGAAGGTAAAGTCAACAGCAAGCGTGAGCAAGAGTTCCAAGCAGAGCGTGGCGATAAGGCCGCTTTACTGCAAAAAGAAAAAAATGCGTTAGCTGCTGAAAAGCAACGTGGTAAAGATTTAAACCAAGCGTTCTTAGATAACGAGCGTAAAATTGCTCAGTTAGAAGAAGATCTAAAAACGGCTCAAGGTGACTTGGGTGAAATGTTTGGTGTAGTTAAAGGTGAAGCCGGTGATTTCGCTGGTAAACTGGCAAGCTCAAACATCAGTGCTCAATTCCCAAATCGCGATAAGTTTATCGCTGATTTAGGTGCCCGTAAGCAATTGCCAAAAATTGAAGAGTTAGAACAATTTTGGCAAGAGCAGCTATTTGAAATGGCGCAATCTGGCAAAGTGGTTAAATTTGAAGGTTCTGTTACCGAAATTGATGGTAACGTGAAAACGACGACTATTCATCGTGTTGGTGCCTATAACTTAACGGCTGACGGTAAATACGTTGTATATAACCCTGAATTAGGTTTAATTCAGCAGTTATCTCAACAACCTGAAGGCTATCAAGTTAGCGCTGTTGCTAAATGGGAAGAAACGGCCTCTGGTACAGCACCTTTCTATATTGACCCTGCACGTGGCGT
Organism: Shewanella sp. SM95; assembly: GCF_025653595.1. Lineage (NCBI taxonomy): Bacteria > Pseudomonadati > Pseudomonadota > Gammaproteobacteria > Alteromonadales > Shewanellaceae > Shewanella > Shewanella sp. SM95. Next base: position 186,013 of record NZ_JAKKSE010000003.1, read on the forward strand.
ACTGTTAAACATCTTTACGAACAAAGCTAGCATGGAAGATCGTATCGAGTCAGGCGGTACCATTGGTTATATTATTCTAATATTACTTGCTATTGGTTTATTAATTGCGGTTGAGCGTTTCATTGTGCTGGCAGCTATCGGTGCAAAAGTTAAACGCCAAGCTAAGAATGTTGATAACCCAGGTAACAATGCCCTTGGTCGTATCCTGAAGGTTTACCATGAAAACAAAGATGTTGATGTTGAAACATTAGAGTTGAAGCTGGATGAAGCTATTCTGAAAGAAACGCCTGCATTAGAAGCTCGAATTTCAATTTTGAAAGTCATTGCAGCTATCGGCCCAATGTTAGGTCTGCTAGGTACAGTAACTGGTATGATTGCGACCTTCCAAAGTATCCAACTGTTCGGTACTGGCGATCCTAAACTGATGGCGGGTGGTATCTCTATGGCTCTGGTTACTACAGTACAAGGTCTGGTTGCAGCTCTGCCACTGATGTTACTACATGCAATACTCGTTGCGCGTAGCAAATCAATCACCCAAATTTTGGAAGAGCAAAGTGCGGGCATTATCGCAGCACATGCTGAGAAGAGGGCTAACTAATGATGCTATACCTGATGGACATATGGGATTCCGTCAGGGGCTTCATGGCCGCTGGAGGAAACGTCCTTTGGTTGGTTGCGTTTGTATTGTTCTTCATGTGGGTATTGATGCTTGAGCGTTATTGGTATCTTAATTGGATATCACCAAAGCAACATAAAGCTATCATATCTGCGTGGGATGCTAGAGAGGAAACAACCTCTTGGTACGCACACCGTATCCGTGAAGCTTGGCTGTCCCAAGCGAAGCAAGATTTGAATGCACGTATGCTGATGATTAAAACCTTAGTAGCAATTTGTCCTATGATAGGTTTGTTAGGTACCGTAACCGGTATGATTTCAGTGTTTGATGTGATGGCAGTTCAGGGGACGAGTAATGCTCGTTTAATGGCGGCTGGTATTTCAATGGCGACTATGCCCACGATGGCGGGGATGGTTGCAGCATTATCGGGAGTATTCTTTAGTACTCGTCTGGATGTAAAAATGAAAATCAGTTTAGAAAAGCTAAAAGACAGCATGCCGCACCACTAGAGAGAGATTGAACATGGCACGTAAAAAGCATTCCAGTGTAGACGAGGAAGCGCAAATTGATATGACACCGATGCTCGACATCGTGTTTATCATGTTGATCTTCTTCATTGTAACAACGTCATTTGTGAAACCTTCTGGTTTGGATTATAACAAACCAAAAGCTTCGCAAGCGACTTCAAAGCCTTCGGCTAACATCTTTATCGGCGTCAGTAAAACAGGCGTGATCATGATGGAAAACCGTCAGGTTGATATCGAACGTGTAACGGCAAACGTTGAGCGCATGCTGGCTGAAGCTCCTGAAGCTGCGGTATTGATTCAGGCTGATAAAGACGCAATGCACGGCTTAGTTGTTAAAGTTCTAGACCAAGTCAAAGCGGCTGGTATAGATAAAATTTCGGTATCTGCGGGGAACGATTAATATGCTAAGAGCACTAGTATCGATCATTATTGGTGCTGCTGTGACTTTTGGTCTGTTCGCTTTTATGGCGTTCTTGGTCGGTGGCGGCGCACAGCGCGGCGAAACATCGGCCGAGACCCCTGTAATTGAAATCACTATGGATAGACAGGATTCAAAAGCACAGAATAAGCCAAGGGTAGTGCCTAAGCCGCCACCACCGCCAGAACAGCCACAGAAGCCTGAGGCAACGCCGCCAGAATCTTCGAGCAATATTGACACAGCAATGTCGTTCAATATGGGTGGTGTAGAAGCTGGAGGTCCAAGTACCGGTTTTAAATTAGGCAATATGATGACTCGCGATGGTGATGCTACACCTATCGTTCGTATCGAACCTCAGTATCCAATTGCTGCGGCGCGTGATGGTAAAGAAGGTTGGGTACAACTTCGTTTTACCATTAACGAACTCGGTGGTATCGACGACGTTGAAGTTATTCAAGCAGAACCAAAACGCTTATTTGATAAAGAAGCTATTCGTGCACTGAAGAAGTGGAAGTACAAGCCTAAGATTGTTGATGGCAAGCCATTGAAACAACCTGGTATGACAGTACAACTAGACTTCACCTTAGATAAAGGAGGCAACCAATAATGCGTAATGTTAATAAAATCGCAGTTCTATTATTGCTTTCTGTTTGTGGAGGTTCATTAACTCTTTCATCTGCAGTCGCAGAAGAAAAGTGTGCTATCGACAAACGTCAATCTAAAGCCGTGGGCGAAGGTGCGGCGAAGAAAGTTCAGAAGTCATTTGAAGCTTATACCAATGGTCAGGTCGATGAAGCTATTGCTATTTTGCTAGAGGCAAATGCCAAGAACGACTTCGATAAAGCCTATGTTGCACGTATGTTGGGTAACTTTTATGCCGAGAAAGGCAAAATGGATACCGCGATCAAGTACCTAAAACAAGCTGTTGAAGCTGATATTTTAGGTGGTACAGATCATGCTGCAACTATGCGTCTTTATGCTGATTTGCTATTACAAGAGAAAAAGTTTAAGGAAGCGATTCCTTATTATTACAAGTGGATGGAATTTACTTGTAAATCCGATTCTCAAATGTATCGCCGTATTGGTATTGCGCATTCAGAACTTAAGCAGTGGGATAAAGTGATTGAAGTGGCCGACAAAGGTCTTTCATTAGCTGAAGCTCCTGACAAAGGTCTGTATCAAATGAAACTGACTGCTTACTTCAATCAGAAGAAGTACAAGAAAGCTGTTGGTGTGTTAGAAGTCATGGTGCCTTTATTCCCGGATGATGGCAGATTGTGGGTTCAATTAGCACAGTTTTATTTGATGGTTGAAGACTATGACAAGTCTCTTGCAACTTACGATCTGGCTTATAGAAATGGTTTCTTAGATAGCGCGGGCAACATTACGCGTTTAGCGCAGTTAATGGCACAAAAAGGTGCTCCTTATCAAGCCGCTAAAATTTATCAGAAACATATGAAATCAGGCATGATCGCTGAGGACGCTAAGTCTTTAGAGATTTTGGCGGGTTTCTATCAAAATGCGAAAGAGTTTAAGCAAGCTGCTGAGTATTACGGTAAAGCTGCAGCCATCACCAATGATGGCAAGACTTACTTAAAACAAGGTCGCTTATTAAACTTGAATGAACAATATACAGCTGCGATCCCTGTGCTTGAAAAAGCCATATCAATGGGTATTGATCATCCTGGTGAAGCAAACTTTGAATTAGCTTTGGCTCATTTAAGTTTGAAACAGTATAAGTCGGCTTATAACCGTGCAGTGTTAGCTGCTAATGATAAGAAGACACAGAAGAGTGCAAATAGCTATATCTCTTATATTAAAGAGAAAGCACGTATGCATAATGTCACGCTGTAATTACTTCGCAGTTTAGTGTTTGAATCGAAAAGCCCCGCAAGGGGCTTTTTCTTTGGTATCAATAAACCTATTTACTGTAAGCGGATTAAAGCTTTGGATTGATCATGATTTTTTTCAAGCTGTTGTGAAAGTTGGCTGACATTACTGAAGAGTGACTCTATTTTACTTTCCTGTGTAGGTAGGCAAATACAGGCAGCCAGTTTATAGTCGATTGTCAGTTTATGATGTTTACCAAAATCTTGGTTAAAGTCAGATATTTGCTGTTCTATTCGCTTTAACACTACTTCCGTTCCCACCTCATCTATATTGAACAAACCCAACGCAAAGTGATTGTGATCTAACCTAGCAATCATATCTGTTGCTCTTAATAGCGCTTCTTGCACTTGTTTAGTAAAGAATTCGAGTAAATGGGGTTGTTTGACGGTTTCATGAATGTGAGGGCACAGATACAATAGTGCCAAGCTTTGGTGGTCTCTCATGTGACGATGCCATTCTCGGTTGAATACTTCCATGAAATAGGTTTGGTTATAGACTCCAGTTTCAGGATCCCTGAAACCTGAGTTGCGGAACGAGTAGATCATAGATTAACTCCGATAGCAGACCTTGAACTAAGTATAGAAACAGTTCTGCAATAGCGGGCCAAAAAGGAGAAATATTAAAATGAAATTGGGTTTATTGGCAGGTTCGATAGCGTTAATCTTCACCCTTCAAGGTTGTTCTAAGCCTGAAGCCACTGCAGTTCAACAAAATAGCTCGGCTAATATGACAGCAGTGCAGGGCGAAACTCAAACGGCAGAGCAGCGTTACTTAGCGCTTGTGGATGCGTATTTTAAAGATTACCTAAAGCTTGAGCCCATCTACGCTACTTTTGTCGGCGTAAATGACTATAACGCCGATTTCGGTGGGGATTTAACTGAGGATTACCTTAAGGCCCGTCATGATCTTAACACTCACTATTTAGCTCAGGTGCGTGCGATAGATCCAAAGCAACTGCCTGCGGATCTACAGTTAAGTTATGACCTGTTCGTCTATGACCGTGATATGGCGTTAGTGGACGAAACTTTCCCTTCACGCTTTATGCCGATAAGCCAGTTCTATAGCACTGTCATTACTATGGTGCAGCTGGGAAGTGGCGAAAGTGCACAACCTTTTAAGACTGTCCAAGATTATCGTAATTGGGAACAGAGAGTCGATGGTTTCATCAAGTGGGTCGCACTTGCTGAAAATCGTATGAATCAAGGCATAGAAAGTAAAGTGGTACTACCTCGAGTGTTGGTAGAGCGCATTATTCCTCAGTTAGATACTATGTTAACGACGGATGCAACTCAGAGCATTTTCTACTCGCCAATCCAGCATTTCCCCGAGAGTTTTTCAGAGCAAGATAAAGCGGAATTGACCACCCGTTATCAAGCCATGATAGCCGAGCGTATCGTGCCAGCGTTAACGAACTTACGCGATTACTTTAAGCAAACCTATTTACCTAAATCGCGGGCGACTGATGGTTGGGCAGGGTTGCCTAACGGTAAAGCTTGGTATCAGCATCTGGCGAACTTACATACGACCACCACTATGTCTGTGGATGAAATTCATCAAATTGGTTTAAGTGAAGTGACGCGAATTTTATCTGAGATGGATAAGGTGCGTGAGCAGGTTGGTTTTAAGGGTGATTTGAAGGCGTTTTTTGCGTCTTTATCTTCAGAGCCGCAGTATTTCTATAGCGATCGCCAAGGCTTGATTGATGGCTATATGGTATTAAAAGATAAAATCAATCATGTATTGCCTAACTACTTTAATGTGATGCCAAAGGCTGATTACGTGGTTAAGCCGGTTGAAAGTTTTAGAGAACAATCGGCAGCGGGTGCCTCTTATGAAGCGCCTGCGGTGGATGGCAGCCGTCCAGGGGTGTTTTATATCAACACTTATAACCTCAAGGCGCAGCCAAAGTGGGGAATGACGACCTTATCTTTACACGAGGCCGCTCCTGGGCATCACTTCCAAATCGCGATCAAACAAGAGCTGACTGGTGTGCCAGAGTTCCAGCGTTTTAGCGGTTATACCGCTTTCGAGGAAGGTTGGGCACTTTATGCTGAATACTTAGGTATTGAGATGGGGCTATTTACCGATCCTTACCAGTATTTTGGTAAGCTTTCCGATGAAATGCTGCGTGCAATGCGCTTAGTGGTTGATACAGGCCTTCATTCTAAAGGTTGGAGTCGTGAACAGGCGATTCAGTACATGAAAGACAACTCGCCTATGGCTGAGAGTGACATAGTCGCTGAAGTGGAGCGCTATATGGCGATCCCTGGTCAAGCTTTGTCTTACAAGGTCGGTCAGTTGAAGATTTTGGCACTGCGTGCCCGCGCAGAAAAAGCCTTGGGTGATAAATTTGATCTTAAAGCGTTCCACGATCAAATCCTCACCTCAGGTTCATTACCCATGGCGGTCATGGAAAACAAGATCGATCGTTGGATTGCGTCGAAACAAGCTTAGGCGTGTAAGATGCCGTTAATTGACTTTGTTGTCAGTGACGGCATTTTAAGACTTTTTTATTCAACAGAAAGTTTTTATACTGTTGATTCAAAACCTGTTAAAACGAATGTTTTAGTGGGAACTCAATGATATTTGGGGCAAATGTCTCATGATCCTTACAGGAGTTTTACTATGGTCCAGGCAACAGCAAGACATTTGTTAGTCAGCAGTGAAGAGCAGTGTCAAGCGCTGAAACAGCAAATAATGGAAGGCGCAGATTTTGCTCAAATTGCTCGCGCGCACTCTTCTTGCCCATCAGGTGCCCAAGGCGGCGAATTGGGGTCATTTGGTCCTGGCATGATGGTCAGAGAGTTTGATGAAGTGGTTTTTAGTGCACCATTAAACGAAGTACAAGGCCCCGTGAAAACGCAATTTGGCTTTCATTTACTTGAAGTGACCAGCCGCGCGTAAGTTTTACCGCTTATCTAATACAGCTTGTTTGATACGGCAGCGTTTGCTGCCGTTTTGTTTTATATGCTCATCACGGAGTCACTATGCTGGAACTCTACACTGATAGATTGAAACTCAGGAGCTTACAAGATAGTGATTGGGAACATTTTTATGCACTGCATAACGATCCTGAGATTAATCGTTTTGTACGCGTTCCAGAGTCGCAAGAGGTGATCCGCAGTAAGTTTCAGCAGCGTTCTGATACTTGGTTCTACGGTTCTGGCGATTGGCTGACCTTAGTGATTGAGACCGTTGATACTGGGCAGTTTATCGGTTTAACGGGCCTTTATTGTCAAAGTTTCGAGGAACAGCGTGCCGAAGTGGGTTATTTACTGGCGGCCGAAGGGCACGGTAAAGGTTATGCGACTGAGAGCTTAATGGCGGTCATTGATTGGGCCTGTTTAAGTTTTAATGTACATAAATTTGTTGGGCATTGTGCTAAAGATAATCACGCATCGGCACGAGTACTCGAAAAGTGTGGTTTTCGGCTTGAAGGTTTACTCAGGCAGCAATTCAAAATAGGTGAAAACTGGCTCGATGAATCAGCCTTTGGCCTACTCGCCGATGAAAGACGTCTCTAGCCAAATTATCTTCAGCGAATTTTGTACTGTGCTGGTATAATGCCGCAGGTTTATTTTTAGAAGGCGTGTATTAAGTGGCGCAAATTAATCAATTGGCTTTGCATTCTGGCGAAGATTTCATTGAATTGTACAAAGTATTAAAAGTGCAAGGCATGAGCAATGCGGGTGGTGAAGCCAAACATTTTATCGACGAAGGTCAAGTCACTGTGAATGGTGAAGTTGAAACTCGTAAACGTAAAAAAATTATCGCGGGCGACATCGTCAGCTTTAATGGTGAATCAGTTCAAATCATTGCGGCAGAATAAGCCTGAAACAGTGGAGCAAGAAATGCAATTTCCAGATGATGACAATGGTAAAATGCTGGCCGCAATGGCTGAAGCGGGAATCGATTTAACTAAAGAGTTAGATGTTGATTTCTTTTTGGTTTTTGATGACCAACGCGATGCCGAAACTGCGTTAGAAGAATTAACAAATTCTGACTTGGAAGGCGAGCTTGAGCTGAATCTGAATGATGAGCTTGGTAAGTGGGAAATCATTGTTTGTCTCAATATGGTGCCTGAGTACGATACATTGGTTGAACAAGAAGTCATGCTAAATGATTTTGCTGCCGAATTCGGCGGCATGACCGACGGTTGGGGCGTAATGCAACATCAAGACGGTGACGATGAGTTTATGGACGATGATGACCATGTTCACGGTGAGCATTGCAATCACTAATTCTGATGCGCTTTAAGTCTTGAATCTAATAAACCACCTTTTGGGTGGTTTTTTATTGATGTTTTTCTGCGCTCCGTTAGTGTTCTCAATAGCCTCGTTTGGCACTTATAGCGTTATTGTGCCTCGCTTGAACTGAGATACGCTTAATCCAGATTAATGACGATAGGGCGCAAAAATCTCTAATAACCATTCGATAAAAGCTTGAGCTTTTAACGGCAGGCTTGGGGATTTTGGGGTGAGTAAATAATATCGATAGGGACTGGTAAAGGGGGCGTCGAAGGGGATGACTAAGCTGCCATTTGCCAGTTGTTCTTCGATGAAGAATCGCGGAATAAGTGCTGCGCCCATGCCACTCGCAGCCGCTTGACTCAACATATAAAAATGCTCGACACCAAAGGTTTGTGCTTGGGTGAGTGTTAAACCCACCTTTTCCGCCCAATACTCCCAAAGTTCTGGTCTGGTGGTGTGTTTCAGTAACGTGACGTGATTAATGTCCTCGATATTTTGCAGCTTAGGCGCTAGCGAAGGCGCGCAAACTAAGCATAAATCCTCATCCATCAGCTTGATATAATTCGCGCCCTTAGGGATAACTGTGCTACTACGGATCGCAATATCATAACGACCTTGGCTAAAATCCACGGCAAAGTCGCCAATGGATAAGTCGACATACAAGTGTGGATGGCGGGATTTAAACTGCTCCATTCTTGGAATGAGCCAATTGATGGTTAAGCTTGGAAGCACATTAATAGCTAAGGTTTGCGGCTTAGTGGGCTGACGGCGCAAGTCACTGGTAGCACTAGATAGTGTTTGCAGAGCGGCTTGAACATGGGGTAAATAGCGTTTGGCTTCATCGGTTAAACCGACTTTTTTGTGTAAGCGTACAAAGAGCGCAAAACCTAAATAATCCTCCAATACTCTGATTTGTTTGCTGACTGCGCCATGGGTGACATGCAACTCCTTGCTGGCTAATGTCATGCTCTGTAAACGTGCTGCGGCTTCGAAGGCACGGAGAGAATTGAGGGGTGGTAGTTCGGCAAACATTTTATTTCCTACTGCTGGAAAATCAGAACAGGACTCGGGATTTTGTGTGAGTTTATCTCACGCTGTGCCGACAATAACTCCTTTGCGTTTATTTGGCAAACGCAGTCTAATGTTCGGCAATCACTCTCTTTTTTATCAGAAGAATAATAAATCATCATGGAATTTGAACTGACTCTACAAATCGCAGCGATACTTTTTGCCGTCGCTATGGTGGCTGGTTTTATTGACTCAATCGCCGGTGGCGGAGGCTTGCTGACCATTCCTGCACTTATGTGGGCAGGCTTGCCGCCTGCGGTTGCCTTAGGGACAAATAAGCTGCAGGCCTGTGGCGGCAGTTTTTTTGCGAGTTTGTACTTTGTCCGTAAAGGGCTGGTTGATCTTAAATCCGTTAAGTTAGCCTTGATTTGTGCATTTATCGGTGCGGCATTGGGTACAATTCTAGTTCAACTTGTCGATACTGAAGTGCTGGAGTTGATGTTACCTTTTTTGATTTTGGCTATTGGTTGTTACTTTTTATTTTCGAAAAAGATTTCAGAAGATGATAAACATCAAGTGCTGACACCTACCGCATTTGCCTTTACTGCAGCATTGGGCGTGGGATTATACGATGGCTTTTTTGGCCCTGGTACTGGGAGCTTTTTTGCGCTGGCCTTTGTATCGCTAGCGGGGTTTGGTTTGGCGAAGGCAACTGCCCACGCAAAACTACTTAATTTCTCCACTAACATTGCTTCGCTGATCTTCTTTGCCTTGGGCGGAAAAGTGATTTGGTTATTAGGATTAGTCATGCTGGCAGGGCAAGCGATTGGTGCAACCTTGGGTTCTCGTCTCGTGGTCACTAAAGGTACAAAGATTATCAAGCCATTGGTGGTGACTATGTCCCTTGCTATGAGTTTTAAACTTTTGGCCAGCCAATATAATTTATTTTCGTAAACTCTTTGATATTAAGCATTTTATAAAACTCACTCATCAATAGAAGCTCTTTAAGCTGCGCATGAGTGTATCTTCGCGGCGTCCATCTTGGCTCAAAAGTTAAGCTGAGGTGGATATCACCCAAAAGATCCGCCAAATGACGACTTAAAACGTCTCATCCTACTTTGAGTTAGGTGTACTCTTTCAAGTTTTTTGAATAGTATTACCTGTCATTTTTAATACACTTTTTAGGCTTCCTATTGTTTTGGCGTGTATTTTAAATATTGTGTACATATTTAATCCGATTGATATAAGTGCAGTATCTATCTTGCTAGTCTTATCTGCATCGACGGGCGGCATGTGCGCTCGGGTTTAGCGCCACCACTTCTTTAAAAGAGCGATTATGAAATTTATCCACACCTCGGACTGGCACATAGGTCGTCAATTACACAACCAATCACTACTGGATGATCAAGCCTTTGTGCTCGAGCAAATTATTGCTCTAGCGGATGAACACAAGGTGGATGCCGTGATTGTGGCGGGGGATATTTATGACAGATCGATTCCGCCTGCGAATGCGGTCGCGCTGTTAGATGATGTGCTTAACCGCTTAGTACATGATTTAGGCCTGCAAGTCATTATGATTGCGGGTAACCACGATGGTCACGAGCGCTTAGGTTTTGCAGCAAAACAAATGGCGGCAAGTGGGTTACATATTATTGGGCCTTTGAGTGCTGACATTCATCCCATTACTTTATTGAGTTCAAGCGGTGATGTGGTGTTTTATCCCTTGCCCTATGCCGAACCTGCCACAGTGCGCCAAGTTTTTGAGTGTGAGGCTACAAGCCATGAGGCCGCAATGACGCTATTGCTTGAACAAGTACGCCAGCATGATAGCCAAGGTTTGCCGAAAGTGGTGATAAGCCATTGTTTTTTGGATGGTGGCAGTGAGTCAGAATCTGAGCGACCACTGAGCATTGGTGGCGCCGATAAAATATCGCCAACGCTATTTACTGAGTTTGATTATGTCGCTCTTGGGCATTTGCACGGACCGCAATACAAAGGTGCAGAGCATGTGCGCTACTCAGGATCGATTTTGAAGTATTCCTTTAGCGAACAACATCAACATAAGTCGGTGACCTTAGTCGAACTTAGCGCGCAAACGCCGATTAAAATTAGTTTATTGCCATTAACGTCGATACGCGATGTCCGTATCTTAGAAGGGGAGTTAGCCACATTACTCGCCCAAGGTAAAACGGATATCAAGCGTGAGGACTACCTTATGGTCAGACTCCTTGATAAACATGCCATTTTAGATGCTATGGGAAAATTGAGAGCAGTTTACCCTAATGTGCTGCATTTAGAGCGGACTGGTCTGATGGCGGGGCAGCAACAAGTCACCTTGAGCCGAGATCATATCAAAAAAGGCGAGATGGACATGTTCCGTGACTTTTTCTCTCAAGTGTCCGGCGAGTCATTAACACAAGCACAGCAAGCTGTGATGGATGAACTCCTGACTAAGCTACACAATGAGGAGCGCCAAGCATGAGACCACTTAGCCTTTCCATGTCAGCCTTTGGCCCCTTTGCATCGACGCAACAACTTGATTTTACGGCCTTAGGGACTAATCCGTTATTTTTGATTAATGGACCCACTGGTGCGGGTAAGACGACCTTGCTCGATGGTATTTGCTTTGCCCTCTATGGCAAAACCACAGGTAATGAGCGTGAAGGCAGCCAGATGCGCTGCGATATGGCCGATGATAGTCTGCTAACAGAAGTCACTTTTAGTTTTCAGTTGGGTAATAGCAGTTATCGTATTCGCCGTGTGCCAGAGCAAGACAGGGTTAAAAAAAGCGGTGACGGCTCAACGGTGCAGAAGCCCGAAGCTCAGTTATATAAGATAGACGCCGCGGGTAATGAAAGTTTGCTTGTAGTGAGCAAAGTCTCTGAGGCAACTGCTGAGATTGAAGCCTTAACTGGCCTCGATGTGGAGCAGTTTCGCCAAGTGATGGTGTTGCCACAGGGAAAATTTCGCGAATTGTTAATGGCAGACTCTAAAGCCAGAGAACTGATATTTAGTCAGCTATTTCAAACGCATATATACCGACGTATTGAAGATTCCTTAAAAAGTAAGGCTGCAGATATCCGCGCCTTAGTGAAAGATCAACGCAGTCGCCGTGATGGCATTTTACAAAGTGCGGGTTTGGCATCCGATGACGAGCTTAGCTGTGAATTAGCCAAGCTCACGCCAGAACTTGAAACTGCCCAAAGTGCGAAAGAACAAGCATTACAGCAGCAACAATGGGTGATAAAAACCAGCGATGCCGCCCAGCATTTATTGGCCGAATTTGCGCAGTTTGATGCCTTAACTCAAACGGTTGCTGCGCTTGATGCACAGCAAGAAAACATGGCTGCGCAAACCTATAAACTGAATTTGGCTAAACAGGCGCAGCACTTGGCACCCATGCTTGAGGTGTTTGTGGCCCGTGAGCAGGAAGCCAAGGCGGCAAGTCTTGCCCTTGAACATGCGAAAACAGCATTAATCCATGCTAAAAAAGCCTTCGATAACGCAGAGCTTAAGGCCGCTGATTTACCCGTGTTGGAAGCGTCGTTACTCGAACAGGAACAGGTTAAACAGCAACTGAATGCCTTAGGGCCGCAGCTCAGGGAATTGGATAGGCTTAATAAAACCCTTGAACAAGAGCAAACGCAACTCATTAGCGCGAAAACACAACTTCAGAACAGCAAACATGAGTTAGCCACTGTAGTCCAAAAACGCCGTGAATTGGAATCCGCTCTGCCGCAACTACAGGCCAATAGCGAAACTCGCCTCTCATTGCAACAAGCGCACCAGCAGCAACAGCAGTTATTGTCTACCTATCAGCAATGGCAACAAGTGGCGGCAAGGGTATCGTCCACACAGGCAAAACTTGTTGAGGCTAAAGTCAAAGGGCGACAACTCAGTGCTCAGCATCAGCAAGCACAGGTTACATATAAAGCCTTATTGTTGACTTGGCATCAAGGACAGGCCGCTATTTTAGCGCGGCAATTACAGCAAGATGAACCTTGCCCTGTTTGTGGAAGCCAAACACATCCACAGCCAGCACAAAGCCAAGAGCCACTCCCAAGTGATGAAGCGCTGCAATTAGCACTTGAGGCTGAAACGAATGCTCAAGAAATCCTGAGCAAAGCCAGAGCGGAATATCGTGGGCTACAAACGCAGTTAGAAACCTTGCAACAGCAAGCACAAGATCTCGCGGTCCAATTGGGCACTACGGTTGATATTCCTTTAGACGAACATACACATACCTTGTCGCAATACGCTTTTTCACTCACTCAAGCGGAGCAAGCCCATCAGCAGTTACAGCTGTTACAGCAAGAGATTGCATTGTTGCACGCACAGGAAACGCATCTACAACAAAAGCTAGAGCAAGGACAAATACACGACAGTGCACTGCAATCTAAAGTGGATATATTGCAGGGGCAGTTAGCGCAAATGCAGCAAAGTGTTCCATCTGCGCTTGCAACGCTTGAGGCCTTAACTGCAGCAATCGCGCAAAATCAGCAAAGTATCAGCCAAATTAAGCAACAGATTGCTAGTGTTAGGGATCTCCAACAACAGACTGGCCAATCTTTTGTTGCGGCTAAAGCGGCACTTAATGGTGCTGAAAATGCTGCTGAGGCGGCATTAGCCCAGCAAACGCGTGCACAGCAGCAACTCAATCAGCAATTAGTCGCAGCAGGTTTTGCCGATCAACAGGCCTTATTTGAGGCCATGATCGATGAAGAACAACAGCGTGCATTAGCCAGCGAGATTGAGGCTTACCAGCAGCGCAGTGCTTTGACTAAGGCACAGTGCGAGCAGTTAGCGCTTAGGCTTAAGGATAAAGTGCCACCTGATAGCATTAAGCTGGCTGCTGAGCTTGAGTTCGCGCAGCAAGCATTACACGCTGCCGAGCATGCATGGCAGTTGCTTCACACTCGCACAGTATTACTGATGCAAACTCAAACCCAGCTGAGTATTGCCGATGCAAAAGCTAAGGTTTTGGAAGATGAATATGCGGTTATCGGCACCCTTGCAGATGTCGCTAATGGAAATACAGGTAATAAGATCAGTCTGCAACGGTTTGTGTTAAGCGTACTGCTTGACGATGTGTTGTTAGAGGCAAGCCACAGGCTACACCTAATGAGCAAAGGGCGTTATCGTTTACTACGTAAGGAAGATAGGGCAAAGGGTAACAAAGCTTCTGGGCTCGAATTGGAAGTAGAAGATGCTTATACCTCCAAAGTGCGTCCTGTGGCCACCTTAAGCGGTGGTGAAAGTTTTATGGCAGCATTATCTATGGCGCTAGGCCTATCTGATGTAGTGCAAGCCTATGCAGGTGGTATTAAACTCGATACTTTATTTATCGATGAAGGCTTTGGCAGTTTAGATCAAGATTCTTTAGAACTGGCCATTCGGACCCTGATGGATTTGCAATCCTCTGGCCGCATGATAGGGGTGATCTCGCACGTGTCGGAAATGAAAGAGCAGATAAATACCCGCATCGACATCAATAAAACCTCACATGGGAGCGAAATGACGATAGTTTTGCCTTAGTTGCTCATTCTCACAGAGTGCGATAAATAACAAATTGTTTTATAAGTGTTATTTATTGTATCTCCTGTGTGTTTAACATTCGGATAATACACACAAAGTGAGTTGGAAATGCCAACTAGCGCATGTTTTTCATTAATGGTACAACAAAAGAGTGAAATAGCGTTTGTCATAATCGGTTTTTTGATATAAGTTGGAAAAAATTCGGGCTTCCCTCAAAGGGACTGGTCAAAAATAGAACGCAAAGTTAACGAAAGGTGAAAAGCGTTGCAAACAGGCAAACCCAACTTTATCAACTTATCGCAAACCCGTTTGCAGAACTTATCATCGACCCAAAAGAACATTCTATTAATGGGTAGTTTGTTGATGGGTGCTGCGATGTTGATGCCGAATAATAACCATGTTACGCCAACTGCTCAGCGTATCCCTGTTGTTCTCGATATTGAAAATATTCTCCCTCAAGTTTCTGAACTTGAAGTCCTAGATCAAGCTGCACTCATTAATAATGCTCCCCAGTTTGAGCGAATTATCGTTTCCGGTGATACCTTAAGTGGTTTATTTTCCAAGGCGGGTGTTGATCAGCAAACTATGTATAAGGTTTTAGAAGCTGATTTAAACATTTTGGCACTTGATACCCTGTTACCTGGTAACAGAATGCAATTTTGGCTTGATAGTGAAGGCCAGTTACAAAAATTAGAACTTTATTTTAACGCTGCCCGCCAAGTGGTTTTTACACGTTATGAAGACGGTAGTTTTAATGTTGAAGAAGTGAACGTTGAAGGTGTTTGGCAAAATCGAATTTTGACTGGTGATATTAAAGGTTCTTTCTACGTTTCAGCCCAAAAAATGGGTTTAGCCGCTGCAGATATTCAGCGAATTGAAGATTTACTCAAAGAAAAATTGAATTTTGCCCGTGATTTACGAGCTGGCGACAAATTCTCAGTTTTGGTAAATGATCAATATGTTGAAGGTGAACCGACGGGAAGTAGCCAAATTTTAGGCGTCAGTATTAAAAGTGGCCGTTCTGAAATTAGTGCATATCAATATTCTGATGGCAGTTATTATGATGCTAAAGGTCAGAGTTTAGTTCGGGCATTCCAACGTTATCCGTTAGCTAAACAACCGCGTATGAGTTCACGTTTTAACAGCCATCGCAAACACCCAATCACTGGGCGTATTTCTCCCCATAATGGAACAGACTTTTCTGTGCCGATCGGGACTAAAGTTATTGCACCTGGTGATGGAATTGTCAGTTTAGTTACGGACCATCAGTTTGCTGGTAAGTATATTGTGATTGAACATGGTGGTAAGTACCGTACCCGTTACCTACATTTGTCTAAGGCGTTAGTGCGTAAAGGCCAACGTGTAACTCGCGGTCAAGTGATTGCTTTATCTGGTAATACAGGTCGTTCGACTGGTCCACATTTGCATTATGAATTCCATATCAATGGTAAACCTGTTGATCCGTTGAAAGCCGATATTCCTATGTCGAGCAAGTTAGCGAATCAAGATTTACGCACATTCACTAATATGGTGAAGAGTCGTGAAGCTATAATGAACTTAGGTTAGCTAAACCTAAGCTAATAGAATTTATAGTATCAAAGTTTGAATAAACAATAGCACTGACTTTCTAGAAGAATTTATCAATGCCGATGGAATGAAAATTTCATCGGCATTTTTGTTTCCACAATACTTATTATGGTAGACATTTTCCTGCTATCACGAGTACTGTTCAAGTTGTATAAAAGCTTAAAATTTGTTCGATTCGAAGTCGTGGCGATAAAACATAAGGGATAAAATAGGTAGGATCTTCAGTTATAAGTGTTATAGCGAGTCATTCAAAAGGTTGTGAAGAGGAAAATTGTGCGGCTGAAGAGCTTATAACGTTTTTTATTAAGGACTGAACAGAGAACCAAATATGCAGTGCTAAATAGTGCCTATCAGCTTGCGTGGCGCCTTTGCATCACTTTTAATGCGCACTTGCACAATTTACCTTTTAATGCGGGACAGCCACCGCAGGGGGATTTTTTAAAGGGGCGTAATGCAAAGCTGTGTTCTGTGGGTAAAGGAGAAAGTCGAGTAATAATAGTCGATGAAAATGTCGCATCATTTGCGGCAATAAACTTAGCTTTTGCGAGTTTTAATTGTTTTTTGAGTGTTGATTTATTGCTAAGGGCAAATTCTTGCTGAGCAATATGCTTAGAGAGTAATTGGGTGAGGTGCTTTCGTTGAGCCTTTTTATTCTTCAAAGATTTATCAGTCTGCGCGCGTAGATGTGATGAGGATGTAATAGTGTTCCCTGTGTTTGAAACAGATTTAACCTGTGTTTTGAGTAGCTTTTTAGCTTGCTTTTTACACCACTTGCTTAAGAGTTTGTCGATATTCTGTTTCGTCATTGTCATTACAGTATTCTGCAGCGCTAGATACTATGACATTCTAAATGAAAACTATTATCAGTCAAGTTTTGGGTGAAAAATATACGAAGGTTAGGTGTCGATTTTATCTGTAGAATAAGGGGATATGTTAGCGTCGATGCAAGTCAATAATAAGCGCAAATCAAATTCAAACTGGTGATAATCCGGCTCCATATGAGTACACAAATTGTAGAAAGCTTTGTTGTGATCTTTTTCTTTTAAATGGGCTAATTCGTGTACGACAACCATACGCAACAAAGGTTCTGGCACACGCTTTAAACGCGAAGAAATGCGAATTTCGTTCTTCGCTTTGATTTTATTGCCTTGAACTCGTGCTACATAGGAATGCAAGCCAAGTGCATGATGACTAATATTAATTTTGTCATCAAATATCACTTTTGAGAGTGGTGAGGACTGGCGTAAAAATTGATTTTTAATCGTCTGAGTATAGTCGTACAGCGCTTTATCGCTACGAACGCTATGTATGACAGGATGACGTTTCAGCAATAGCTTGGGTAATGTGCCAGCATCGAGATGTTGCTGTACCTGCTGTTGAATATCAAGGCTGTAACCGTTTAAGTACTTTAATGGATTCATAGAGGATTTAGCTCCGAATGACTTCGGAGCCTGAGTTCATCACATTACTTAGACTTTGCCAAAAATTCGGCGATTTTGATGGGCATAAGCGGCTTCGAAAGCTAACTGCTGTACTTTTTTAAGATCTAAACTATCGAAATCAACTTGGGGGGGATTGCGCTTGTTTTGCTCTTTGATAGTGACAGGAGACAATAGACTGACAGGTAATTCCCCTAATTGAATTGCTGCTTCAAGTTTAAAGCTTGTCGCTGAACCCGCGAGTTTACCTTTTTGCTCACGTTCTATGATGACAACTTCATCAACGCGATAATCTTGCATAAGCTTATGAAAAGCGAAGTGAAACTCACGAATAGCTTCTGTGGTAGCAGATTGGGAAACGGTGAAAGACACCTTACGGCATTCTGGCACATTGAAGGTTTCACCTTCATAACTCAATAAACTGATAATGGCTTCGCCACCTTTTAATTCAACACCACAAACTCTCATGTTACACCTTCAAAATATCGATAATAGCGCTATTGTAGCTGGAAATGACCTCAGGATCAGCGTTTACCATGCGCTTTTGATTCGCTTGGCGACAGACTGATAATTTTAGTATATCAATTTCCAGTATTAGATCATGCCTATGTGATTTGTATCAGAGATAATATCTGATGTTAAATCCATCGGCATTTATGCATAAATTAGTTTTAAACTTCTTCAGTATCACTGTCTTGCAGTAATTGCGCCGCAGCAGGTTTTCTACGCATAGGAGCATCGCCGACATCCACGCCCGTGATGAAACGCTTATCCCGCGACGGTGCTGGTGTGGTTGCTTTGGTTCTTTTGCTCTTACCTTTAGCAAGCTCCGCTTTAGCAACACGTTTTACTGGCGTTTGTTTAGCTTTGCTTTTTAGACCACTAAATTTAGCTTCTAGGCCTGGAATTGTGCTGATCTCAAAGGTTTTTCTGAGGAAGACTTGGACTTTCTTAAAGTTGTCCCAATCTTTTGGCCCGACGAGCGATATCGCATCACCTTTTGCGCCTGCACGACCAGTACGGCCGATACGATGCACGTATTCTTCGGCAAATTTAGGCATGTCGAAGTTAACGACCAAAGACACATTGAGCAAATCCAGACCACGAGAGGCGACATCGGTCGTCACTAGGACTTGTTGTTGGCCACGGGCAAATTGGTCCATGATTTGGTTTCGTGCGGCCTGCTTTAAATCACCGCTTAGTGCGGCGGTTGCAAAACCTTGCGCGGTTAATTTAGCTGCTAAGCGCTCAGTATCTGGACGCGTCGCAGTAAAGATGATCACTTGTTTATGGGTTTCATCTTTGAGCAAACGGGCTAATAACGCTTCTTTATGGTCTAAGTGGTCACATAAAAAGATACGTTGATGAATATCGTTATGCTCAGAGTGAGCCGCGCCAATCGCCACATGTGCTGGATTTTTTAGTAATGTTGCTGCGATATCATTGATTTCGTCGTGATCTAACGTGGCAGAAAACATCAGCGTTTGACGGCGTTTATGATCTGCTGCATCGTTGATCGCTTTTAGTTGCGGTGCAAAGCCTAAATCTAACATGCGGTCGGCTTCATCGAGGACTAATAACTCTAAGCCATTGAGAAAAAGATGCTTCTGTTCTAAATGATCGGCGATACGGCCTGGAGTCGCGACAATAAAATGCGGTTCTTTCGCTAAGGCTTTGGCTTGGTCATTAAAGTTTTCACCGCCCAGTACGCTGATGGCCTTGTATTGGGTGTTGGCGACAAGCAGGCGAAGCTGACTATAAACCTGATGTGCTAGTTCGCGAGTCGGTAATAAAATCAAGACTCTAGGATCACGTTTCGACAGTGAGCGGGTAGAAATGACTCTTTGCAATGCGGGTAACAAAAACGCTAAGGTTTTACCTGAGCCCGTTTTTGATGACGCCATTAAATCTTTACCTGCCAATGCGATAGGCAGTGCTTGTTCCTGGATGGCGGTGGGTTCTGTGATCCCCATATGTTTTATGCTTTGAAGCAGACGCTGGTCCAGAGAAAAATCGGTAAATTGCAAAGGTATATCCCCTAAATCTTAGTAAGGGCAGATTATAGCCTTAATCGCCCTTGCTCAGCTATCCACATCGGTGATTATCTCTGCTTCATGCACGGATTGATGTAGAAAGTGTGCCATTTATGCTCTGTTGATTGTATTTATTTACATTGGTATTACAACCTCTTAATTGTGTCGTTTTTACCGATTGACAGTGGATATGGCAGGATTTTACGTTATCGTGTACTGCATTGAGTTACAGGAGAAATGATTTATGGCTAACGGAACAACCCCTTCGGTAGGTATTGCCTTGGGTAGTGGGGCGGCGAAAGGTTGGGCACATATAGGTGTATTGAATGGTTTAGCTGCCATGGGTATTAAGCCCGATAAAGTGGCTGGATGTTCGGTAGGGGCTTTAGTGGGTGCCGCTTACGCCCATGATCATTTACCCGAGTTAGAAAAATGGGTGCGCGGTTTTTCTAGTTGGGACGTGCTTGGCTTGATGGATATTCGATGGCGTAAGGGCGGGCTTATCGGCGGAGACAAGGTGTTCGATGTGCTGCATGCACGTATAGGAGATGTGAATATTGAGAATCTCAATCGTCCCTTTGCAGCCGTCGCGACTGACTTATACTCTGGTCAGGAAATTTGGTTTACTGAAGGGGATTTACGGCAAGCGGTACGGGCCTCTTGCTCCATGCCGGGGATTTTAGCTCCTGTCAGACAAGGAGAACGCTGGTTAGTCGATGGTGCTGTAGTGAATCCTGTTCCTGTTTCGGTCAGCCGCGCCATGGGCGTTGATGTGGTGATTGCAGTGGATTTATATGGCTATCATTCTGGGCGTATCCAAGTGTTACCCGTGAATATGACCAGCCAAAGGACTGTCCAAGCTGAAATGGATATGCCAGCGCGACAAGAAACGGGCTTTATGGATTTATTTGCCCGTGGCCGAGATTATGTCAGTAACCTAACCGATAAGTTTTCGCTCGGCACTAAATCGAATCCGGGGATGATTGCTGTGATGTCGCAATCTATGGGTATTTTAGAGCAAAGGCATAAACGGGCGCGGTTGATGGGCGATCCACCAGATATTTGTATTGTGCCAGAGGTGGGAAATATCGGCACTATGGAGTTTCATCGTGCTGATGAGGCGATTGCCGCCGGCGAAGCGGCGGTGGAGAAAGTCGCCCACTTGATTGAAGCAGCGCTCTGGAAGGGCTGATGAGGCAAAATGTAGAGTCAAAAGTTTTATATAGATAGCGTTTGATTGCCAGATAAACAAAAGTCGGTATCACTTTTGCGATACCGACTATTTGCTATCTCATATTGAGATGTTTATACCGCTTTGTTGGTGACTTAGGCTAGTTTTACCAACATTTTACCGCGATTCTTACCTTCAAATAGACCGATAAAAGCATCAGGTGCTTGTTCAAGCCCTTGATAAATTGTTTGTTCTGCTTTGACTTTACCTTCCGCTAACCATTGAGCCATTTTTGCGGTGAACTCAGGATAATGCGCCCAATGTTCGGATACGATAAAACCTTCTAACTTGAGTTTTCGCATTACAATTAGTGCTAAGTTGTCAGGGCCAGGTGTTGGAGTTGTGTTGTTATATTGCGAAATCATACCGCAAACAGCGATACGTCCATGATCTTTCATATTGCTCAGCGCTGCGGCTAAATGCTCGCCACCGACGTTCTCAAAATACACGTCAACCCCTTCTGGGGCTGCTTTTGTCAACGCTTGGGTGAGATTGCCACAAGTTTTGTAATTGATGACCGCATCAACACCATAACTTTTTAATAATTCAGCTTTTTCATCTGAACCGACAGAGGCTATTACACGAGCACCTATTAGTTTACCAATTTGGCAGGCTACGCTACCTACTGCGCCAGAGGCTGCGGAAACGAACAGTGTCTCACCCGCTTTTAAATCTGTAATGCGAGTCAGTCCTGTCCAAGCTGTCATGCCTGGCATTCCGAGTACGCCGAGGAAATGTGAATTATCAAGCGTAGTTCGTGGTAAAGCTGTCAGTCCTGCGGTATCTGTGACTGCGTGTTCACGCCAACCTAGCATGCTGCTGACTTTAGTACCAACCGGGAACTCGGTGTTTTTTGACGCTATAACTTCACCAATCGCACCGCCTTCTAAGACTTGATTTAAGGCGAAGGGCGGAACATAACTCTTGCGATCAACCATGCGCCCGCGCATGTAAGGGTCAACCGACATCCATAGATTTTTAATCAGCACTTGTCCATCAGCGAGCGGTGCTAATGCTTTATTTACTAAAGTAAAGTTCTGTGCCGTAGGCATGCCTTCTGGGCGACTAGCTAGATGGATTTCACGGGTTTCAGTCATACTCTTCATAAAAACTCACCTTTTGTTTGTGCGCAAACGAATGATGTTAACTCTACGTGGCTTTAAGATTGAATGCAAATAGTTTGCGCGCAAACTAGATGCGGTGGGACAGATCGGATAAGATAGCGTTATGTTTAAATGACAGGCGCTTAAACGTGCAGAATTGCTTACCTCAACCTGAGCTAGACGCTACAAAACAGACTCATAGCCAAGCTTCTAGCGATCCACTCTGTTTATCCGATAATGTTTGTTTCGCGTTATATTCTGCGAGCAATGCATTAGTGCGTGCTTATCGGCCTCTACTCGAGGCATACGAGTTAACTTTCCCTCAATATTTAGTGATGCAAACCCTGTGGCGTCAAAACGGCTGCAGCCAAACCCAGCTATCAATGGCGACTAAACTCGATATGGGAACCCTAACGCCAATCGTCAAGCGGTTAGAGTTGAAGGGGTTGATTACGCGATTAGCCTGCGTTGAAGATGAGCGGAAAAAGCTGATCACTCTGACAAGT
Source organism: Shewanella sp. SM95 (assembly GCF_025653595.1). Taxonomy (NCBI): domain Bacteria; kingdom Pseudomonadati; phylum Pseudomonadota; class Gammaproteobacteria; order Alteromonadales; family Shewanellaceae; genus Shewanella; species Shewanella sp. SM95. The sequence goes on from NZ_JAKKSE010000003.1 coordinate 208,156, forward strand.
CAAGGAGAGGGTATCAGGCACGAAGCTCTTGCCTTGAAGCAAACCTTACTAGATAAAGTGCAGATGGACGCTGAGGCACTCGATTTACTAAGGCGGCAATGTCTTGCCTTGATCGAAGATATACAGTCCTAGATATAAGTTGGTTTATGCATAGTGATGCTATTAACTCAGCGGTTGCACTGATTAATACTTGATTGGCTTAGTTTTTGCTTTAAAACCGTCATTGAGTCTTAGACGCCGAATTTTTGACGATGAATTCTATTTTAAATGCCTTTAATCTTAATCGCAGCAGTGCCAGTATCGCCGATGCCTATGGTGCCAATAGCCAAAAGACGAGCACGGCTAAAACCGATACTACGATAGAAACAAATAAAACGCAGACGGATGCTACCAAACCCGATAACGGTAAAACCGATGAGATAGCGCTGTCGCCAAGGGCGCAACGCGCACAGAAAATTCAATCGATGGCGAAGGATTTTTTTGCCGATGGTCAATTTGGCGTCGCCGATATTCCCGCATTGGTGTCGCGCTTACAAAAAGATGGCATTTTATCGGATGTGCAACTCGAGCGTTTATCGAAAAACGGTATTACAGTGCCGAGCACAACGACGCCGACTAAACAATCGTTGCAAGATTTTTTAGATGATGAAATCAAATCATTAGCTAAAAAATCACCCAATAATCCTCTTATCAATACCTTAGTTGATGCTAAGAGCGTCTTAACCAATATGGATGATGCTCAGTCGCCGGTGCTAGCCCAGAAGGCCACGAAAGTCCTTAGCCAATTGACGGATTATTTGAATTCTGAACCTCCGCTTACGGATGCTGAAAAGCAGCAGTGGCAGGGGCTAAAATCTATGATGCAACTCGCTTCATCTATGGGGGCACATCAATCTGCATCGGGCCAACTCAGTAGTTATCTTGCGCTTGCTAAACGTTAATTCACATCCATAGTGCGTGATAAACACAAATTGTCACGCATTCAACTAGCTGGGTTTAATCAGCAGGTCAAGGCGCAATTTTCAGATAATTGGGCCTAGCTGCAGTTCTTGTTTGTTCTTTTATTTCATCCTAAAAACTATGATCTGGATCATGGACTCCTTACCGTCATTGTAGCCTAATGCTCTACATATTGTGTTTTATGCTTTTAAAATCACTAGATGTAGTGTTAATTTTTAGGCGAGATGGAGAGGAACTGAACAATGCCAGTCGTAATTAAGCGTGATGGTTGCCGCACACCTTTTGATGAAACAAGGATAAGGGATGCAGTGAATGCCGCTGCAAACTCAGTTGGAATAGAGGATGGCGACTATGCAGCGACAGTGGCAGCGTGTATCAGTCAGAGCGTCGCGCCATTAGCTGAAGTCGATATCCACCATCTACAAGATGCGGTTGAGAATTTACTGATGGAAGGGCCGTACAAGTCCCTAGCGCGGGTGTATATCGAATACCGTCACGACAGAGATGTGTGCCGTGAAGCGACCAGTAAACTCAACCTCGAAATCCGTGGTTTAGTTGAGCAAAGTAATGCGGCTTTACTCAATGAAAATGCTAATAAAGATTCAAAAGTCATTCCTACTCAGCGGGATTTACTCGCGGGCATAGTCGCCAAACATTACGCCAAAAGTCATATTTTGCCAAAGGATGTAGTCGCTGCCCATGAAGCGGGCGAGATCCATTACCACGACCTAGATTACTCTCCGTTTTTCCCGATGTTTAACTGCATGTTGATTGATTTAGCTGGCATGTTGACCCACGGCTTTAAAATGGGTAATGCCGAAATTGAAACCCCTAAGTCTATTTCAACAGCGACAGCGGTGACCGCGCAGATTATTGCCCAAGTGGCGAGTCATATCTATGGCGGAACTACTATCAACCGTATCGATGAAGTGTTAGCGCCATTTGTTGCTAAGAGCTACGACAAGCATTACCAAATTGCCCTTAATTGGAAGATTACCGATGCCAAAGCCTTTGCCACGGCGCAAACTGAAAAAGAATGTCACGATGCATTCCAGTCTTTGGAATATGAGGTCAATACCTTACACACTGCCAATGGCCAAACACCGTTCGTGACCTTTGGGTTTGGTTTAGGCACGTCATGGGAATCACGCTTAATTCAGCAATCAATGCTCAAAGTGCGGATGGCGGGATTGGGTAAAAATCGCAAGACTGCAGTATTCCCTAAGCTAGTGTTTGCGATTCGTGATGGCATTAATCACAAAGCGGGCGATTGCAATTACGATGTAAAACAGATGGCGCTCAAATGCGCAACAATGCGCATGTATCCCGACATCCTCAACTACGAGCAAGTCGAGAAAGTGACCGGTTCATTTAAAACTCCAATGGGCTGCCGTAGCTTTTTAGGCACCTATGAAGAAAATGGCGGGCTTGTGCATGAAGGGCGCAATAATTTGGGAGTGGTCAGTTTAAACCTGCCGCGGATTGCCTTAGAAGCCAATGGCGATGAGACTGAGTTTTATCGCATTTTAGATGACAGATTAGTATTAGCCCGTAAAGCGCTGGATACCCGTATTGAGCGACTGAACGGTGTTAAAGCCCGCGTGGCACCTATCCTCTATATGGAAGGCGCCTGTGGTGTACGTTTACGGGCAGATGATGATGTGGCGCAAATCTTTAAAAATGGCCGCGCGTCGATTTCACTCGGTTACATTGGCCTGCATGAAACCATGAATGCACTCTATGGCACCCAAACCCATGTATTTGATGATGCACAATTAAGGGAAAAAGCCGTTGCTATTGTAGCTTATCTTAAAGCTGCTACCGATGCGTGGAAGGCCGAAACAGGTTATGGCTTTAGTCTGTATAGCACGCCAAGTGAGAGTCTCTGCAGCCGTTTTTGTAAACTGGATGCGAAGCAATTTGGCTTAGTCACAGGGGTGACGGACAAGGGCTATTACACTAATAGTTTCCACCTCGATGTGGAAAAAAGCGTAAATCCTTACGATAAAATTGATTTTGAACAGCCATATCCCGCTATCGCGAACGGCGGCTTTATTTGTTATGGCGAATATCCCAATATGCAGCATAACCTCGAAGCGCTGGAAAACGTCTGGGATTATAGCTACAGCCGCGTGCCTTACTATGGCACTAACACGCCAATTGATGAATGCTACGACTGTGGCTTTACCGGTGAATTTAGTTGTACCAGTAAAGGGTTCACTTGCCCTAAGTGTGGCAATCATGAGCCTAGTCGGGTTTCTGTGACGCGCCGTGTGTGCGGTTACTTAGGCAGTCCTGATGCGCGGCCTTTTAATTATGGCAAGCAAGAAGAAGTAAAACGCAGGATCAAACACTTGTAACACTATTACCTTATTTTGCCTGTTAGACTTATTCCGTGGCATCAAATAGTGCCACGGGATGAGTGTCAGTGTTAAAAGATGAAATGCACTGTGAGTGACCATCAATGAATTACCATCAATGAATTACCATCAATATTTCCCTATCGATGTGGTCAATGGCCCAGGTACCCGTGCGACCTTGTTTGTCTCTGGCTGTGAGCACCAGTGCCGCGGTTGTTATAATCAAAGCACTTGGGATCCCCGTTCTGGGCATGTGTTTGATAAAACGATGGAAGATAGGATTATTGCCGATCTTAATGATAAGCGGATTGTGCGTCGTGGTTTATCGCTTTCGGGCGGCGATCCTTTATTGCCTGTCAATCTCAGTGCCATTTTGACGCTCGTCAAACGAGTCAAGGTTGAGTGTAAGGGGAAGGATATTTGGCTGTGGACAGGTTATGTGCTCGATGAGTTGAGTGATGAACAGCGCGCCGTGTTGGCCTATATTGATGTGCTGGTGGATGGAAAATTTGAACAAAGTCTTGCCGATCCGAGTCTCGTGTTTCGCGGTAGCAGCAATCAGATCATTCGTTTGTTATAAAAGCGGTAACGAGGATCTGTAACTTGCTGCTATAATCTCAGGCCTTGACACAGACGCTAGCATAATCAGGCTAAGATTTTACTGTGGCTAACTTAGGTAATTTAAGGTAACAGAATGAATTTAAAGCAAGAACTGCAGCAGCTTAACGATAAATTAGATAAATTTCGTCGTAAACTTGCTGCGGCTGAACAAAGAGGCGATGACGTCATTATTGCCCAGTTCAAACGCGAAATCGCTGCGGTCACTAAGCAAATCGGCAGTGTGAAAGGGCAACAAACCCGCTTATTGAATAAGCAAGGGTCAGATATTAAAGGTTTGCCTTTCCATCGTGCTTTGACAAAAGCGGAACAAGCAGACATGGGCAAACTGAAAAAGTCTGTCAAAGGGCTTGTGGTAATCCACCCTATGACGGCTATCGGCCGTGAAATGGGGCTAACGGAAGTTACTGGATACGCTCCCGCAAAATTTTAATGTGGGATTGGATGTCACTGGCACGGGATCGAGTGTCGATCGCGTGTTTGTGCTCCTTGTATTTAATGCACTGCTTCGTTTTAATCCATTCCTTCGTGCTGCCCATCGAAAAGACATTCATGTTTGGTTTAGTTGATTAAAACACTAAAGTATTTCTGGATTGTTCGAAAACACTTTAGAATAGTGCGCTTAGTTGGCTAAGTGCCTAATCCTCGTTTTGTTTCTAGGGATCTTATTCGTCTCATGGAATGAGAGTTGTCGTTAAGGTTAAGTATGTCGATAAAATATGTCGCGACGTCAAAGTTACCCACTCCTTGGGGCGTGTTTGCCATGCATGGTTTTGAAGATACCGAATCAGGTAAAGAGCATGTTGCGCTCACATTCGGTACGCTCAGTGCGGATGAACCTGTGTTGGGCCGTATTCATTCCGAGTGTTTAACCGGCGATGCTTTATTTAGCTTGCGTTGTGACTGTGGTTTTCAGTTACAAGCTGCCATGCAAAATATTGCGGAAACGGGCAGTGGCTTTATCCTCTATTTACGCCAAGAAGGCCGTGGCATTGGTTTGCTGAATAAAATTCGCGCCTATGAGCTGCAAGATAAAGGCGCCAACACGGTTGAAGCCAACGAGCAACTCGGTTTCGAAGCGGATATGCGTAAATACGACATGATCAAGCCTATGCTGGAACAGATAGGGGTGAAGCATGTGCGTTTGATGACCAATAATCCGCGTAAAGTGAAAGCGATGAAGGAGTTTGGCATCGAAGTGGTTGAGCGCGTACCACTGCAAGTTGGTAAAAATCGTTATAACGAAGCGTACTTAAAAACTAAATCCACTGAGCTTGGACACATGATGTCTGAATATCATTTTATGGATGAAAATAAGTAGTTTTGTCATCATAAAGAGTCGACCGATTGAGTTAAAAATGAGGAAGGTTTAAGTCAATTGAGCCATTGTTTCAGTCGGTTGCTATTAAGCTTGTCGCTAATGTGCTTGGCATTACTGAGCGTTATTCCTACCACCTTTGCCGATAGTGTCTCTGCTACAAATACATTCGTATCTGCATCTCAAGCGGATTATTCCGACTTTTCTATCAATCATGCACCTAATAATGCTAATGGTAGTAATCCGATAGAAACTAGCACTAATCCAAATTCTGTTTACGCCTTTGGTAGTTATCTTGGCACTGGCGTTTACCGCGCTGCAAACCAAAATGCCACCGTCGTTAGCATTCCGTTAAGCTTTGATTTGAAGAAAGATAGCGGTAGCCAAACTTGGTTACGGTTACCTATCTCCTTTGGCTTTTTTGATTATTTAGCCAAAGATATCACTGAAGGTGAGTTGCCGTCGTCGATAGGTACTATGACAGTTACCCCAGGTTTTGAGCATCATTGGCAGGCGAGCGAAAATACTCGAATGGAAGGGTATTTAGATATCGGTTTTGGCACTAATTTCGATAAAAACGATAACGTTGCTATTATCGCCTCAGGGATTAGTAGCTTGTATGACTTTACCTTAGCAGGGCAGGATGCTGTGTGGGTATCGAGATTACGCTTTGCTGGGTACAGCGAGCACTATGGTAAGTTTTCGGATCAATTTGCAGTACTACAAACAGGTGTTGATTTAGGGTTAGCACCACGCTGGCAATGGTGGGATCTGCAGGTGCAACCAAGGATCTTTGCCGTGGGTTATTGGTATTTCAATGAACTCAGATTTATCAGCGAGATAGAGCAAGATACCATAGTTTCAGGCAGCTATGAGGCAGGTTTTTCCCTTGCCTTTTCTAAGCCGTTAGGCGGTGAATTATTGAGTGTTGATCGCATCGGATTCAGTTATCGTCGTGGCGATGGGCTCAATGTTTGGCGTTTAATGTTTAGCTTTCCTATCTAGGTATCATCCATTACGGGATGTATTACAAAGACTATTGGTCAGTTATCTTGTCTAAGCTGACTTTTGCGCGTCGCGCATCTTCTTATCAGTCAAGGTCGCTATTTGACTACTTAGCTGCATTATTTGTTCTTGGATTAACTTACGCTGTTGCTCCGCAACCTCAGAGTCATCTCCTTTAAGTTTGGCCAGCATTTTTTGTAGTGTTTTGATCTGCTCTTTTATTTTCTGGATCTGTTGGTCGATTAACGTCATGGGCTCTTCTGACGCATCATTTTCTGTTCCATCTTTTTTTGCTGCAGCATTGTCTCTTAAAGGGGCACCTACATCTGCGGACAATGCGGCGCGGCCGGCTGAAGAAATGGAGACTGTGTCTTGAGTATCCTGCGCATCTGCTGTCGATTCATTAGTCGCCGTTTTTGTTGTGGCAGGAGTTGCTGCGATATATGCGCTCGATACCGGAGTGAAAGTTGAGCCGATTGTGGCACTGTTTATTCCATTAATGCTCATTCCATACTCCATTAGATGCAAACTGTGTTGATACTCAAATCGCTATCGGCCATTAATTGGAAAACTGAAGCTAATTTTTGGCTTATTTGGCAAAAAGCGCGATATTGCTGATGACAATACAGCCCTCAAGTGAGGGCTGTTCACGTTTTATGGCTGCAGAGGGCGAAGATTAACTGTTACCCCAAATATGGCTATTTACTTTGTCATCTGTGCTAGGTTTATCGCTTTTAACAGACTTGTCAGGGGGAGTTTGATTGGTTTTCTTCGTCGCAATTTTTGCCGCAGGCTTCTTAGCCGCTTGACTAGAGTCTGCTTTGGGTGGCGGCAAGGGTAATTTATTGGCTCTTAAATAAAGATATTCGACTTTATCCCGCGCCCACTCTGTTTTTCTCAAAAAACGTAAACTGGATTTGATGCTGGGATCGTGGGTAAAACAGCGGATATTAATTCTTTCACCTAATTCTTCCCAGCCGTATTTCTCGACTAAATAAGTGATGATCGTTTCCAGTTTAATGCCGTGGAGCGGGTTATTCGATTGATTCATATTATGCATGTTGCAGTGTGCTATGGCGGGAGTATAGCAGTTTTGTATGCCTGATACAGTGTGCAATGGTATCGAGTCAAGCTTGAATACCTTGCTAGCTCAAACCTGTGATAGCTGTTATTGGTGCAGCAGTATGATCAAAACAGGCGCAATAAAGCGCCTGTTTTAGGTTGGTCATTTGGACTGTTTGACTAGTCTTTGACTGGCTCTTTAAGCTCAGTTTCAACCGGTAAATCAATTTCGCCTTTACCTTTGGTTTTCACAATCAAGAGTGCTGTAATCACTAAGGTTGTGACTATGCCCGCTATGGTTGATACCGTCATAGGTAAACCTGCGCCTAAGGTTGACGAGTTCAGTAGGAAGGTGATAACCACAGTGGTCATAAACATCGCTGGAATTGTCGCAATCCAATGTAGTTTGTTATGTCGTAGCAGGTAAGCCGAAGCCGTCCACAGCATTAATACTGCAGTGGCTTGATTTGCTACACCGAAGTAGCGCCAAATCACACCAAAGTCCACTTGGGTCAATATGCCGCCGATAACAAACAGTGGGAGAGCTAACACTAAGCGCTTTGGTAGTGAGATTTGTGGCATATTGAAAAATTCAGCCAGAATCAAACGCGCAGAGCGGAAAGCCGTATCGCCTGAGGTAATCGGCAGAATAATCACTCCTAGGATAGCCATAAAGCCACCGATAGCGCCTAACAGACCGGTAGAGGCCTCATAGACGACGTTGGCAGGGTTACCTGACATACCCGCACTCAACCCTTCTACTCCGCCAAAGTAAGACAACGCGATGGCACACCAAAGCAATGCGATTATGCCTTCGCCAATCATGGCACCAAAGAAGACGAAGCGACCATTAGTCTCATTTTCAACGCAGCGGGCCATTAACGGTGATTGAGTAGCATGGAAACCCGATACCGCGCCACAGGCAATAGTGATGAATAGGGCAGGCCAAAGTGGCATGTCGTTCGGATTTAAGTTTTGGAAGAAATCGCCCGCTTGTACGTTAGGCAGTAAGGTATGCTCGCTTGATAGCATAATTGCGAAAGCTAAACCAAACGACATGAAGAACAATAAAGCGCCAAAGAAGGGGTACAGACGACCGATAATTTTATCGACAGGTACCACAGTTGCAATCAGGTAATAGACGAAGATTATACCAACGAAGATACTGACATCCCAACCAGTAAGCTTGCCAAGTAAGCCTGCAGGCGCAGAGATAAAGACCACACCGACTAGCAGTAACAGCACAATAGCAAACACGTTCATGAAGTGTTTGGCGCTCTTACCTAAATACTTACCCGCAAGGTTTGGCACGGATTGACCGCCATTGCGCACTGACAACATACCGGAGAAGTAGTCATGCACTGCACCTGCAAAGATACAGCCAACCACAATCCACAACATAGCTGCAGGACCATAGAGTGCACCTAAGATAGGACCAAAGATTGGGCCTACACCTGCAATGTTTAATAATTGAATTAGATAGACTTTACCTTTAGACATAGGCACAAAGTCGACGCCATCAGTTTGACTGAAAGCGGGTGTTTGACGATTAGCGTTAATGCCGAAGACTTTCTCGACAAAGGCGCCGTAGATAAAGTAGCCGCCGATCAGTAGACCGACACAGAGTAGGAACCACATCATTTTTGTTATCTCCCCATTTGAGTTCTGGCGAGTGTAAACAAGTTGTTGATATAAAACTTTGTAATTTCAATGAGTGGTCGAAAATGCAGTGTGAGCGGCAATTGGTGAGCTTAAGTGGTTACCATTGTATGTTAACGGTGAGTGTTGTTGGCCATCTTATGGCTAAAAATACGTCGCTAAGATAACTTTGGTATTGTGTTTATTGAAAGCCAAATAGCTGTTTAAGGCTTTTAAGATAGCGGCGTGATACGGGGACTTTATCGCCTAAATGAGTGGTGACTTCAGCCCCCGTATCTAACAGCTCAATTTCAGCAATCGCCTTAGGTGAAATTAAATACTGCCGATGGCAGCGCACCAGTGGGGTTTTTTCTTCGAACACTTTCAAGGTCAACTGGGTATGGACTTTGCCTTTCGTGCTGGCCACATGGATGCCGCTTAAGTCACTGAACACATATTCCACATCTTGGATTGCAATGACTTTGAGTTTATTGCCGCTGTAGCAGGGAATATGTTCAAGACTCTTTGGGGTAATGGAGTCCATAGCCTGAGGCGTTAGATTTTTACGCACGCGAGTGAGGGTTTTACTGAGTCTGTCGGCATCTATGGGTTTGAGTAAATAATCGAAGGCATGATTGTCGAAGGCTTTGACGGCAAACTCGTCGTAGGCGGTGACAAACACGATTTTCGGCATGTCATCGGGGTCGAGCATTGCAATAAGTTCCATGCCCGAAATGCGTGGCATTTGGATATCAAGAAAGATTAACTGAGGTTTTTCTTTGGTTATGCTCTGTAATGCCTCAATAGCATTGGCACATTGACCGACGATTTGGATGTCGTGTTCTTGCCCCAAAAGGTCAGCTAATTCTTCACGACCAAACAGCTCATCATCGACAATTAAACAAGTGATCACGTGCGATTATCCATATTTGATGTTTCAGGGCTTTCTATGGGCAATCTTATGGTGACACGAGTCAATTGATCGGGCTCGCACTCCACTGTCACGCCGTATTGTTCGCCAAAAATATTTTGAATTCGCTTATGCACTAAGTTCATCCCTAGACCTTCTGAGCCCTCAATGGGCTGATACAACCCGGCATTGTCTGTGACTTCTAGCTCCAGCACATCATTTTCGAGCTTGCCAGTCACTTTAATCTGCCCTTGCTCAATCATGTGCGAAGTGCCGTGCTTTACGGCATTCTCAATAATTGGCTGCAGGGTAAAGGCGGGGACTTTACAGTGGTAGAGTGATTCAGGTATCGCGATACTGACTTGTAATTTATCAATAAAACGCGCTTTTTCAATGGTGAGATAGGACGCTATGTGATCTAGCTCATCCCCAAGCGTCACTAAGCCTGTCGTTCGCTTTAAATTGATCCGTAAAAATTGCGATAACTGCTGCAGTAGCTGTTTAGACATATCAGGATCACGTTTGATAATCGCGCTAATGGTATTCAGTGCATTAAATAAAAAGTGCGGATTGACCTGAGCCTGCAGCAATTTAAGTTCGGCTTGAGTCAGTAGATTTTGCTGTTGCTCAAACCGGCCATAAAGAATTTGGTTTGATAATAGGCGGGCAATACCTTCACCTAAAGTACGGTTGATATTCAAAAAAAGTTTATTCTTAGGCTCATAGAGTTTAATCGTGCCAATGACTTCAGTATCACTGCGCAGCGGGATCACTAGACTTGACCCTAGACGGCAATGAGAAGAAATAGAGCATGCATAGGGCGTTTCAACGCCATCGGCGAACATGACCTTATTTTGATTGATGGCTTCTAAGGTGATTTTGGACGAAATCGGTGTACCAGGGAGATGGTGATCGGCGCCTATGCCAATAAAGGCTAACAGTTTTTCCCTGTCCGTGATGGCCACTGCACCCACATTGGTTTCTTCGATGACGATTTGGGCGACATGACTACTGCTTTCTTCGTTAAATCCTTTGGATAGTAATCCGACACTGCGTTCGGCAATTTTTAATGCCTTAGTCGAAAAGCTCGATGAGAGTTTATCAAACATGGTTTTTTGGTCACGGATCATGCTCATAAAGAGTGCCGCTCCCACGGAATTGACTAATAACATGGGCGGCGCGATTTGACGTACTAATTCCCATGCATCATCGAAGGGGCGTGCAACCAAAAGTATGATGCTCATTTGCATCATTTCAGCATAAAAAGTCACTAGGCAAACGAGTAATGGATTGTAGATGAGCTCACTTTTATCTGCGCGTCTTAAGTAGAAGCTTATCATCCCTGCGGATAAGCCTTCTAAGGTGGTGGAGATGGCGCAGGCTATATCAGTAAAGCCGCCCATACAGTAGCGGTGTAGCCCACCAGTCAGCCCCACCAGAAAACCAGTAACCGGTCCTCCTAATAATCCGCCCAAAACTGCGCCCATAGCACGAGTGTTGGCAATCGCTCCCGAGGTTTGCTCACCAAAATAAGTGGCCATGATGCAGAAACTCGAAAAAATCAGATACATAAAAATCTTATGTGGCAGACGAGGAGACGTTTCGGCAAAAAGTTTAAACAGTGGCGTTTTACTGACTAAGTAAACGATCACTAAGTACAGCGACATCTGTTGGGTCAGTAATAGGATCAAAGACATAATGGCTCACATTATCGTCACAGATGTCGGCGCAGTCGTCCCCATTTGAAAGTTTGTGCGCGAGATCAGGGTTCGAATTTAACCGTTAGGATATAAAGAACAATAATATTGCATCTTTAGGAGGGCATATGTCCAATTCTGTTCACGGTCATGATGTTATGGCGCTGATGGTAGCTCAAGGGGCCGCTATTATAAAGCCTGAATTAATTTCCATGATGGAGCAAAAGTTTGGCTCGGCGGCTCGATACCATACTTGTAGTTCAACTGATTTGAGTGCCGAAGCGTTAATTCAGTTACTCATAGCTAAAGGTAAGTTTCACGAAACGTCCCAAGGTATTCAACTTGTGGCTGGGCGAAGGTGTGAGCATTAATACCATATCTGTTCATTCAGCGGGAGCTCAAAGCGCTTTAGACAAGGCAAAGGCTTGAAGGCATAGTGGTGCTCTGTCAAAAGCCTTAAACGCAGTATAAAGCGCGATGCCATTAACATCAGCCGCCCTTCGGGAGCCACAGGCATTCCACTCCGGTGTTGCATTACTTAAAAGGGAATGACCATTTCTGCATCAATGCGCCTTGGATTGAGATGCCAGTGAGGCTCTGAACTGACTAACTATTTAATATGATTGGTATAATACACAGTGACTATAGTGTGTACTCATTTTATTTCGTTGATTAGTTTTAGTCACATAGACGTGTAATCGTTTTGTTGAAGCTCAGGTTTCATCGTGGCGCTTATTTGCAATTTGCTCCTGCTGTGCGGGGGGGAGTTGGGTAAATTCATTGATCAAAATACGCAGTAATCGAGATTTTGCAATATTGGTGGATTTCGATAGGGCATCAAGCTGAGAAATACTGTTTTCAGTGAGGGTAAAGGTCGCGTGGCGATAAATCTTAGTCGATTTTTTATCTAAGCCCTTAACTATGGTGTGTGTGGTGGGCGCAGCTAATAAACTCGCCTTACCTAAGGCGTAGTTATTGGCATCTTCAATGAAATCATCGACAGAAACCGGCTTGATGATTTGCTTAGGTTTCTTACGTTTAAGATCAGTTAAGCTCATAGCTATTTTCTGGTGGCATTGCGAATAACTCATCCGCTATGGCGCGGATCTCATCAGCTGCTTTCCCATCGGGTTCTATTTCGACGACTGAAGAGCCTCTTTCTTCACTGTCATCATAAATATTTCGACAAAATGTAACTGAATTTAGCACCCTTAGTCCAAAGGATTGCACCACATCTTTGGCTTCTAAAATGCGTTTAAACTGTGTGGGAAGCGCTGGACATTGGGTGAGCACTATAGTCGCGATCATTTTAGGATTCACCATCTTACACGTACTTAGCATGTCTTCCATGTGGGGTAATGTTTTGAGATCTCGTCTTTTGGGTCTGAGGGGGATCACAACATAAGTCGCTACCGACATAGCTGCGCGCATGGCTAAGTTATCTTGGCCACCACAATCTACAATTACGTAGTCAAAACGCTCATTGAGGCTGAGTAAATCATTACGAATCTTGCCGTAAAGTTGGATGCAATTAATGCTTGGGAGGCTTGGATCATTATTTCTTGCTTGGATCCAATCTGAAGTCGTGCGTTGGGGATCACAATCGACCATGAGGACGTTTGCCTGAAATTTTTGCTTAATATAAACGGCAAGATTTTGAGCGAGACAACTTTTTCCGCTACCACCTTTTTCACCACCTACCAGCAAGATCATACTGACGCCCCTTAATGAATTGTTCAATTCATTGAGTGTAGAACAGAGCCATTAAAGCTGCGAAATTTAAGTTAAATTAAAGCAGTTGCATGGCAATGTGGTAGCTTTGGTCGTGGCATTTTGCGCAGCGGCAGACTTGTCCTTTAACGGTATTTTGTTGGGTTGAATTGGGATTAAAGGTCACTTCGATGAGTTCGCCCAGTGCAAACGGATTTTTATAATCGAATAAAATGCCGCGTCTTGCTAAGTCGATACACACACCTTCATCTGTTTGCTTCATGCCTTGAGTGTCGATCCAATTCAAGACCACGCGCTCTGCTTCCATGTCGACTCGCAGCGATGTGCGTTTTTCTTCAAAACCAGTAGTATGGTCACCCATAACTCAATTGCCCCGTAAATTATTGATCTCAGTAAAACTAGCATAATTGCTTTTTGGCAGAATACCAATGTGAAAGCTAGGTCTTTGATAATAGTTTTAAAACGAGAACTGCAGGTGCCATTGATTTAGGTTTCAATAGCACCAACTCAGGTATTTGATTAATTGTCGTATTCTTGATTTTTTGGATAAGGCATTTTTAATTGGCCCCAACGAATCACAATCACGGTTGCCGCTAAAATTAGCGTCGATAATGATATTGCTGCGATACGCCAGTCTTCCATGCTCTTCATATCTAAGATTAGGTAACGGGCCAAGGCGACAATCGCAATATAAAGCGGCATACGTACTGGTAACTTACCGGATTCATAGTAGTTAGCCACCATGGCTAATACTTCTAAGAAAATAAATAACAAGAGTAAATCAGCCAGTGCGACCATACGTACAGAGATGATATGCACAATTTCTTGGCCTATTGCAACTATGGTGGCAATGGCAATAATAAATAGGACTAAGTGTTCAACGGCTTTGAGGCTTTTAGAACCATATTGATGATAAAAAGGCATGGATATTCCCTACTTGATGTTTTTATAAATAGTAACAGCAAAAATCTGTTTTTAGGGAAAAGCTAGGCGCCGCTGTGTGATTTAATTCACAGATATGTATGATCTTAAATTCGGCGCAAAGTGGAGTTAACGTGGTTGTATGCAGAAGGTGATTTACATGATGAACAAAAGGGAAGCGAGAGCGAATGTGTTAATCCGCTTATGCTGTTACCTTGACTCAATCGTTGTACCAACATAAGCGGTTTGAATATAAGAGATTATTTATTCTTGCGTTTCTGCCACTTAAACATAATTGAATATTTCCACAGATTATTAATCAGCAAATAACCGACAGCGGAAAAAACCACTCCTAGCACGAGACACCCGAGTAAGAATGCCGGACCTATGGTCGCAAGCGATGCTTCAATCCATTGCCAGCTTGCTTCGAAGGCAAAATCTTGCGGAGCATGGCCGAGTATTTTAGCACCGAGCAAATACGCCCCATAAAACATCACTGGCATAGTTAAGGGATTGGTTATCCATACTAATGCAACTGAAACAGGAATATTAACGTTAAATAGAATGGCAAAAGCCGCTGCAACAACCATCTGAAATGGCATTGGGATCCAAGCGACAAATAACCCTACGGCAAATGCGCCTGGGGCGGATTTTCGATTAAGTGCCCATAGATTGGGATTATGTAACAAGCGTCCGAACATGCGTAAGTGTTTATGCTCACGCAAGGTTTCAGGCTTAGGCATAAATCTTTTAATTAATTTTTTTGGCATATGCTGAAATTGCTGTCTTAACTTAATTCACTATGAATCGATTCATGTTTGGCTTTAGTGCCATCTTATTATCAGCGATGTTATGGCCTTCGCTGCCGCCAGTCAGTTACATACCCTACCTTGTTGTTGGGGCGTTAATCTTACACCGAAAAATCCCTGTCTGTGCAGGTGGGCTCTTTGCGGTAGCATGGCTAACTGGTTTTTGCTTAGGATTATCTAGGCAGGATTTGCCAGTGTTACAACAACCTATACAGGTAAGGGGCGAAATCATATCACTAGTTAGTCGAAACAGCGACTGGCTAAGTTTGGATATATCGCTCATTAAACCAAATTTAATCTTAGGGCCAAACGCAAAATTGCGACTCACGTGGAAAGATCCGCCAGAAGTCGATGTGGGTCAGGTTTGGCTGTTTACGTTGACACCTAAGAGCATTGCTAGCGTGCTAAATCAAGGCGGCTACAACGAACAAAAACAATTAATCAGTCAACATGTTGTCGGTAAAGGACGAGTGATTGAGGCGCAGTTACTTGCGGTTTCGCCTTCATTGCGTAATGACCTCATAAGCGCATTGATACCTGAATTAGCCTCTTTACCTCAAGGTGACATTTTACTCGCCTTGCTTTTGGGGGATAAGCATTTGATCTCGCAAGCCCGTTGGCAAGCACTAAGGCAGACTGGCACTGGCCATTTAGTCGCGATTTCCGGTTTGCACCTCTCCGTCGTCGCGGCATGGGTATACGCTTGCCTTTTGTTTGGATTGAGTCGTTTGGTGTCACATCAGAGTCGACGTAATATGACTTTTGCGTTAGTCGCGGCAGGTATAGGCGCCGCATTTTATGCCTATCTTGCAGGCTTTGGTGTGTCGACTCAGCGTGCACTCGTGATGATTTTACTGTTAATGCTACTGAGTTTATTAAAGCGATTTTCTACTGCGTGGGAGCGCTTGCTGTTTGCATTGTTTGTCGTATTGTTACTCGACCCGCTTGCTTGTTTAAGTGCGGGATTTTGGCTGTCGTTTTGTGCTTTAGGGGTGATTTTATATACCTTAGTCATCCAGCCCAAAGAGTTTACGGCTGTGTCGACTCGAAGGACGCGTGTAGGCGCGGGGCTTTTACAATTTTGGGCCATCCAGTGGCGCTTGAGCCTTGGGCTTGGATTACTGCAAGGAGCACTCTTTGGTGGTGTGAGTTTACACAGCTTGTGGATGAATATTCTAGCTGTGCCATGGTTTAGTTTTGTTGTTATCCCATTAGCTATGGCGGGATTTATATGCTGGTGGGTTGGTACTGCGTTTGGGTTCTCTTGGTTGGGACTGCTTCGCCTAAGTGATTGGAGTTTATCACCCTATGCGCAGTTGCTAGACATAAGCCCGCAATTGCCAGCCCACTGGTTAGCGCTTTCAGATACGATATTAGCCTTGGGGTTATCCGCGCTCATCGGTGGTGTGTTATGGCGCTATGTGCCTAAAAATAAAAATTATACTTCTTGGTTAAGCCTGCTGAGTTTACTGTTTATTCCCACTTTGCTTTTCTGTATTACGCTGTGGTCACCCGTTCAAAATAATCGATGGGCTATGCATTTACTGGATGTGGGCCAAGGTTTAGCTGTGGTTATTGAAAAGAATGATAGAGGGCTGGTTTACGACACTGGTGCCGCTTTTGGTGATGACTTCAGTTATGCGGAGCGGGTGATATTGCCTTTCCTAAAAGCCAAAGGCATTCAAGAGATTGATTATATTGTTATCAGCCATAGCGATAACGATCATGCAGGTGGTGCCCCTGTTTTGATTGAGGCTTACCCTAAGGCTTTAGTGATCACTGACGTGGCAGGCTTTAGCGGCCAAGATTGCCGCCCAAGGCAGATTCAATGGCAAGGGCTGAGCTTGAATTTGCTTTCTCCGCCTCAAGCGTTAGTGGGTAATAATGGTTCCTGTGTTATACGCATTGATGATGACAGGCAGAGTCTACTGCTTACGGGGGATATCGAAAAGCAAATCGAAACTTCGCTATTAAGTCGTGCCTTAAGTGGTGAGTATGAGTTACAAAGTGAAGTGCTCGTTGCGCCCCACCACGGCAGTAAAACCTCGTCAACTGAAGCCTTTATTGATGCTGTTGCACCCAAGTTAGTCTTGTTTCCTGCTGGTTTTGCTAATCGCTGGGGATTTCCAAAATCCACAGTGGTTGAACGGTATCAGCAACGGGAGATTATGGGCCTAACTACAGGTATAGAAGGGCAGATTAGTGTGATTTTTCAGCAGTCTGAGCGAGAGGTTAAGACCTATCGTGGTGATTTAGCGCCATTTTGGTACAACTCTCTGTTTAGATTTGGTGACTTGATTAATCCAGAGTAGAATGCCTACTTTGCCATAATTTAGTGTTATCAATGACAACATCTCCTAAAGACGAAATGTGGACAGTTTTCAAACGATTACTGGGCTATATAAAACAGATGAAAGGCATGTTTATGCTTTCAGTTGCGGGATTAATTATTTATGGTCTCGTCGATGCCGCCTTTATCGCTTTCATCGGCCCCTTTATTGATAAGGGTTTCTCCGGCGGCGCACCTGCTGCGGTGACCAACGGCATCGCATTGCCAACCAGTGAAGGTTTCCACGCAAACAACGACGTGCTTATGATGGCGCCGCTTGTGGTTATCGTTATGTTTTCCCTACGTGGCTTTGCTAACTTTGTTTCGACTTACGGCATTTCATATATGAGTGCACGTTTGATCATGGACATGCGTCAGCAAGTGTTTGAGCATTATCTGAGTCTGCCTGTCAGTTATATGGATAAGGAAAATACCGGTAACTTGATCTCAAAAGTGACTTTTGATACTGAGCAAATCGCTCGAGCATCGGGAAGTGCTTTGATTTCCATCGTCCGCGATAGTGTGACTGTGTTTGGTATGCTGGTGCTGATGTTCTATAACTCTTGGAAGCTATCCCTCTGTATTCTTGTGATTGGTCCTATCATGGGCATGGTCATTGCGGTGGTTAGTCGTCGTTTCCGTAAGGTTTCTAAGCAAATTCAAACCGCCATGGGCGGCGTGAGTGCCACAACTGAGCAAATGATTAAGGGCCATAAAAACGTATTGGCCTTTGGTGGACAGGAAACAGAAGCAACCCGTTTTGCTAAAGTAAACGATCAAAACCGCCATCAAAATATGAAGTTAGCTGTGGCACAAGCCATTAGTCAGCCTTTGATCATGATTATTGGCTCATTCGCCTTAGCCTTTGTACTTTATGCGGCAAGCTTAGACAGCATGAAAGCCGATCTTACCGCGGGTACCTTCGCGACGATTCTTGGCGCCATGATGGCCATGTTACAACCCATCAAAAACTTAACCCGAGTGAATGCCGAATTTCAACGGGGTATTGCGGCTTGTACCACAGTGTTTGAATTACTGGATACGCTGCCAGAGTCCGATACGGGAACTTATACTGTCGAGCGTGCTAAGGGTCATCTACGTTTTGATAATGTGTGTTTTACCTATGACAGCCAAGATCGTCGTGCACTTGAGAATGTCGATTTTGAAGTCAAACCCGGGCAAACCTTAGCCTTAGTTGGACGTTCTGGCTCAGGTAAGTCGACTATTGCGAGTTTAGTGACCCGTTTTTATACGGGCCTTGAATCCGGCGATATTCTGCTTGATGACGTCAGTATCTACGATTACTCGCTAAAATCGCTGCGCAATCAAGTGGCACTGGTATCGCAACAGGTGACCTTATTCAACGATACGATTGCCAACAACATCGCCTACGCCTATCCCGGTGAGGCGACTCGTGAGCAGATCATTGAAGCTGCGACCTTGGCCTATGCGATGGAGTTTATTGATCAGCTGCCCCAAGGCCTTGATACCCAAGTGGGTGAGAATGGTGTGTTATTGTCCGGTGGTCAAAGGCAGCGGATTGCGATTGCGCGCGCTATGTTGCGTGATGCGCCTGTGTTGATCCTCGATGAAGCGACCTCTGCACTGGATACTGAGTCAGAAAAAGCCATTCAAAAAGGGTTAGATAACCTCAGACAAAACCGCACATCTGTAGTGATCGCCCACAGGTTGTCGACCATCGAGAGTGCCGATCAGATTTTAGTAGTCGATCAGGGGCGGATTGTCGAGCGCGGGACGCACCAATCACTATTGGAATTAGATGGCATGTACGCCAAATTATACCAAATGCAATTTGGTAGTTAGATGCAGGCCTTAGTGAATAAAATCTGGTATCAGGGCCATCCACTGCGATGGCTCTTGTTACCGTTATCTGGCTTATTCGCGGTTATCACTTATGTGCGCCGCGCTTTGTTTCACCTAGGGATGAAATCACAAACTGTAATGCCTGTACCTGTCATCGTCGTCGGTAATATTACCGTCGGTGGCAGCGGTAAGACGCCAACTGTGATTTATCTGATTGAATTACTGCGCCAACATGGATTTCACCCCGGTGTAATCAGTCGTGGTTACGGTGTTGATATTCAAGGCGTTAAATCGGTTTGCTTAGGTGCAAGTGCGGCAGAGGTGGGTGATGAACCTGCCATGATAGTGGCGCGTACTCAAGTGCCTATGGTGGTTGGTGCTAAACGGGTCGATGCGGCTAATGCGCTTATTGCTGAGTTTGGTGTTGATGTCATCATCTGTGACGATGGCCTACAGCATTATGCTCTGGCACGCGATATTGAGCTGGTGGTGATTGATGGTCAGCGCGGTTTAGGCAATGGCTTGCTATTGCCAGCAGGTCCATTGCGTGAAGGCGCGTGGCGTCTCGATACCGTGGATTTTATTGTCAGTAATGGTGGCTCAGCAGCAAAAGGGCAGTTCGAAATGCAACTGACACCTACGGCAGTGAAGCCTGTTAAATGTGATGCGACGTCTGGTGAATATACTTTCGATAAGTCTTTGCCGCTCGTTGCGATGGCGGGCATAGGTAATCCAGCGCGTTTCTTTGAATCGTTGCGCGCACAAGGCTATCAACTGGCCTTCTGCCATGGTTTTGATGACCATCAGGCCTACGATAAAACCCAGTTAGGTGATTTAGCCCAAGGCTTGCCACTGTTGATGACAGAAAAAGATGCGGTTAAATGTCGCGATTTTGCACAAGAAAACTGGTGGTATTTGGCGGTCGATGCCAAGCTATCCCCACAATTTGATGAACAGCTGCTCGCACGTCTTCGTGAAGTGGCTGCAGCTAAATAAGGAAACTTCCATGGCATTCGATAAAAAATTGTTAGATATAGTGGCTTGCCCTGTGTGTAAGGGAAAACTTGAGTACGATAAAACGACGCAGCAGTTGATTTGTAAGGCAGATAAACTTGCTTATCCGATCACTGAAGGTATCCCTGTGTTATTGGAAAATCGTGCTGTGCCACTGACCGAATCAGTTTAGTGTGACGTGAATGCGCGTATTGTCTCATACGCGCATGCTTGTTTTTTATTCTGCTTATTATCGTTTTAGCTATTTTTAGCCGATTTAAGTTTTTTGTATTGGTAACTGTGCACGTTTCTTCATTACTTTGAGTTTAGTTAATAGCTCATAAATTTTTGTTTATCAGCATTGGTTGCACCCTCTTGGCACTCACCGCGGATTTCTCCTCGACCAGGCTCGATAATTCGGCTTAATTCAATATAACCTTCGCGGCAATAACCCGTCATTTCAAGGGTTTTGATTAAACCCAAATCAACCTGTCTCCCCCAAATTTCTAATGAGTCCTGTAGATCTTGCATCGCGCGACGTTGCTCACGGGGATCTTGCATATTACGTATGCGTGCCTCGTGTGGAAAAGGGCGCTCTGTATCATTCATTGTCGACTTTTCATCGACCAGACGCGCTTTGTAGCTGAAGAGTTTAAGGCCATCGCTTTTAATATCCGTCGTTAACTTATCCCGTAATTTTCCGGCGAGTTCACTCGGGTCAATTGGCGCACTGCTGCAGGCGATGAGCGAGAAACAACTTAAGATGGCAAGGCTGAGATATCGAAACGGCATAATCAAATTTAACTCTTAGTTATTAACTGACAGAAGAATACCTTAATATGGCCCTAAAGTTCATGGATTTATGGCATTCTCATTGGCTGAGTACGCGCCGATAGGTGTAATGGATTAAGGATGGGCGAGTAATGTTGGCGTTTTGGTCGAATAAATGGGCGCAAATCGAATGGGATATGAGCCTGACTCAAGGTATATGCCTTATGTTCTTGGCGTTATGGATCTACGCCATATGGCCAAAAGAAGAGTTAGTGCAGCTCCGGCGGGATAAACATCTCCAATTACGTTTGTTGCTGACGTTGGTGGGGATCAATGCACTGTGGTCGTTAAATGCCAGTATTCAAACTGGGTTGCATCTGCATTTTCTGGGAATTGTCACTTGTATGCTGATGTTCGGCTGGCGTCTTCCGACTCTAGTGTTGCTGTTGCCGAGCGCTTTTTTTAGTCTTTTTGTATTAAAGCAGCCCGCTGATTTTGGTGCTTTTAGTTTGTTCGCTATGGCCGTGCCGCTGTTTCTGTGTTTTATCCTATACAGTCGCAGTTACCATTTATTTCCTAAGCATATTTTTGTATTCATCTTCGTCGGTGGTTTTATCAATGCGGGCCTCTCAACTGTATTTCATCAATTGAGTTGGGCGATGTGGTTGTGGTCTGCAGCGGATTGCGATTGGAATGTGTTAGCGGACGACTACCTGATGCTAATCCCTTTGCTGGCATTCCCAGAGGCATTGCTTAATGGAATGGCGGTGACGCTATTGGTGGTGTATCAGCCCCAGTGGTTATTTGATTATTCTGACCGTGAATATTTGTGGCGTAAGTAAATGCGATAAAACAACGCAATAAATGAACTGCGCCCGAAACCTCGTCATTCCAACGTAAAGCCCTTTGTAAGGAGCCCATTGAACAGACGATTGAAAAGTTTACTGGGCGCACTTATTTGTATATTTGCGCTGACCGTTGCGCCGTGATTTAGGCGAAGCGTTGGTCTAAGTAGTTAATGATTTCTTTTGATTCATATAACCACTGTACTTGACCGTTTTCTTCAATCCGCAGACAAGGCACTTGCTGTTTGCCGCCTTGAGCGATGAGTTCATCTTTATACGGTGCTTTTTTAGCGTCGTGGGTCACGATGTCGAGTCCTTGGCGACGCATTGCACGGCGGACTTTTACACAAAATGGGCATGCAGGATATTGATACAGGGCTAATGCTTGAGTTTGAGCATCAATTTTTTGTTGCTCAGCCAGTGGACGTTGGCGCTTCTTAGGGCTAAATACGAAGTTTAAAAACAGAATAATCCTGCCTAAAATCCAGCGAATGATAAACATGTTATTGACCTTAATGATAATTTTTGTGGAAGAACATTTGTGCGTCATGGCGCCACAGAAAGCGTGCGGCGAGTCTGAGACCCAGTCGTTTAAAAACTGTGATCTCAGTTGTATAAAGGCCGCAGAGTGTAACCTATGGCACCAAGCTCGGCCAACATTTTAGAGTGAATTAACAGATAGATGATTTGATTGTAGAAGAATGGTTTTTTGATTGGTTATGACGCTTAGCCATAAGGTAAAAGCCCGCTAAAGTCGAACTTTAGCGGGCTTAGTTTTATATAAAAAGCAAGTTAATTGGCTAAGTTATTGAGCATCAATGGTGAGGCTCACTTGGGCTGCATTCTGGGTTAAACTCACTCGGCTTTCGAGCAAGAAGATCCGCTCTGGAGCAATTTCTTTCACGTCCACAAGGTAAGCTTTAACGGCTTTGGCTCTTTCTTGGGCCAAATTACCCAACATGCCATCGTTAACATTCTGCGCTTTTACCGACAGATTATATAAAGCGATATGCCAGCGGGTGGTGATTTCGTCATCTGAAAGCTGCGCGTCTTTGGCCTCTGCGATAACAGTGTCTTTGATTTGGGCAGGATCGGCTTTAACTTCTTGTTCATAAAGCTTTACTAGCGCATCGGCAAGCGGCCCTTGGGTCGGGAATTGACTAGGACTTAAATCATCAGGTAACGCACTAAATTCAATATTGGCTAATTTAGCCAATTTACGCTTCATGATGCGCTCAGCAATGGCTTGGCTGTCATTGATGGCATCGACTTCCCCTTCAACGCTGAGCTTGAGCATAGGTCTGTCGAGTAAGGCGCTAGCGAGTTTGTCTAAACTTTTTTGCTCATCTTCACTTAGGCTGAATTTACCTGCGGCAAAGCTGATCTTATCTAAGGTTTCGTCAGAGCCTATGAGTCCTGCTAAGAAAGTGAAGGGCGCTGTGACGGCTTTAGTGATCACATTGGTAATCGCCGTCATTATGATGCTGCCGACACTAAAGCTGGGTGAGTCTAAATCGCCTGAGACCTCCGTACCTAAATCAATCACGCCGTTACGGTCCTGCAGCAGGGCAATCGCGAGCGTGATGGGTAAGCTAGTGGCAAGGTCACTGTCACTGGGTTTACCAAGTTTCAGTTGGTCTATGACCAGATGGTTACTGCCCTTGAGCTTGTTCTTATCGAGTTGATAGTTCAGCGATAGTGATAGCTGCCCTTTATCTATGTAGTAACCCGCATAGGTGCCTGAGTAAGGATTGACTGAGGTTAACTCAACGCTCTTAAAGACTAAGTCGAGATCTAAATATGGCATATCTAGCAAAGGGTTAATATCGCCTTTTAGAGTTACAGGCGCGTACTTGTCTATCTTACCTTTGATATCGACCGAGGCCTTCGTCCCTGGCGTTGACGACAAGTGAGTGATATTACCTTCAAGTAACTCAATCCCTGAGGCAAAGTTTGGTGTCAGTGAGTTATCGGCAAAGTAAGCTGAGCCTTGGCTAAAGCTAATTTTTTGAATATCGAGGCTTAACTCAGGCGTTGTCTTGCTTGCCGTTTGCAGCTCGGTTTGCTTAGCACTGGCTGTGGTTGTGTTTTTAGTTGTCTTGCTATTTGCAGCCGGAGCCTCAACGATAAGATCGCTGATATTAGTGGTTCTATCTTTGGCTATCACCACTTTGGCGTAGGGTTGATTAAAGGCTAAGTGATCAATTTTGATTTGATTTTTCTGTTGGTCAAAATCCAGTTGATTGATATTCATCTTTTGCCATTTGACCAGCGGAGCATTACGCAATTTGTCATGAATAGCTAAATCATCGAGCTCAACATTGCCACCGTAAATGGCTTTGCCTTTAGCATCGGCGGTCAGTTTGCCTGCTGAGCTTAATAGACCGCTCTTGAGCTGGATATTCACGTAGGGCGCTAAATAGGGCTGAAATTGGGTTAATGCCAGCTTATCGAGTTGGATATTGGCATCTATGGTTTCGCCCGTCACATCGACTTGGCCTTGAGAGCTCAAAGTACCTTGACCATTGAGGCTGAGTTGTAGCTCATATTCAATCGGAGCGGTTAAAGTACTCGTTATGACCTTAGTTGAAAAATTAAGCGGATACACTCGCCATTGCTGCGGCGTTGCCGTTAGCTTTTGTTCTGATAGATTAAGGTCATAGTTTTCAATATTGAGCGCATCGAGTTGCACTAACCAAGTGTCTTTTGAAGGTGTCTTAGGCGCTTGCTTGACTGGCTGTTGAGGATTTGCCTCTGAAGCGGTGTCTGCAGCGGTTTCTTTAGTGGCATTAGTGGTGACATTTGCAGTCGCTTCTGTCTTTTGTTCTGTTTTATCACTCTCGTTAGTTGCGGCTAATTCGCTTTCCGTTGCTTTGTCTGCGCTATCGCTTGCATCAGTAGCAGTCTCTGCTATTTGACGTTTTTCTTCCACTTGCGCAACTTGTACGCGTTCTAGCGATTGAGCATCTGCTGGCTTAGCATCGATTGGTTTAGCAACCGGCTGCGTAGTCGTTGTGGAGGCGCTTAACGATTTAGGCATGAATAAGCCAACAAGATCGAGCCCGTCTTGGTTCAAAATGGCACTCATTGTTAGGCCATCGCTGTGGAGTTTGTTGATATGCACTTTCTGCTGCTTCAAGTTGGCTGAAATGCCGTCGAGGGCAAACATGGGGAGCTTGACCACTGAGCGATCTTTGTCGTTAATGTTAAGTTTTTCAACAATAAACTGGCCATTGTTGCTAGTGACTTGTAACTCACCATTCTCGGCAAGATCCACTTGATACTGAGTTTTAATACTGAGCTCGCCATCCGTGAGGACGGGATTAAATTGATCGTCGATAAATCGCCATAGTGGTGTCAGTTTCAGTTTGGCGACTTGGATGTCACCCGCAACTTTTAGCGGGAACAATTGGAATTGCCCCTGCAAACTGATTTCACCAGCATGATCATCACTGAGTTGTATTGCATAGTGATTGTGCTTGATAGGCGCAATGGGTGAGTCAGACGTTGATTGGGCGTTTGGTGTCGTATTATCAACTTTGTTTACTTTTATGGCTGGTGTTATCGATGCCGATGATGCCGCCATCAAATATTCAGTATCAAGGGAACTGAGTTTTAGATTGATATTGGGGTAGTTCACTTGAGCGTGGGTAATTTTGTCATCGAAGTTAAATTGTCCCGCATCCAACACAAATTGGCTGAGCAGGACACGAACGGGTGAGCTGGCTTCTGTGGGGGCTGTTTCTGTGCTCGTGGATGAATGCTTGTTCAAGGTCTGCAAAATATCGTCGAAGTTGAATCCAGCTTTCCCTTTTTTCTCCACGCGAATGATATGTGCGAAAGGTGCTTGTATGTGCATGTTTTCGATAACGGCGGCGCGATTAAAAACAGATCGCCAAAAGTGTATTTCGAATTGGACTTGTGCAATGCCAGCAAAAGGTTTGTCGTCTTTTTCTTTAATGGCCAGTTGGTCGATTTCGACTTTGAAATTAAAAGGGTTAATGCGTATATCACCGAGGGTGACGGGACGACCGAGCAGAGTTGAGAGTTTTTCTGGTGCCAGCGTGGTTATCGCATAGGGGAGGATTAAACCTAATGTGCAGACATAGCTAAGGTAGACTGCTGTGAGGTAAATAATCACTCGCAGGTATCTTGGGAGGGCAAAAAAAGAGTGTCTGAATTGCGATAACTGGGTCAGCATTAATATCAAGGCTCCAATGCATAAGACAGGGAAAAACTTCCATAAGTACGGACATTCTAGCGAATAATGCTAATGTTTCCAGAAATTATTTATATTTTTACCAATGAAATCTTGGTATTACACAGACAATAACGTCTTCTGATCTAAGACGTTTCTGAGTGGTAACCTATTATCTACATTGATAACTACATGTGTTTCAGCCTATGGCTAATGATTTGAGTCGTCAATACTCGCTATATTGGAGGCTATTTTTGATCAGCGATTTAAATAACTAATCGCTGCAATAATGGCGCCTTGTGGATCTTTTATCCAACAAAAACGGCCTACTTCGGGAATATCTTCAGGACCAAACAGAATATCCCCGCCAAGTTTTTTTGCGCTGATAGCGACTTGATCGACATCGTTAACGGTAATGTAGCCGGTCCAATGTGAGGGAAGCATTGGGAGCAAACTATCGGTGATCCCCCCAATGCTGACGCCCTGATTTTCGATAATATGATAATTACCGTGGGGCATTTTGACGGTTTTAAAGTGCCAGCCAAAAATCTCAGCATAGAAGTGCATAGCCTCTTCAGTATTATTGGTTGTCAATTCATGCCAACTTAACGCTCCTGCAGTGTTAAAAGCCGATTCCATAAGCGCATCCTTTATTCTATTTTGGGTAAATTTTGTGTATTGAGCCGAGGTTAACTGTCAGTGTTCAGTGCCGGCTGTATTTTGAGCCATATTTTTTGTGCGTTATCTTGATTGAGTGTAGTTGAGGTAAGTTGATAATTCACAGACGGTAAATTAAAATTTTTGCGTTTTTTAGGTCGGCAAACATTAAATTAACTTAATGTTCTACAAGGAGATTCACTTTATTTGGTGCTGGCTAATCAGCTTCTTGTGGCTCAGTGGCGCTGCGGCTTAGTTGATGGGCTTCATCTTGCCCCTCGCGCCAAGACTTAGCACTGAAAACAGATTTTAAAACGGGTTTGTTTACTGTGGTTTGAGTGTTAGACCTGACTCCCGTTAACTTGTTAATATAGGCGAGTTTTGCATCTTATCGATGCCACCTTAGGGGATACGAGATTGAATAAGAGTTTAGTGACGAATTTATTGGCGGCTGCTTTGGTCGTTGTGGGTTACCTGATGAATTCGGCAATTGTCCTGAATGTCGGATTATTTGCTTTATCGGGTGCGATTACCAACTGGGTTGCAGTTTATATGTTGTTTGAGAAAGTCCCCGGACTCTATGGTTCGGGAGTTGTGCCTTCTCGTTTTGAAGAGTTTAAGGCGGGCATTGCTCATTTGATGATGAAACAGTTTTTTACCACTGAAAATATCGACCGATTCCTATCTGAAAAAGAAGGGCTGAGTAAAATAGACTTGGCGCCAGTGATTGAAAAGGTTGATTTAGCGCCTTCTTTTGATGCGTTAATTAGCACAGTCGCCCAATCTTCCTTTGGCGGCATGTTGTCTATGTTTGGTGGCACAGATGCCTTATTGCCGTTAAAAGAGCCGTTTATTGTGAAGATGAAAGCTTCTTTAGTTGAAATGGCACAAAGCGATGCATTTCACGAGTTGCTGAAACAAGAAATTGAACAGCCAAATGTGATGGCCGATCTGCAAACTAAGATTGCTAACATAGTGGAACAAAGATTAAACGAGTTAACACCACAAATGGTGAAACAAATCGTTCAGGACATGATCCAAACGCACTTAGGTTGGTTAGTGATTTGGGGCGGCGTGTTTGGCGGTCTGATTGGACTTGCCGCAGCCTTAATCCAAGGTTAACCTGAGTTAAAGCCGCGAATAGAATGGGAACTTTGGCTCCCATTTTTACTTACGCATTTTATGTCCATCATTTTGTGCCCTGATTAAATAGCAAGGAAGTTTATGAATCGTCACCACAGTATCAATTATTTGGAAATCCCAAGTCGCGACATTGCGAGCTCTAAGGCCTTTTTTAGCCAGGTTTTTGGATGGACCTATGTCGATTATGGCCCTGAATACAGTTGCTTTATGGATGTCGGCATTACTGGGGGATTCTATCAAGCCGACGTGAATTTCACCCTCGCAAAAGGTTGCCCGCTGATTGTGATCTACAGCCAGAACTTAGAATTGACTCTGACGGCTGTCGTAACTGCTGGTGGCATTATCACAGCTGACATCTTTAGTTTTCCGGGAGGCCGTCGATTCCATTTTGTTGAACCTTGTGGCAATGAATATGCTGTCTGGTCAGAATGATCCTAATGTCACTCCTTGTATTCGAAATTGTTGTTTAGATCAGCAAGATATTTGTTTAGGTTGTTTCAGGCATCTTGATGAAATTTTAGCGTGGCGCGTTATGTCGGAAGTGGAGCGGCAAGCTTGTTTTATTAGGATGGAGGAGCGTAAGGGGGAGTATCTGGCTAAGTTCAATGACGTGGTTAGTAGAAGACAGGATGGAGTATGACTAGCCGTCAGAATTGCTTACGATAATTGATTTTTAAGCTTTAAGTGGATAATCGAACGGCGAAATACGTATTAACGTATTTCGCCGTTGGCATTTTGAAACACCCTTGGCATTTGAAGCAGGAGTTACACTGGATCTACCACTATGTGCTCAAGTTCGATGGCGGCAACGGTATGGAGCGCATCCATAGTCGCGCCAACTAAGCTGATTTTTCCTTGAGATGACTCAATTAAAACCGCACGGCTGATATCGCTAAACTCACGATTGTGGCGTGCCAGATTTGATAAGGCCATCTGCATGGGCAGCATAGAGGGATTGAATGCCGCATTTTCTGCGTAGCGACCGCAATAGGTTGCACCATCGTGAGTTTCTAATACCACGGCGGCAAAACTTTGGGTGTAAGGTGCATAGCTTAAACCGGCATGATCTAAGCCTTCTATGATCATAGGATCGGCACTGTCTAGTGCAAATTCAGTTTGTTGCTTGGCCATTAAGGGCGAAGTGACATTTAAGTCTTTTGGCCCAAAAGCATAGGGTAAATAATAGGCCAGAGGATGGCTTTCCTGTGCGGGTAGATGAATGCAGATCTTGCTCCCTTCAACCAGTTCATTCATAAACTGACGACAATGACCGCAAGGACTGGCATTAACTATGATATCAACAATTTGGCTTTCACCACTGAGCCATGCGTGGCTGATAGCGCTTTGTTCTGCATGGACAGAATGAAATAACGCTTCACCGAGTAATTCTAAGTTGGCACCCATGTAGATATCGCCACTTTTACCTTTGGCTATCGCGCCGACATAAAACTCACTGATAGGCGGTTTGGCCAATGCCGCTGCTATCGGCAGTAATGCTAATAACACTTCTGCTTCGGTCATTTTGCTTGCACTTGTTAGCGTAGCAAGTTGCTGCGCATCAATGTATCCAGCAAAATTCTGGTGCAACATTGGGATAAGTGCATCGGCTAACGGCGTTGGCAGTTGGGTTATGCTACGAATGAATCTATCTTGCATTTCCCTATTCCTTATTTGTTAAGTTCATGGAAGAACATTCTAGTAATTTTGTTACAGCATAAATGCGAGTTAGCTCGCGTTTATACGCTGTCAATGTCAGTGCTATCGAGAGTGATAAACTTATGTTACTCACGTATAGAGTGAGTCTATTGGTGCACACAAATAAGCTTAAGACTATAAAACAAAAGACTTAAGCTTGAATTTACACAACTTAAAGTTCACGCAAATAATGACAAAGGGCAGCAAGTAGCTTTTGCTTAGTCTCATCCGCTTGTGTTTCTTGTAGCAAATTTTCTAATTTAAGTACGTAGTCTTGATCGGCTAAGCGACTTTGACAGAATTCACGCCAGCGCTGCGACTCTGTATCATCGAGTAGTTCAGGGTAATTACGGGCGCGGTAACGAAACAGCATTTCAGGAATACGTGGATCATCAAACTGCAAATCTAACGCCGCTAGATTTTGCGGTAGGGTATGACGGATGATTTCCATTTTTGCTTTATCAGCTTGGCTAAAGAACCCACCAGAATACAGCATCAAATCGGGATCTGTGGTCGCTCTGCTGTCATCGTGCTCAAATAATAGCGCCAGTTTTTCACGTAATTCTGGGTGACGTTTTAGGCGTTTATACTGCTCTCTGGCAAATTCTTTATCTATACCTAAACGAACGGCATGCTCATCACTGAGGATTTTTGCCGAGGTGATAAAAGGGCACTTATTAAGATGAATTTGTTTTACTGCAATAGGTAATTCATCTTCGGCAAGATCAGCCCTTGACGTATACATGCGCGTTTTAATTTGCTCGACATCTAGCTCGAATAGCGGTGTTAAATCCATGGCTAAATTAACGCAAATAACGGCATTTTTGTTAGTTGGATGGTGCGCTACGGGTGAAATCAACGTTGCACAACCATTACGCGCACTAATTTTAGAGCTCACATGGACCAAAGGCTGCATATTGAGCACATCGATTTGATCGCTAACCGCTTGCTTACGGCGCAGGTCAAAATAGTACTGATATAACTTAGGCTGTTTCTCGCGAATGAGTTTTGCCATGGCGATGGTTGCATACACATCAGACATAGCATCATGGGCTTTCTCATGGCTTAAACCATTCGCTTGGGTCAGATGTTCTAGCTTAAAACTCGGAGAGCCATCTTCCTTTGTCGGCCAGTTAATACCTTCGGGCCTAAATGCATAACAAGCGCGCACTAAATCAATGATATCCCAACGAGAGTTGCCATTTTGCCATTCACGGGCATAGGGATCGATAAAGTTCCGATAAAAGCCATAACGGGTCACTTCATCGTCAAAACGCAGTGAGTTATAACCTGCAACACAAGTGTTTGGTTGGCTAAATAGCGCTTGAATTCGTCCCATAAACTCAGTTTCAGGGATGCCTTTTAAATTAGCTAACTGTGGAGTGATCCCTGTGATTAATATTGCTTCCGGAGACGGCAAATAATCAGTGGCTTGCTTACAATAGAATGTCTCAGGCTCGCCGATGATATTGAGATCTAAATCCGTGCGAATGCCAGCAAATTGCGAGGGTCTGTCTTTCGCTGGGTTCGCTCCAAATGTTTCGTAGTCGTGCCAAAAAATCGACCCTGCTTTATCGTCTTTCATCTTCATTTATTTTCGTTCTCTAAAGCATGTAACTTCATGTTATCAGTAGTTAAATTGCTTTAATTGGATTCGTTGTCATTCACATCAATTTAGTATGCAGCTCTTCGATGTGAGTACATAATCTGTATATATTGGGTTCTGCGTCAGATTAGCTAAAATCACATGTACACAGGGTAATTAAAATGTCTTTATCTGACAATTGGTTACGTGCAATAAACGGCAATCCATATTTAGAGAAACCAGAGCTTGCAGACCGCGACGGCTTAAGCGTTCGTATTATCCCTGCAGGGACTATAACATGGCAGTATCGATTTAGGATTGATAATCCATCAGGGTGCTTAACCTTTGGTCTCTACCCGGATTTAGGACTTGCTGACGCACGTAAGCTGGTCCCTGTGTGACTAAATTCATGGGTAAATATTATAGATCCCTATGCGTTTTGGAAACCGCTTAACACATTCGAAGGCCGATCAGTTCCGCTTTACTCGAGATATTATAAGAACAGTGGAACTTATATCACTCGCCATGGCGCTTTCCCACGGCAAGCGACCGGGTAATGTTGCTTCTATTAATGAGCTGGTCCGCGATATGAAATCAAGACTGGCATATCCACGATTTTAGATGGACATTATCGACCAGAATGTCGGAGGCTGGGGGATTTATAGCGTTACTGTGAGTATGGGATAAGTTCAGCAACCATGATAAATAGCGTTCCAAATTAGTTAATGTACATAACTTAACTATTACGTTGCTGCTGACATTCATGACACCAACCCGCTAATTCAAGCTGTGGGCTCGATAAGGTAAATTCTGCTTGGCTAACATTCAACTGTAACTGTTCAACAAGAGCAGTGGGCAATGCTATCTCCGTGACTTTTTGACAAGTATTACAAATTAAAAATTGATTATGAATGTGATGATCGCATACATGATGGCAGGCAATATACTTATTCACCGTTAATAACTTATGCACTAATTGTTCCTGTACTAAGAAATCCAACATGCGATAGATAGACATTATGGGTAAACTCTCGCCCAAACTTTGTTTTAACACATCGGCAATTTCATAGGCAGACAAAGGAACATCATGATCCTGTAATACGATAAGTACTTTTTTGCGCTTACTGGTAAGATTGATGCCTTTTTCTTCACACTTTTTCACTGCTTCACGCAGTAAATCAAGATTTTTTCCTGTCATAGAACTGCCAATTTTTTTGAAATGATCATACTTGCACAGTTTACCTGATCCACCCCTCCTAATGACAATCTTTGTTAGCAATCATCAATCACCATACCGAGTGTTGTTCTGATTGCCATTTACAATCAGTAACTTAATTTACTTTCATTCATATTGAACTCGACTGATACATGATGATACGTTGTAACATATCATTTGTTTCAGCAGTAATCATATGGAGACGACCCACAAAATGAATTCCCACAAATACCTTCTGTTATTAGGTGTTGGCACTTTAGCTGTTTCAGCAGAACCTATTGAACGTATCAATGTCACTGGGCATGCTTTAGAAAAACCACTAAGTCAAAGAATACAAGCTAGTAAAATCGAACTCAGCGGCGATGAACTTAATAATCGTAAAGCCGATACCTTAGGAGAAACTTTAAGCCAATTACCGGGGGTAGACAGTGGTTTTTTTGGTAGCTCATCGGGTAGGCCACAAATCCGTGGATTTGGTGGAAACAGGGTTAAAATGTTGCTCAATGGAACTCAAGTTGAGGATATGTCGTCGGTGAGTGAGGATCAATACATCCCCATCGAGCCCTTTCTTGCTGACAGTATCTTGGTCATTAAAGGTCCTACAGCTGTGATTGCCTATGGTGGGCAAGCGATGGCAGGCATTGTTGATCTCCAAGATGGTCGTATTCCATTGACCCCAATCAATGGGTTTAACAGCCGCGCTGAAGTGAAAGCTGGCTTCAATAGTACAAGTACCGCACTGGCAAAACTTACCGCAGGGAATGAATCTTTTAACTTTGCGCTTAATATGATCAACAAAGACCGTGGTGACTACGATATCCCTGGATATTCTAAAGACAGCGATTGTAAAACGTGGTCAAAAGTCGTAGGTGCCGCACAGTTTGCCGATCTATGCCAAATCAAATATGCGCAACCTGTGTGGCAGATGAACAATCAATTAAAACGCTATGAAGATGCTACACCTTTAGAACAACAAATTATCACCGACTACTCAATAGACAGTAATGGCACTGTACTTAACAGCAGCCACCACACATCATCATTCTCGGCAGGCGGAAGCTACACTGGCCAACAACGTCTTTTGGGTTTGGCTTATGGTTATACGGACACTCATCGCGGTATTCCGGGATTTATGCGTCGTGGCAGCAGCGCACCAGTGGATTTTGATCAACGGGGTAATATTCGAATTTTCTCCCGTGGTGATCGCGTAGATATGAAGTATGTCGAAAACTGGGATGACAATTGGATAAACTCATTTAGCCTCGATGGCGCCTATTCGAATCAAGTCGATGATGAGCATATGGCTGAGGTATCCGTCAACCAATTCGAACTTACCTCTTGGGTCATTAGCCCTAAGCTCTATCATAGTTGGACATCAAACTTCGATGGTGTCTTAGGATTACAGTACGACACTAAAGCCTATAAAGGGGAGGGCTATGACAATTACATGCCTGATGTCGATAGTCAAAACTATGCAGCCTATACGCTACAAACCCTGCACTTTGGTCCGGTTACTTTTGAGTTTGGAGGTCGTTATGATGCGATTAAGTACCAAGTAAACGCAGAGGGTTACAAGGTAGGTCGAGGCTCAGGAGCGAATGTTAAAGATAGAAATTTTTATCTCCAAAGCTACTCAGGATCACTGCAATGGGACATATTGCAAAATTGGTCAACACGAGTCAATTACGTTCATGCCGAGCGTGCTCCTGAAATGAGTGAGCTTTACGCCAGTAACCCACACTATGCTCTGTTAATTGAAGAACAGGGCAGCTCAAATCTTAAAAAGGAAATTAATCACTCCTTTGAAATAAATACCACCGCGAAAATCGCCGATTTACAGCTAATGGCAAGTTGGTATCAAAATCAATTCAATGATTTTATTTATCTTGGTAGTACAGGCCTTGAGCGTAATGGTACTTATGTTCGTGAATGGCGCCAAGCAGATACAAACAATCAAGGGTTAGAGGTACAAGCTATCTATACCTTCCCGTGGCAAAGGTGGGGAGTTTTTGAGCTTAGCACATTTACTGACAGAGTGAGAAATACTCCTAGATATCAATACGATGGTAGTTACGACATCTTTAGTACTCGTCCACCTCTCGCTGGTGAGCGGGACGAATACTTTCGCCGCAGGTTAGAAGGCACTTCAATGCCTCGAACACCACAATCCAAAACAGGCACTGTACTAAATTGGCAGTATGATGCGCTTACTGTGTCCATCGATTATGTTCGCTATCATTCACAAGGTGACGTTAGCAGATTTGAGAGGCCCTCTGAATCTTATGCTTTGCTCGGAGCCAATATCACTTTAGATCAAGTCATTTCGAAAGTGCCGACTCAATTCTACCTAAGCTTAGATAATCTTACCGATGTAGATGCGCGCCCACATAACAGTTTCCTAAGGCATTTATCTCCTATGCCAGGTCGCTCAGCGGCTATTGGTGTCAGAGTGCAATTCTAAAAAGTTTCCTTCAAGGCTAATGGCCTTGAAGGTTTTCATTTGATTTCTTGATACCCAAGGCCAAAAATCTAACCTCCTTCAATTCAAGCCGCGACTTGCTGTTTTTTATCCCATTTTCCGAGAGATGTTTTTAAGTCATGACGGACCCAAAGCGTTTATCTGATGAAGCCTATTCAATGATATTTCTTACATAATATGGAAAAGTCATCCATTGGATTGAGTAAGAAATCTTTACCGACAATGGAAGTCATTTCTGATTCAGATATAAAAGGATTGTCAATTTTAAAAACTAATCGTTGATTCAATTTACTTTTTATCAAAAAATCGCAATGGCGTTGATAAAATAACTGGTCAAATTGACCATTATCGATAATTCTCTGGAGGCCAATTTGTATTCGCTGAGCTAAGCAAGGTTTGTTAGGTGAAACATAATAATATGTCGCTAGCGGAATATGTAGCATGATGCTTTCATCAACAACGAGATCTGGATATTGTTGATTAAACTGCTTAACCTCTTGAAAGACTTCATTCACTCCGCGGCCAAATGTTATAAACCGTCCTTTTGATAACATATTAAATAAACTGTCATATTGATTGCTTTCTATAATCTTAAATCCTGCTTGTTGCATGGCAACTTTAGTTGACCATTGGCTACCTGAACCAGTATCAAGAGCAGTTAACTGCGCTAGAGAGGTGATTTGAGCTAACCTAGGTACATTTTCCTTTTTAATAATAAAAATTCTAAATCCTTGAATGCCTTTTCTAATGGGAATTTTTATTGGAATAAGCTGTTTATTCCACTGTAGGTTAGAGGCTTCTGCAATAACATTGATGGTTTCACCCTCTTGTAATGCTCTGAAGATACGATTTCGACTCATTATTAGATCTGAGACTTGTAGTGATGCTTCACCAAAATCGGCTTTGGTTACATCAATAACTAATTGTAAAAGGTCATAAGTATACTGATATCTGTGATCAAGCTTGGATTCTGACTGATTGATAATGAATTGATCATTAGCAGAAGTGACGGGTATGTTTGCCAAGACCCACTGGGAAAGAATACAAAAAATAATGCCCAGTCGCTGTAAATTATCCATCAATAAACTCATTGCTAGAGGTTGAAATTGATTCGGTGTGCTTATTTTAGCAGTAGCCTAGATGGCTTGCGGGATAAAGAAACAGATGATAAGCGTAAATGATATATTTTTTTAGTTTGGGTTTATGTGAGTTGTAAATCAATTTAGACAGCCCAACGGTGTTGGCACTGGGTGCGAGTGGCTCGCAGAATATTTTAAAGTCCTTATGTTGTTTAGCCATAGTGTTTTTAATATGGCTTTACGTTATATATGCATAAACGTGTTTGTAGTCTGGCAACGATTTTGGGGGAAGTTTGAAGGTCGTGTTTATTGCGTTAATCATTTATGAGAACGTGCTTTGAGCGTTTAACCAGCGCCGGCGCATGCTCCACGTTTTTACAGTGCTATCACTTTGGCTCTACTGCTGAT
The DNA here is from genome assembly GCF_025653595.1 of Shewanella sp. SM95. Classification (NCBI taxonomy): domain Bacteria; kingdom Pseudomonadati; phylum Pseudomonadota; class Gammaproteobacteria; order Alteromonadales; family Shewanellaceae; genus Shewanella; species Shewanella sp. SM95. The sequence continues at coordinate 244,407 of NZ_JAKKSE010000003.1, forward strand.
GTTGAACATATAAATTGACCACTCAAGACCCAGAGAGGACATCAATGAACTCGGATAAAATTTTAGAATCTGCACAAGCAACCTTGTCTGGATTAATACCATTTCCTCAAATTGTCGGCAATCTTATTGCTGAAGGTGTCGAGTATTACTATGTAGACTATGCCTTGAAGTTATTTACTTTCTATAGCGCAGCAGGTTCTACAGTGCAATCACCTTTATCATTTGAGGGACTTCCATTAATTGCTGACAATTTTAATGTGATTGAACTCAGAGCCGCCATCTTGGATAGTCAGCAGCATGGGCAAAGATTTCGGCTTTTCTGCCAGCGCGCTATGAATGCAGGAGTTCAAGGTTATTTCGTGTTTTTGCGAGGTAAACGTGTAACCTATTTTGGCCGTCAAGGTGACCAGCATACCGAATGGTTTTCTGGCGCTAAGCCGAGCGATGTCTAACAATGCTGACTAGGCTCGCCACTTTCTGGGCAGGGTGCATCGTGAGTTTTACATTGGGTGAATGGTTACGTGAAGTTCATTGTATACGTCACTTACATCTTCCTGTGCTTAACGTTATAGATCACTGGAGGCATAAATATGCTACCACGCAATGTCACTACTATTTCTCGAATGCCGATTTACGGCATCATGAAGATTAAGTCATATCTTGCGATGGTAATGGTTTACGGGGTGATTTTAATTGGTATTGGACGGTACAATTGCGGTTAAATAGGAGAATAATGTCTTATGTATCATCAATTTCTAAATGAACCTATGGTGCTTGATGTTGAAAAGGCATCAATACTCACATTACGGCTGCCCGACGATGTGAGTGATTTTATTGTGTCGCAGGCGATCAATGCCCCTTTACTAGAGATTATCGTCATAGCTGAAGCCGGAATTCAGCAAAATATAGTCATCCGCTTCCAGCCGTTTATGGGTCTTAAGGTCGAATCGTTACCGCAAAGCCCTCAGGCTTTCAATACACCAATAACCCGCAGCCTTGGGCAAGGTTTTAGGCTTTATACACGGATGGGAACTGCTGCGAAATTTTGTGCGGCTGAATTGAGGCGAGGTGTATCTTTTACCTTAGATACGACTCGTCATTTAGATGCAGATAATGACTTAATAGTAGGTGCAGATAATGACTTAATAGGTGCAAATAGTTACTTAAGTTTTGCCTTACAAGCCAATTCAAAGTTTGAGTTAGTACCCTTAGAAGCGGATTTGCGGGTTTTGCATGAGCCCAAAGCGTTAATGGTTGCTAAAGCACTGTTAGCAAGGCACTACGACTATGCCGCATCATCTGAATCTCTTGCAATTTACATGACTGAAATCGAGCAGGTTAGATTAGAATTGCAGGCGTTTATGCGCGGGGAGCTTGGTCAATGTCACGCCAGCCTTGCTGATGAAGTATTAAGGATCGATCCCTTGCTACTGCAGAAACAACAATGGTTATTTAGAACCTATACCCATATGTTTGAGCGACCAAACTACAGCCGCGCTGCTAATGATGTTGATAACACTGATAAGCTATTAAGAAAATTAGAGTGTTATGAATTACTCGCTTCACCGGAATTGATCCTGATGGTAGACCGATTGATGGAAGACGAAACATAAACTTTTTACCCAAATTTAGCTAAATGATAAGAGTCCATTATGCATTATTTATGTCCCCTGTGTGCCGCCCCACTGACGTTAACGGAGCGAACTTGGGGTTGTTCACAGCAACATAAGTTTGATATGGCCAAAGAAGGCTATGTCAACTTATTACCTGTACAGAAGAAAAACTCAAAAGATCCTGGTGATAATAAACAGATGATGTTTGCTCGGCGTGAATTTTTAAACGCGGGTTACTATCAAGGTTTGAGTGATAGAGTGAATGAGCTCGCGCTTGAGTTTAGTGCCGAAGCAAAACAAATCCTCGATATAGGCTGTGGGGAAGGGTACTACAGTCAACGTTTATTCCATGTGTTGAGCCAGCACCATGATTGCAATTTACAAGGTATAGATATTTCTAAGTCTGCAATTAAATATGCAGCTAAACGTTACCCTAATTTGCAATTTTGTGTCGCAAGTGCCTATGAAATGCCAATCGCATCCCAAAGTGTCGATCTTGCCATTCGTATTTATGCCCCTTCAAAAGTAGAAGAGTTACAACGGATTATGGCTGATGGAGGCTTACTGATAACGGTTTCTCCGGGACCTTTACACCATTTTGCGTTGAAACAACAAATTTATGCTGAGCCAAGATTACATCCCGTTTCCACAGCGCATATTGCTGGATTTGAGTGTCTTCATCAGGAGCGCTTAATCTCCCAGTTAGAGCTGGCAAACAGTGAACATATTGCTCATTTTTTAGAAATGACGCCCTATGCTTGGAAGTTTACTCATGCCCAAAAGCAAGCATTTGCGTTGCAAGGACTGAACTGTGAATTGGATTTTCAAATTGAAGTGCATCGGATTTCAAAGTAAGCGATAAGATTAAGCTATTGAAATAAATTATTTAAAATGCTTAACTGTACCTGCTAAACAGCATGAACCTAGTGTTCTGCTAGCCGGTTGCAAAACCGTAAAGTAGATTTAGGCAAAATAAATAATCCAAAGTGTCGCAGTGTGTTGACTTATCTTTAGAATGGTTTATAGTCTTATCAGCTTGAAGGTTGGGCTTATATTTATGTGTTCAATACGACCAGTTCGTCCTGTAAACATAAGTAATACCGGCATTTTCCAGCTCCACCCGCCGTTAAGGCTTTAATTTTTTATTTACAGGATTTATATTATGTCTCAAGTTACTGGTGTTGTTAAGTGGTTCAACTCTGACAAAGGTTTCGGATTCATTGAGCAAGAATCTGGCCCAGATGTATTCGTACACTTCCGTGCGATCAACTCTGACGGTTTCAAAACTCTTGATGAAGGCCAAAAAGTGTCTTTCACTGTGACTCAAGGTCAAAAAGGTCCACAAGCTGAAAACGTAACTATCATTGGTTAATTTTCAGTGCTGTTAGCCTAGAGCTGATAGCAATGGATTAAAGGGCTATGGTTAATTCCGTGGCTCTTTTTATTTGTGCGAAAATAAGATTTCATTTAGTTTAGATTGTTGAATCCAGTATAAGCGACGAGATCCACTTAACATGTCACATTAATTTAATGCTTAAATCTGAAGTTAATCCTCTAATCTTTCTCTGTTAGAATCCAATTCTGATATCTCCAAGATTTTCAATAAAACCATTTGATACACTCTCCTTATTTTTACCCATGTAACATTCAATTCCATTATATGTTAACTAACGCTTGCTCTTATCGAGTTTATTTTTTTGCGTAATCTTATATTCAATGTCGAACGCGAATGTGTCTAATCATTCATTTGTTGTAAATCAGTGACTTCAGGTATTGCCGAATATTATTGGTGCATTTACATTTCTTGCACTTAGTTATCCTACATATACTAAGCTGCACCTAAGGCTGAAAGCCTTGTAGTAAAGATTTGAGGCTGGTAAAGCGTTTAGTGTTTGATATTAAAGAACACTAGCTTATTTATGATGTAGTTTGGAGCCGACCAAAAAATGAATATTGCTATTCAGATGCCTTACATTTCGTACATTTAAGTATTTCCGACAGAAGCTTTAGGCTGCTAATCCAACTTAATTATCGGCTACTTTATAGCGGAATAATGCTCTCCCTCGACTAGTTTTCCTAACTTATAAAGGAGGGGTCTACAGTTAGCACTAAATGGATTAAGAGCCCTTTCTACTGGCGGGTATTGGCCTGATATTTTGTTAGCATGTTTATTGCTTCTAATGTGACGTTAGTGACAACGCAAGAATACTTAAAGTTGAGAACTATATACCGAGGATTTTTTGATGGGTTATGTTATTCAAGGGACTACGATTAAGCCGAAAAATGGATAGAGCTAAATTTAAATATTGTGGAGTATTACAGTGTAAATAAAAAAGCCATGCAATTGCATGGCTTTTCTGGTTTAGCTTAAGTGATTATGGACGCGCCATATCCGACTCTGCACCATTAGCGAGTTTGATTTTGGCTGTAGACTCTTCGTTCGCAGTATTCTCATACTCTCGTCCTTTAGGGACTGCCACTTGTTCTCTCACTTCAACGACAGGCTTGGTCATATCCGAAGACACCATAGAGCCAAAGCGGCTGGCGGCTTTCGGCTTGCTGACAACAACTGCATCCGTGATTTGCGGTGTTGTTGGAGCTGTTTGTACTGTGGCTTGAGGCTTAGCGATAGCAGCCGGTCTGGCCATTGGCGCAGAGGCTGTTGCTTTCACGGCTTCTTTTACTTCAGCGCTCGGTGCAACACTTGGCTCGACAAGTGTTTCGGTTTTAGCTGCTTCAGCTTTGGGTACTGCTACTGATTTAGTCACTGAGCTTTCAACTGATGGGACTGCAACGACTACGGCTTCAGTAGTAACGCTGGTCACCTGAGTTTCAACGATTGACGCAAGGTCAACTTTTACGTCAGCAGCCTTTGGCTCTTCCGCTTTCGTTTCAGTGGTTTTAGTCACAACAGGTTTAGTTTCAACTTGCTGAGTTTCAACTGCTGCAACGTCATTTGCTTGAGGCTGAGGCTCAACTTTTGGTTCTACTTTAACAACAGCAGGAGCTCCAACAGCTGGAGTTGAACTTGTTTCAGCTATTTCGACGTCAGCAGTTTTAACGGCTGGTTCAGTTACCGCTGTTGTTTGAGTTGCAACAACAGGAGTTTCCACTCGAACACTGACGATTTCGCTTGGGTACTCTTGGTCAGCACCTAATTCGTCATTAGGAACGAATTGCGCTGGCGTTGATGTACCTTGGTCATCTTCGTCGCGACGACGACGTTGACCCGCTGCACGAAGGTGGCGAGGGCTACGACGGCTACGACGTTGACCATCTCTTTGCTCGCGTTTTGATTGATCATCAGCATTAGCATTTTCGTTGTCTGCATCAACTTCGCTATCTTGCGATACAGCATCCGCTGCTACAGTATGACCTGCTGTGTCAACCAAGGTGTTTTCAGCTACGTTAACAGCATCAACCGCAGGTGTCTCTACTACAGTAGAAATTACAGTTGTCTCTTCTAGCACAATATTTTCTTGCGCTTCTTGAGCGGGTGCAGCTTCTTTACGAGGCTGGCGACGTGTTCTTGGTGCTTTAGTTTCTACTGGCGTTTGTGCAATGACTTCAGCTTTGGCATTAATACTGATAGTACTTGCCGCTGCGGCGTTAAGGGCTGCAATTTCCGCTAACACTTCTGCGGCATCTTCAGGTGCAATTGGGATCGCATTATCTGGCGTATTATGGCCATTATCGATACGCACCTTACGACGCATGTTACGGCGCTGACGACGCTCACGGGCGACTTCTTGCTTAGGGGCATCATCTGCTTCAATGTCGGCAACAACATCTTTTGGCGCTTGTACGCGTGGCTTCGGTTCAGCTTTAGCTGGACGTTTAGCCGCTTCTTCTTTTTCGCGTACTGGACGTTCTTGTGTGCTGACTACTGCATCAGTCGGCTTTTTTGGATTGCGGCTACGCGGCTCACGAGTGCCTTCTTTTGCTTTGTCGGCATCTTGGGCATTGCGTGGGCGGCGAGTGTCATTACGACGGTTACGGCGATTTGCGTTAGCCGCACTGGTATCAGTTGTTTTAGTTTCAACAACTTTTACGGGTTCAGCTTTTTCACTTGGCGCAAACATGGCACTGATTGCACTGACTAGCTTGCTGAAGAAGCCTGGTTGTGGCGCTTCAACTTTCACCGTTGGTGATGGGGCTTGTTCTACTTTCTGTGGCGCAGCAAAACCTTTTAATGCCGGAATAGGCGCCGCAGTACGTTCCAGTTTGCGTGGCTCATACAATTTGGCTTCAGGATGCTCTATACGCTTATAGCTTGATTCACTGATTTCATCATCACTACGGTGACGGATCACGCGGTAATCAGGCGTCATCATGTGTGCGTCAGGTATCACATACACTTCGACATCGTGACGCTGTTCTGTGATGCGAATGGCTTTGCGTTTCTCGTTTAACAAGAAAGCTGCAACATCCACAGGCACAATCGCTTCGATTTGTGAGGTGTTTTCTTTGATGGCTTCTTCTTCCATCAAACGTAAAATTGACAGTGCTAAAGACTCGGTACTGCGAATCGTGCCTTGGCCATGACAGCGAGGGCATATATGCGCTGCAGATTCTTCTAAAGAGGGGCGCAGACGTTGACGCGACATTTCCATCAAACCGAAACGAGAAATGCGACCTAACTGCACGCGAGCACGATCATGGTGCACAGCATCACGTAAACGGTTTTCAACTTCACGCTGATGACGCACTGGCGTCATATCGATAAAGTCGATAACCACTAAGCCACCTAAGTCGCGGAGACGCAATTGACGGGCAATTTCATCGGCGGCTTCGAGGTTAGTGTTAAGTGCTGTTTCTTCAATATCGCCGCCTTTAGTGGCACGGGCAGAGTTGATATCGATTGAGGTTAAGGCTTCAGTTGGGTCGATAACAATCGAACCGCCAGATGGCAGACGCACTTCGCGTTGGAAGGCGGATTCAATTTGTGATTCGATTTGGAAGTGAGTGAATAATGGCACTTCAGCTTCGTACAGTTTTACGCGCTCAACGAAATCAGGGCGAACTAAGGCGATATGTTGCTTCGCTTCTTCAAAAATACGTGGATGATCGATGAGGATTTCGCCCACGTCACGGCGTAAATAGTCACGAATAGCGCGAACTATCACATTGCTTTCTTGGTGAATTAAGAAAGGTGCGCCTTTAACTTGTGAAGCTTCGGTGATCGCCGCCCAGTGGTGTTGTAGAACTTTTAAGTCCCACTTTAACTCGGCAGATTCTTTGCCTACACCCGCAGTACGCACGATAAGACCCATGCCCGCAGGCACTTCTAAGTCAGCCATCGCTTCTTTTAGCTCAGTGCGTTCATCACCTTCGATACGACGAGAAATCCCGCCAGCACGTGGGTTATTTGGCATTAATACTAAGTAAGAGCCTGCAAGGCTGATGAAGGTCGTTAAGGCTGCGCCTTTATTGCCGCGTTCTTCTTTGTCAATTTGGACAATAACTTCCTGTCCTTCACTGACCACTTCTTTGATGTTTGGGCGACCTTGGAACGAATATCCCTTCGGGAAATATTCTCTAGCGATTTCTTTCAGTGGCAAAAAGCCGTGACGATCGGCACCGTAGTCGACGAAAGCGGCTTCTAAAGACGGTTCTACTCGGGTAATTTTACCTTTGTAAATGTTTGATTTTTTTTGCTCATGACCTGGGCTTTCAATGTCTAGATCATACAGTTGTTGCCCATCAACAAGGGCAACACGCAACTCTTCTGATTGAGTTGCATTGATTAACATACGTTTCATGATGACGTCATTCTTCTTTAAATAGAGGTCATCAAACATCGCGCTTCGCTGCATTACGGGCCTAGCAGTAGGTCAACTGAGCCTCACGGCTGGTGGCTAGGCAAGAGGTGCGCATTACTGTTAGACGCAGTCGCTGCGTGTCGCATCCTATTTATGGCTTATTTTTTAATGATTACAAAAACAAGGAATTCGTTGTAAAACATCAACCAACCCCATAAATTCTTTAGTTTCGTTCCGGTAATGCCCAAGTCGAATCGGTTTGTCTGACGACAAGTTAAAATATCCTTCGAAATCGGGGAGGAAAATCTAGGGTAAACCTTATTAAAGTAAGGTGACTTTCTCGATTTAATCGTAAAAAACGCATTTGTGGTATTTTTACTCTGTATACGATTTGCAAATCAATGATTTGCTATCAAGAAAATCTTTTTTTATCCGTTAAATTTTCCGCTTGGGATCAGGGCGTTGTGAACACTTTATTCACGGCTTATCCCTAATCGCTGGTGAAATATAGCAATAATCAAAAAATTCAGCAATGGAAAGGCACAATTCTTCTCAGTTGTTGTACAATGGCGACCGTTATAATTAGATGGCGCATCATGAATATAGAATCCACCCCACAACAGGTTCAGTTGATCACGATTGATGAAGATCACTTCGAACAGCGTATCGATAACTACTTAATGACCAAGCTGAAGGGCGTGCCGAAAAGCATGATCTATCGCATTGTCCGCAAGGGCGAGGTTCGAGTGAATAAGAAACGCATCAAACCCGAGTACAAGTTGCAGATTGGCGACATAGTACGTATTCCGCCAGTCCGAGTGGCAGAGCCGGATAACCGTACCGCACCATCGGCGAACTTAAGCAAAGTCTCGCAACTCGAAGACCGTATTTTGCATGAAGACAATCATTTGATCGTGCTGAATAAACCTGCTGGCATTGCCGTGCATGGTGGTAGTGGAGTCGATTACGGTGTGATTGAAGCATTGCGTTCACTGCGTCCTCAACAAAAGTTTTTAGAGCTAGTACATCGTCTCGATAAAGATACTTCGGGTGTGTTGTTGGTGGCGAAAAAGCGTAGCGCGCTTAAACATCTGCATGATCAGCTTCGGTATAAAAAGATGCAGAAAGACTATTTGGCCTTAGTTAAAGGTGAATGGTCTGCTCAAGATAAAGCCGTTAAACAGCCTTTATTGAAAATCACCCTCAAATCCGGTGAGCGCATTGTGCGTGTTAATGCTGAGGGTAAACCTTCAGAAACGCGCTTTAAAATTATGCAGCGTTACCAAGGTTGTACTTTAGTGAAGGCAAGCCCTGTCACTGGACGTACTCATCAAATTCGGGTGCATTGTCAATTTGCCGGTCATCCAATCGCCTGTGATGATAAGTACAGCGAGCAAGGGTTTGACGACAGCATGCGTGCATTAGGCTTAACTCGACTCTTTTTACATGCCGCTGAATTGATGTTCATTCATCCAGAAAATGATGAAGTGATGCGGGTTTCAGCGCCTTTAGATGAAAATTTGTCGCAATTACTTGATAAGTTAAAGCGTGCGTAATCGACGGGGATAGGTTTCAAGGATGAAGATAAAGCAATACGATTTAGTGATTTTCGATTGGGATGGCACTCTGATGGACTCCATCGGTAAAATTATCACTTGTATTGAAAATATGGCTAAGGCATTGCAGTTACCTATCCCAACTGAAAGTGACATTCGCGATATTATTGGTCTTTCTATGACAGAAGCGCTGCGAGTCCTGTTCCCTGAGGGGCTTAATTGCAGCGCTTCTTCTGCATATTCTCAGCCTCTACATTCTAATAATGCATTCAGCCAAGGCGAAAATGATCAATATCAGCAGATGCGCGCTGAGTTTAAAGCACAATATTTGCATTTAGACACCACGCCAACTCCCTTGTTTGTACAAACTCCAGCGTTAATTGATGACTTGCATAGCCAAGGCTATAAGTTAGCCGTCGCAACTGGTAAAGCCCGTGCAGGGCTTGATCGCGTCTTTGAGCAAACAGGCTTAGGTCGATACTTTGTTGCGTCACGCTGCGCCGATGAAGTGCACAGCAAACCCCACCCTGAAATGATCTCAAGCTTGCTGAAAGAATTGAATATTGCACCGAACAGAGCCTTAATGGTGGGTGATTCTCTGCTGGATTTAACCATGGCGGCCAATGCAGGGATTGATAGCGTTGGTGTGACCTATGGCGCTCACAGTGCCGAAAAGTTGCTGCGGGCAAAACCTATCGCCTTGATTGATTCACCAAAGCAATTACTGCAATACCTCTAATACTGCTATTTAATGCTGAAGCGGCAATACATGCCGCTGCGCATGAGACTTTCTTATCACTTTTATTTACGTCTCATCTTCTCGTCGATGAAACGACTCAGTAACCCGGTATTTTTGATGCGCGTAAACTGAGCAAATAGAGCAAAGCCTTGGTAAACGTTTAAGCGAGTACGTCTACGCCTTGGGCTAACAGCATTTCCGTCAGTAATATCAGTGGTAAGCCAACTAAGGTATTGGGATCGCGACCTTCGAGCGCTGTAAATAACGCGATACCTAAACCTTCGCTCTTAAAACTGCCCGCGCAATAATAGGGCTCTTCTTTTTCAATGTAAGCCACAATCTGCGCATGGCTAAGATGCCTAAAATGAACCGTAAAGGGTTCAACCTCGGCGGCCATAGCGCCAGTTTTGGCATTATAGAGTGCAAGACCAGTATAAAAGGTGATGGCCTTGCCTGAGGCTTGAGTGAGCTGCGCGACGGCATTATTAAAATGATGGGGTTTACCGATAATCTTGCCATCAATGACGGCAACTTGATCGGATCCAATAATCAGACCATCGGGGAATTGTTCTGCTCCCGCGACGGCTTTTGCTTTTGCTAATCGCAGCACTAAAGCATGGGCCGATTCTTCGAGATACGCCGTTTCGTCAATATTAGGATTGCAGCATTCGAAGGGTAACCCGAGTTTTCGCAGTAAAGATTGTCGATATACAGACGTCGAAGCTAAGATTAATGGGGTTGGCATAATGAGATATCCGCAAAAGAGTGACTCATATTGTGACCAATCAATGCGGGAGAGTGCAAGAGTTTCGTCTTTTACGGTTTCTTTTCAATGAATGCGACTATTTTAGGCGGCTTGCGCTTGTATGCGGCCCCATGCTTGGGTACTATTTCGCTTCCGTCAATTTCAATGTTGGGGCAGGGGAAAGGCTTAAGTCGCAAACTGGGACTTAAGTTAGTATTTTTTCTTTGACTCTAGCGTTTTCAAACTATAATATGCGCGCCTTATGCAAACAGTAAAGATACCGGTTTCAATTGATCCATTTCGCGCCGCCTCGAGTCGCCTAGTTTATCAGGGCGTTGTTCCTGGTGTGCAACTGAAAAGATTAACTGAGTTATGTGCCGGCGACTGTTCCGATGTGGCAGTGTCGCTTGAATGTGGCGTAGATTTACAGGGGATAGTCTACCTGAAAGGGAAGGCTGTGACGGAGCTCACTCTGATATGTCAACGTTGCATGACACTATTTACCACTGAGGTTACGGTCGAGTTTTGTTTTGGTCCATGTCGGACTAAAGCAGAAATCGATGAGCTCCCGGATGCGTATGACCCAATTGAGTGCAATGAAATTGGCGAAGTGCGTCTACATCAATTGATCGAAGATGAATTGATAGTCGCTATGCCGATAATCCCAATGCATCAAGAAATTGATTGCAGTGCAGGATCTAAAGACATGGTTGTAGGCGAGATAGAACCCGCTCAAGAGGAGCGTCCAAATCCGTTTGCAGTGTTAGAAAAACTGAAGAGCAAGTAATCGAGGAGACAGGCCAATGGCTGTACAACAGAACAAAAAATCACGTTCAAAGCGCGGAATGCGCCGTTCACATGACGCACTGAGCACTGCTCAGCTGTCTGTAGACGCTACCAGCGGTGAAATCCATATGCGTCACAATGTGACTGCAGATGGCTTCTATCGCGGTAAAAAGGTAATCAACAAGTAATTTGTTGGTTTCCTAATGACGAATCTGACGCTTGCGTTAGATGCAATGGGTGGTGATCATGGCCCCCACGTCACGGTGCCTGCAGCCTTGCGGGCACTACAATTACATTCTTTTCTTAAAATCATTTTAGTCGGTGACAAGACTGAAATTGATGTCTATCTACGTCAAGCCGAAGCGAGTTTACTTTCGCGCATAGAAATCATTCATACCGATGAAGTCGTTAGTATGTCCGATAGGCCTGTGCATGCCTTGCGTACACGTAAAAACAGTTCCATGCGATTGGCTATTGAGTTAGTGCGTGACGACCGCGCACAAGCGTGTGTGAGTGCCGGTAACACAGGGGCGCTGATGGCAATGGCGAAAGTATTGCTGAAGACCTTGCCTGGTGTTGATCGACCTGCATTAGTCAGTTGTTTACCTGCGGTGACTCAAAAACCGGTTTATTTGTTGGATTTGGGCGCGAATATTTCCTGTGACTCGGAAACCTTATTTCAATTTGCCGTGATGGGCTCAGTCCTGTGCGAAGCGGTAGATAAGAAATCTCGGCCAAAAGTCGCCTTGCTCAATGTGGGCGTTGAAGAAATTAAAGGCAATGACCAAGTTCAGCAAGCCGCGCAGTTGCTGCAACACACAGAACAAATCAATTACACAGGTTTTATCGAAGGGGATGAAATCTATTCCGGTAATGTGGATGTGATTGTTTGTGATGGGTTTGTGGGTAACATCACGCTCAAGACCTCAGAAGGTATTGCCAAGTTATTAGTACATCAGTTAAAACGGGGACTAACCCAAGGTTTATTCGTTCGTTTTCTGGCTAAACTTATCGCCCCTCGTATCCAGGCGGTCCTTAGTCAGATGAACCCCGACCACTATAACGGTGCAAGTCTGATAGGATTGCGCGGAATAGTTGTAAAAAGCCATGGAAACGCGGATGAAACTGCCTATTTACAAGCAATTAGTTTGGCAGTAACGGAAGCTCAACGTCGACTCCCTGAAATGATAAAAGATCGTTTGGAGTCGATTCTTTTAGATATCAATCACTGATACCGCGACAAACAAAGACTTATCACGACATTCGCTAGTATAAAATCCTTTAAAATCCTCGCCATGCGTCAAATCACTGCGACAAACTAAGACATTCAAACTCGACATAAGACAAGCAAAACTTGTACAAATTTGTGTGCAAATTTACACTATGTACACCGATAGCCGCTGAGGCTAAAAAAATTTGTACACAAAGAGGGTTTATGGCGCTGTCAGATTCATGGCTAAAAGCTAACTCCGGCAAGGAGATCGACAAGGCTTATGAGAAGGCCGATCGTGATGGCTTAAGTGTGAGAGTGTCACCCAAAGGCAAACTTACATTTCAATTGCGCTATCGATATATTGGCAAAGCATCACGGCTTGATCTCGGCTCTTACCCTGCGACTTCATTAAAGTCCGCCCGGACGGAATGCTTACGTTTAAAAGGTGAGCTAGAGAAAGGTTATGATCCTAAATTAGTTAAGATTAACGATCGGATTGAAATTGAATATGCACCAACGATCAGCGACTTGTTTTATCGTTGGCATAGTGCGAAAAAAATCAGAAATGAAAAGTGCCACAAGCAGGTATTACGTAGCTTTGAAATTCACTTATTACCTCGAATTGGCATGATGTTAGTGCAGGACACTAAATTACATACATGGCTTACTGTGCTTGATGACATCGCGAAGGGAACGCCAGCAGTGGCCGCAAGTATATTGGCCAATGCCAAAAAAATGCTTGGCTGGGGTGTTAGAATGCGGCTAATCAGCGATAACACTTTATCTGACATTAGTGCGAGAGAAGATCTTCATGTCGTTAAGCGTGTTGGCAAGCGTTCGCTGAGTAATGATGAAATCGTCTTGCTTTGGGATGCGCTTAGACGCTCAAGAGTTGCACCTAAAAACAAAGTCTTTATCAAGCTCCACCTGTTCTTCGCTTGTCGAACAGGTGAACTACGCCTAGCTGAAAAGTCACATTTTGATTTTGATAAAATGGTCTGGACTGTTCCGGCTGAAAACCATAAAACTGGTTATAGTGGCAACCAAATTGTCAGGCCTATCGTGCCTGAAATTGTGCCTCTACTGAAAGAGGCTTTTCTATTAAGCTCAGGTAAATTTTTATTTGGGTCGGCAGATTCTTTCAGCGAAAAGCCTGATAGTGAAGCCAAGCCGTTAGCGTCGACATCGCATTTATCTATAGTGAACGTCATCAATAATTGGATAAATAAGCATCATGAATGCGGCATCACGCATTGGTCTATCCATGATTTACGTAAAACCGCGCGCACTAACTTTTCAGATTTGACAGATGAAAGGACTGCAGAGGTGATGCTCGGGCATAAGTTGCCAGGCATTCAAGGCGTGTATGACCACAATTTATATTTAAAAACCCAAGCGGCAGCATATACCGCTTGGCATCATAGATTGTGCGACATTATTGGAAGTGAGTTGTAACGATATACAGAACGATAGGGGGGGGTTAAGCGGCTTGGCTGTTATTTGTTTGGTGGTTTGCTGCTTGAGTCTCCCACGCTTCTACATCATCGATGGCCCACAAGTTTTGACTGCCTGCTGCTAGCATCCGTGGTTTTGGAAATGGATGCTGTGGTTTTTGCATCCAGCGGTAAATGGTGCGGCTAGTGCATCTAAACCGCTCGGTGATGTCTTTTGTACACCAGTAACCTTTAATCATCATGCACCTGCCTTATTTAATATGCATTCGTCTAATGCCATTAGGTCGGTTTTCATCCCCATCCTATCTAATTGAGCAATCACTGCTTGCTCACGGCCTTGAACAGTTGATAGATCAAACTCAGGACGCTTGCTAAGGGTTGCCACTTGTTGCTCAAGCTCGGTAATTCTGGCTTTAAGCTCGGCGTTCTCTGCGATAGCTAGGTTAAGTCTGTCATTCATCTTCATGCTTCACCTGCCTTATTGCTACGTCCATCGACAACAATCACTCGGGTTTTATCGTCGAGAACTAATACCTTGCAGGTTTTGGTGATTGCAAATACCGAAAACCAAGATGACATAAAACCTATTCCCCAAATAAAAAAGAAAACTAACAAAGGTGTTGGTTTGCTAAATACCACGACAATAATCAGTGTCATTAACAGTGATACAACCAAGCAGGTAAGCACTGCGGTTATTGTAGTTTTCATTAGCACTCCTCATCATCTTTAGGTTTTGGTGGGTTTACACGGTTAGCAAGATTCCTAAGACGCAGGACTTCACGTGTAAGAGCAAGCTCAACACTTCCGTAGTGTTCATCCTTTCTTCTATAGTCATCGCTAAAACCAGCAACTTCATTTGCCCTGCGACTGAGTATTTCTGATATTTGCTGTTGCTCGCTGGCTGTTAATTTTATTGTTGCCATCACTTACCACCTTGTTCAAAACATCTTTTATATCTATTCCTGTACTTTTCATCGCTAAGCTTTGATAAAAAGCTCGATTCTATTAAAGGCCAATCAGCAGAACTGTTAAAAATTGCCGATTGCCTTTTGTCGCATGACCACCCTGTATTGCTATCAGTTTCACCTTCAACCCATTCAAGGTGCTTGCATTGATGACACGATTTACTTAGGTTGCCCATTACTCACCACCCTTATCTATTCTAGGAATGGGAAGCCACCCAACTGGATTTTTTTCGTACTCATTTTCAAAGTACATATCGTGACCTTCGCCGTCATTGCAGTTAATTGCCGCGTAAACCCAGCATTGTTCTGTTTCGTTCCAGTGTCCTGCTGTTAAAAATCCGAATCCGGCATCAAGCATAATCATGTCTGATTTAGGCGCGGTGGATATTGGCTGCAATTCAGTTCTCACTGCCGTTGCGTCATCGTCATCCCATGGCTGTGTGTTATAGCCATAATTATCTTTTACGTAGTTACGTGCCGACTGATAAACGTCATAAACTGTTAGTTCAGCAGTGACGCCACCACTCAGATAAGCCATGCGTGGTACTTCTGCAAAGTTCATTACTGCCTTGGCGCGGATATCAGCAATTGATTTTGAATAGAGGTGTTCTGACTCATAGTGCTCAGACCATTCAAGAACATCACTGTCATTGACTGTATCAATATCAAAGTGCTCGTTGCTTACATCATTTTTGCAAGCTAAATAGCCGTCATACCAGCCATCACCGAGTGCATCGACGTGCATAGCTTTAAGTTCTTCTGCCTGTGCCGCTAGCTGGTCGCGTTCTGCGGTGAGCGAATCAATTGTTTGAGCTGCTTCTGCTGCAAGGTTCTTTTCACCCCGACGAGATAAATCATCTTGATCTGTAGCGAACTGGTTTAATCGTTCTGATAATGAAAGTGGCTTCATGCTGCACCTTCCTTATTAATACTCATAACTTGCAAAGCGTGATTGGATATAAGCTCTGCCGCATCACTCATGACTTGAGCTTCTTGTAGGTAATCATTGTTGAGTGCGTATTCGGACGCTTCATTAAGCACTTCCACTAATTCCGTCACGACATTTGCCTTGATTGAGCTAACAGCATCAATCAACAGCCTTGGTGACTCCTTACGCTGGTGCAGCATCATGGCGAAGTTGGCAACATCTTCAAATGTGCCATCGTTACCTTTGCTTAAATGTTCAACCAATGCCGCGGATAATTGCTCGCCTGAGCACCGCGATTGATCATCCCAACCGCTGCGACCTTTTGATCTGGCATAGGCCATTTTTAGGCGCATAGCATTAGTGAATCTGTCGATGCCGATATCATCGATATGCGTTGATCGTTCCAACTGCATCGCGTTTACTTGGTCTTTCAATTGCTGAATCTCGGTACCCAGTTTTTGTTTAACATCGAGTAGAACGGTGGCAGGAACATAAGCGCCAAGACCTTCAACATTGATTTGGCTTGAGCCGTTGCCGTCTAAAAACACTCTGCGTTTAGTTGTCATCACTTACCTTCCTTTGCCAATTCCTCGGCGAGTCGTTTTAAAAACTGTTGGCAGCTGCCGGCTTGTTCGCGTGGCATGGCGTACCACTTCTTAAGCGCTTCGCGAATTGCGGTTGATTGCTTCATGCTGCTTCCCCTGCAATATCTTTTTGCTTAAGCGGGATATCAATTGATCCTTTTACTTCGTTACCAAACACATCCCAGCCTTTAGTTTTTGTCCTGGCAAACATTTCAAGGCGAGGAACATCACCCATTAGCTCAACGCATTTATCACGAAATTCATCTGGCTTTTGGCTGTGGCGAATGTTTTGATATGCGCCTACGTAGCAAAGGTGTGCGAGCACTTCATCAAGGCTTTCTGGATCATAATTGCCCACTGCGCGAACGCTGCGGCATGCAGGTGTTGGTTTTCCTTTTACTGCGATGATTGCCGATTCACTGCCTGCGCGGGACCAAAAACCCATACCAAAGAATGGATTGTTGTTCACTGTTAGCTTGTTCCACACAAAGCCATTCATGTTTTTAAGGGTGAATCCCCAGCTTTTAACCAGATCAATGGCATCCTGCGGCATGGCTCCCACGTACCACATCACCAGTACACAGTTGTCGTCGGCAATGCTGCCCACATCGAGGCGCTTTAAGTCCTCTGTGCTAGTGACGGTGTACTTGGCTTGGGCGCTGGATTTCATCGAGCCGCCTGTGTTCTGGTTGCTAAATGCCCATGGCGGATCCGCGTAAATCACTTGATATTTTTTGCTCATGCCGCATGCTCCTTTGAATCACTGATTGCAGCCATAAGGTGCTGTTCAAGTAATTCATTACCATTCATATAGCTTGCTGCCATGCTGACCAACTGCTCGAGTTCAACGATCCGCACATTTGCCGAGGCTAACTTGGCAAGATGCTTTTCCCAGTCGATTTCTTTGATTGCCTCAACCACGCCCATGGTGTTGTTAAGCGTGGTTTGAGCGCGCATCAGGTTTGATAGCTCGATAAAGTGGCGAGCGGCGCAGCGTTCTGGTTCCAAGCCTGTGGTGTAATGCAGCTTTAGGGCTGCAATAGTTGGCTCGGATGTAATGCGCGTTAGCGATAGCAGTAAGTCGAGTTTGCGCTCTGACTCACTGCCAGCGAGTAAGTAGAGCATTTCGCGTGGGGCGGCTTTAGTCATGCTGCACCACCTGTGGTGCTGATCACCTTGAACTCGATAACCCACACCCACGGGTTGGCATCCCAATTTTCATAGATTGAGTTCCATAGGGACTTAAAAGCATGTTGTGGGTTTTTATACCAACGCCAATGAGGCGAATGAGGCTTATGGCTTGAATGCTTTTCAACTCCGCCCCATTGTTGGTAAACGGAGCTATATTGCAAACCTTCTGCTTTTGCATCTTGCTCGCTGATATCATTGAGCCTTTCAACCCGAACGGCGGTGACTTCAAGCAGAATACGAGCGCAAGCACGCGGCATGTGGATAGATGGAGTCCAGCGTTTAACAACGCAGTGAGCGCCATCATCCTTATCTGCCTTATACGTAAGCCTTGAGCCACAATCTGCAAAAGTTTCTCGCACATAAAGCTGATCGCCTACTGAGCAAATTGGGCAAGCGTCACTAGCCATGCCGCGCGAGAATGGATGTTGAAAATCCTCTACATGCACCATCGACTGAAATGCTGCACAAGGAAACCAATAACCACCTTGAGAAGTTTCAGTGTCAGGCTTTGGTTGTGGATTCATTTGCCTGCGAGTTTGCGTTTTACGGCCATCTACAATGGCTTGCACCATTTCGGTGTTGAAGATAATAGGGCGCTGTTTCATGCTGCACCTCCATTCCATGAGCGATTTTTACTTGCATCCCAGTGACAAAATTCAATGAAGTTTTCAAAGCGATCGCCGTACTCTAAATAGCGTTGGTAACGCTGTTGTGATTTTGTCTGTTTGCGGATGTTGCCAATCTCGCCGTATTCAACTTCCCAAGTTGGGTGGCAATGACGAATAACGCCTGGCTTATCGTCGTCAAAATTAACGCCAAGGTGATGGCCGCAATCTTTTACGATTACGCCAGATCGACCATTCACTTTCACTAAGCGACCTATTTCTGCTGGAACAGCGTAATGCTGTTTGATGTAGTCAAATTGGCTCATCATTAAAAATCCTCAATGCTTAAGCCCAACTCTTTGGCTAGTTTGATATTCTCGATGCGGCGGCGTTTATCCAAGCGAACTTTATCTTCAGCCGATATCCTCACAGACTGAATTACAGGTTCCTTTTCCTGCTGAAATCGTACTGCTTGTTTTTTAGGTGCAACTATTGATGGCGGTGTGGTAGATGAGTTGGCGACTTTCATCACTCTTGGCTTTCGTGCTTTAGGTGCATATTTAGCGCGTTTTTGCGCTTTGATACTTTCCTTATGCGCTTGGTAGTAAGCCCTTGCTGCAATTTGCTTTGGGGTTAGTTGTTGGTTCATGCTGCCACCTCTGGGAAATAGGTTATTTCAACGCTGGCGCGAACTGGGTCGAGCTTTTGTTGCATCGTTTTTAGAATGAGGTTTGATGTCAGCATCACGGCATCGGCGTTCGCGAGTAGCTTGCCTGTTTTGGGGCAAATGCAGCGGCCAGTGAAGTCTTGGCTGTTGCGGGTCCAAACGAGGTTTTGGTAAGCGTAGCGCCAGTGTCTTTGGCCGATTGACTCAGCCACGTTTGCGGCGCTGGCTAGCGCTTTAAGCATTACCGTGGTGGTAAATAAGCTGGTTTCGCGCTCTTTACTGCCAATTGATTGGAGCTCCATTGCTGCGCCCATGGTGTTCCAAAAGTCATAGGCAAGGGTGGCGTGAAAGGGTTCAAAGTTTTTCTTGGTGCCGAGCATGATGGCTGTGGCGTCTTTAATTTGTTTAAAGGACCAATAGCACTCGCTCTGTGCAGTAGGTTTGTTTGTCGCAAAATCAACACGGCCTTGCATCCAGTCGATTTGGTTCACAATATCCATGGTGAGCTTTGATAACTCATCCCTGTGGTTATAGGTATCTGACAAACCTTGAGGCGGCTTGCTGGCATTTTGGTTTATATCGGTAAACGCTTGCTGGCGCTCTTGCAGCGATAAATTCATGTACAGGGTGATAGAGATTGAGTCTTGGGCAATCTCCGGTGATTTTTCGAGTGCCTTGGCGATACCCGTGGCGCGGTGCTGGCCGTCGAACAACTTGATAATCGAATCAAGGCCGACTTTTAACACGCCAACTACGCCGCTGATTTCGGACGCTTCGAACTTTGGCGCATCGCCGCCTGTTGGCACTTCAACCACGCCGATAATGCCTGGCAGAAAATACCCCGTTGGATTCGTTACCATGTAATTGCCAATGGATTTAGCACGGGCAGGGTTAACTTTGCGCTGGCTTCGGTCGAGCACACTGCCGGCATCGTCAATGCGTAACATACGAACTAGTACACGCATTGACATGATCACGGTGTAAAACACTTTTCCGCCTTGTACGCCCACCACAGCGGGCATTGAGTAACACATATCCATCATGCTTCTCCCTGTTCTAGTTCGTTTTCTTTAAGTTCATTCACGCATTTTGGGCACACGCAGACAAAGTATTCATTGTCGTTGATGGCCTTTTGCCAACCTGAGTGGCTTAGGCCTTCGGTGATATCTGCCAGTACGTTTAGGCTCTTGCGTGGAATGAAGTGCGTTTTAGTGCAGCTGGTGCAGGTAATTTGGTAGCCTTTCACTACCTCGATTTCTTCAAAATCGGGAGGGGATAGGGTTAGCATGTCCTTTCTCCTTTAATCTTGGCTTGCTTTTTCCTTGCCTTGCTCGCTTTCAATTCTTCGCAGGTATCCGATACAACAAAGCTAAGCCCGTTGCGTTCACTGTATTGCTCAGCGCAGCTATAGTTTTCGTAAGGATTAAAACCCCAAGTGATACAGCCACAATGTGGGCAGTTACCGCGAGTTTTACCTGTGGTTTGGCGGGTGCGTTGACGCTTAGGTTTGCGAATGCCAGCAGCGGTGATCATGCGGCGTTCGTTGATGTTGGCGGCTTGGAAAGTACGGCGCGCGATGGCGTCGATATCCGGCTTGGCGTAGATAGTCGATTCAAAGCCCTGCTCGACAAGCTCCCATGATCGTAAAAGTGCTGATTCGTAACTAAAGACGGCAGATGATTTATAATTAACGCTTTTAAAATCAAGAGTTAGCCAGTAAACATCATTGCCATCAGTACTATTGCCAACGCGAATAACGTACTCATTACAGTCTGACTTTTCGCCAGAATCGCCTAGGTACTGATGATCAACGCGCACGATTGCTAACTCATCCACAAGCTCTCTGCAAAGTGGAACGTCAGTGTGACGGCTGTTGAATTTGCGCTGTGCTTCTTCAAGCGTGTAAACATGGGCCTTGTTTAAGTTGCTGGTATATCCGCAACCATCTTGAGCCCAAAAAAGGCAAGTGCTGCCAACGTTAGAGCGCGAATCGCGCAGATAGAATAATGGGCTCATGCTGCCTCCTTGCGCTTGATTTCGTATGCGTCCCAAGCTGCCTTATCACCATTGGCAATAAACCACTCGATGTTGCCGCTCCCGTCTTGATCTCTTGCGCTACATACGTACTTTGAATCAGGGAAAGTGAATCTTGCTGTCATCGTTATCCACGGCCAAGCACCTTGAAAATCGACAAAAGTAAGATCTGGTCTTTGCTCTTGAACTGACTTCTTAAACGCCTCAAAAGCTAAATTCCTATTAGCTTTCTCGTTATCTTGTTTTTCCTTACAGGTTTTAGAACAGTAAAGCGCCTCACCATCTTCTACTGGATCTAACTTGATGTAGTTACCCTCAGTATCTTCACCCTCAAGATCACTGTTAATAGTGCAATTGCAATGCATGCACTTAAACCACCAACCGTTAGCTATACAAACAAGTGGAGGAACACCGCCTTTAGCATCTGAGTACTGATCAGCCCATGGTATGCGACGACAGTACGAAACATCTTCCCAATCAATACCTAATTCACCAGCTCCGTTGCGTCGAGCTGCGGCACTGTTAGTTTCAAAGACGATGCAACTACAACCTTCTTCAGGCTCGTTTACTTCGTAGGCTTTAAGAGGTTTAGTGCTCATGCTTTCACCTCAACTTTTGCGGCTTGATAAGCACTTTTTACGGCTTCATATTCGCTGCCAAATATCTCTGTCGCATCGATAAGACTTAGGCGGGTATCGAGGTAAATAACATCATCGTGTAGGAACAGCGAAAGCGGGGCGAATAAGCAGTCACCCCAATTTGTACCAATCGCTTCTAGTAAAGGTATGCGTGAAACTTCTTCAGGCATCATGGCATTGTATTTAGCTCTGATAGCTTCTAACGCTTCACGATCTGCTGCTTTCGGCTTGCCGTATTTGGGTGATGAAGCAAAGCAATTAGCTGCTTTAGGCTTGAACCATAAATGATTGTTTTCAAGCTGGTTGAAGTTGTGAAAGTTAATGCCAGCACACGAAATACTTTCAACGCGATTGCTAAAAATAGGTTTGCCACCAAAGTGGTCGGCTAATTTAGTCGCTTGCTCAATCAAGTTTGCTTTAGCTGCATCAAAGGCTTTGAATGCTTGCACTGCGGTTTCATTGGTAATTTTGTAGTAACTCATATCGATTCTCTCTGCTCTGTTTTTACTGCACTTAGGGTTGCGTTATGCGGCGATTTCGCCGTTGTATACCACCCAACTGACAATCTCTTTTTTGGTTTTGGGGTTAACCTTGCCCGTGGGTTTGCGGTAACGAACGTGAAGGTCGCGGCATTGGTCCTGTTTTTTTGCTAGCTCAATGTATTGCGCACAGAGCGAAGGCGTTGAGAGCGAGTGAGATAGCTTTTGTGGCTTCATTTGTTCAAACTTGGCCAACGCCATTTCATCTAGCTTGGCTTGGTATTCCGCGGGGCTGAGTTCGCGACGTTTCGGCTGTACGCCTTCGTATAGGCTGCACTTTTTAGCCGCTTCTTTTTTAGCTATGGTCATGGACACGCCGTATACGAAGAACATGGTGAACTCCAAACTGGTGATTGCTCACTAGGCTGATAGATGGAAGAGGGTTGGTTTGAGTTGAACTTGTAACGATGACTTACACGTTCACATTGGGTGCTTAGCTTAGTGTGCTGGCAAGTCGTGCATATTCAGCGTTGAGCAGGTCTTGCGCGCTGCGCTGGCCGTGTTTTTGCTTTATCTCTTGCCAGCTTTCAATCAGTCGCACCCAAGTGTGTTTAGATTCGGGATAGTCGATGATCAGCTGGTTTAACTCGGCTATCGACCGCTCGCAGTGTGCTGACATGGCATTTTCACGCTTGCGGCCTTGCGCCTCTTGCTTAAGCTCGTTCGCGAGCATTCCCACTAATTTGTCGCTGGTGGCATGATCTTGTGCATCAAACATGGGGAACCTGCTTTAGGCTGTTTATCACTTGATGTTGAAAGCAGCGATTAATCCAGCTGCAGGTTCGGTCGCTGATGGTGATTTCGGTCGCGATTGGCAGGGCTACTCGGGTAAGTTTTACGCGGCCGCTGCGAGTTATTTGAATGTTGGCCACTTCGTTTAGTGGTGTCGTTTTTAACGGGCTTTCATCCAACTTGGTGACGTGGAAGCGCTCGCGAAATGCATAGGTGCAAATGTTGTTTTGCAGATATTGCTCTAATGCATTTTTGCGTTGAATGACGGTCGGGCAGTGCATTAGGTTGGTTAATTGGGCGAGGCGACAGGCTATGCCAAGGTGCATTAGCAACTGAGCTTCGGTTGTGGCACGTTTATCTTGCGCAATGGCGCATGATTGCGCTGCGATTGGGTGTTGCATAGGTCACCTCGCTGAATCGTGGTTAGGTTTGGCTGGCTTTAAAGGCTAGAAATTAAACGGAAGGTTTTGCGTTATAACAGGTCGAACGGGATCAACTTGGCGAGTAGCATTAGCACTAAGTCGAGAAAGTCGGGTTGCTGAGTCTTCATGGTTTCGCGTCCTGCAGTTGAACATCTTTGAACTATCCGGTAATTCCGGATGGTTTGGTTTTATTGATTGCCGGTTACGTCATCCGGCGGCCTGAACCCGTCCTCTGCCGCGCTATGCCGCTAATAACTGGTGCCGAACTTTCAGGCGTTCGCGCTGCTTTACCAGTGGGACCTTTATTTATTAACCCTAACCAGATCCAAAGCTGGCTATCGACATGGATACTCGGGGCGCAGTCATAACCTGAGCTCATGGTTGAACTATTGAGTTACTTCATCGGCTTGCCCTCTGGTTGATTGCCTGCTGGTGCCGCAGGCTGGCGTTAATCGCATTGGTGAAGGTGACTGTGTCTCGGCGTTCGACCGTTCACGTTTCGCTTTGTCTATATTGGCTTTGCCTCACGACTACTCTGGCTAATCCGCACGCTGCCTTAAGTCACACATGGATAAATCAGCCACCTTCCCAATGCGCCCTGTTGCCAAGGCGATTGTCCATCTACCACACCGCCGATGGTTGGCGGGGCTATACACATATTTGGGTCATGCTCGCAGTGAAACCATTTAGTACCTGTTCTTATGGGCTCTTCCCACTCAAACAGTCCGGTCGCCAATAGCGGTGTATAGGTCTGTTTACGCGGATTACTATCCTCCGCCGCGTGATCCTCGGAGTAACCTAGTCCGCTCTAGGCGGGTTTAGTTGTTCATGGGCCAGATTGTTAAAGAGCGTGGCATATCGCCGATGTGATAAATATTACATAATGGAATTATCGTGTCAATTACAAAATGGAATAATATTTTGTTTTGGTATATTATTGCTTAAGAAGTTAGTGTTGATATTTAGATGGGAAGTAATGGATGGGTAATAAAAAGGATGGATTTTAGATGGGTTCAACAAGGCGAACAGTGCTTATCGAGCTGAAGAGAGGGGGGTAATCGTGGATAATAATCAATGTACTATTATTAAGTTTTCGGGCTCGCTAGCCAAAAAGTTTGGCCGTGAGCATAAGCGCTTTTTAGATACGGGTACGACGACAGAGGCATTTAGCGCCATTAAAAACACGCTGAATGGTTTTGAGCAGTTCATTAAAGAACAGGCCAAGCTTGGGTTACGCTATGCGATTTTTCGTAATGGCAAAAATACAGGCGAAGATGAGTTTAGTTTGGCGGGGTCGCGGGAAATACGGATTGTGCCTGTTATCGGTGGTAGTAAACGAGCAGGAGTAATGCAAACTATTATTGGCGCCGTTCTTATTGTCGTTGGCGTTTTTACAACAATATTCGGCGACTATAGCGGTTCGGTAATTCAGGTTGGTGTGGCAATGGTTGCCGGTGGGGTAGTGCAAATGCTTTCACCACAAGCAAAAGGGCTTAAGGGAAGAGAGGCAGCGGAGAACGCCCCAAGCTATGCCTTTGGCGGCGCAGTTAATACTACGGCCGCAGGGAATCCCGTCGGTATTGGTTACGGTAAGCGCCGTATTGGTGGCGCCATCATCAGTGCTGGTATTTATGCTGAAGATATTGCAACGACAAAGCGGCCAATACAAAGTGGCGGCGGCAATGGCGGTAATGGCACACAAGAGCCATAACAATATCTTTGTTTTGATAACCCGCTTAGGCGGGTTTAAAACCGTTTAACGTCACCTGATTGAGGTTATTATGTTTAAAAAACTGAGCGCCTATTTAACTCGCGTACTGAAGAAAGCACAAAATAAAATAGATAGATTGCTGATACGTGTTATTTCAAAGTCAGACTATTGGAGCGGAATAGGTTTGGAGGCAAGGGTTAAGTTTAATGAACCGCTTATGGCCTTTATCTATGGGCATATCACTATAGAACAGTTTGATGCCATCGGGCGTGGCGAAACGACTTTAACTGACATTGTCAGCACTCTAATTCCCGCCGAACAGTTTAGCGCTATTAAACGTGGCGAACTCACTTTAACTCAAGCGCTGAGTGTTTTTTATCAGCACGAAGAAAAGTTGCTAGACTTCTTTAACTTAAAAGCTGAAGCGCCGAATAGTTTAGACCACGACCAAAGTTAGCATGATCATCACCAATCTCAATAACGACTACGGCATCGTCATTGAGTAATATACTGGGTTGGCGGTGTTGATCATCGCCGCTCAGCTTTGCTCTAATAATGCCTGCTGGCAGATAACTTTTTATTAAAAGCCCTGCGGTAATGCCGTCAGTATCAGTAAACAAAATATGTGGTTTTGCACCTGATATTGCCAGTAGTTGTTCGTTAACTTTTCTGAAAGCCTCTGACACTCTGACTGCATTAGTTTTAGTACTGCCTTTTATTACGGCACTTCCTAAACGTACTATCACAATGTATTTTTTAACATTATCTTTATCGATATCCATGCTATCCACCTAATTATATGTCCATGTTATTCAGTCTGATAACGCTTGCCTATGCCTCAATCAGCGCCATAAATTCATCTTCATCTAAAATTTTAATTTCGACGCCAGACTCGCGTAGCGCCTCGACTCTCACCTGCTTGATAGTAATATTTATATCAAATACAGTCGGTTAATATTGTATTCTAGACGATTTCTACTTTTTCTAATTTGAATGATTTTGAGGCGTTAGACTGGGTGCAATAAGCACTGAATGATCCATCGGCGTTAATTTTTTGAGGTTTAATTTGGCGAGACTTGCCCGGTGTTGAGCCACCGTGATAAATCATCTCGACAGGCTCATTAGACAAAAACTTATCTAGAAAGCTGGCCTTGTCTGGATATTCAGCTTTTAAGCGATTTACCGCATCGTATAATGCGACCACATCGGCAAGTTTCTTTTTTGATTGTGCTTCAAATTGCGCTTCGGTGATTTCAAGACGGATCATGTTAGTTCCTTCATTTAGCGTTAGCCTCAGTAAAGTGGTTTAAACTTCACTTCCGCAGTGTTTACATTTTTTTGCGGCCATTAATATGTCTTCAGCGCCATAAATTCATCTTCATCTAAAATTTTAATGTCAAAGCCTTCATCGATAAGTGCTTCTGCTTTTATCTGTTTGCTTGATATACCCGTTGGGCCTACTAGGTTTGCATCCTGTTCACCAACGACAAGATAATCGGTCTTTTTAGATACACCTGATTTAATTTCAAGTCCAAGTTCAGCGGCGGCTTCAAAGGCTTCGGCGCGAGTCATAGACAGTTCGCCCGTAAAGACGATTGTCTGACCGTATAGCTCACCAAACTCATTGGGTGAGTATGCTTTGTGGTCTGCACCTGATGATTTAGTAAAGGGCTTTTTAGGGATAATCTCATTGATATGGCCTAATGTCACAGCTGCGCACATAAATACCCTACCAGCGGCAACTGCATCGGCTTTAGCGCGATGTGCTTCATTAAGCGGGATACTACAGTGCTCAGCCACTGTGGCTAATTTATAATTAGGTAAATTGAATGCGGCCTTTGCCAGATTCAATGCACAGTGGTAATGGTTATTCAGTATGATGCCAACATTAGCGAACTCAGTATCTAAAAAACCTTTATCAAACTTGGCGTTGTAGGCCACTATTGGAAGATCACCTATAAATTGCTTTAGGTCTTGCGCTATGTCGGTGAAGGTCTCTTGATCAGCTAACATCGCATTGGTGATACCAGTAATACTTGTGATCTTGCGCGAGACTTTTACATTAGGATTAATCAACGCTTCAAATACTGGATGATCGTTCGACAGCAGATCAAATTTGATTGCGGCGATTTCGATAATTTTATCAACGTCAGCGCTGAGCCCGGTCGTTTCTGCATCTAACGCAATAAATTGAGTGGGGATATAAGGGTGTTTTGCTAAAAAATCTGCGGTTAAATCATCCATGTTATTGCCTTTTCCTTTTAATTTTTAAACTTCACTTCCGCAGTGTTTACATTTTTTTGCGGCCATTAATATGTCTTCAGCGCAATAAGGGCATTGTTTCATTTGTTTTGCGGGTGACGGCGGACTAACTGGGGCAGGTTGCGGTGTTACAGGTTTGACATCTGGCGTTGAAACAACAGCTGCTTTGACAGGTTCTTGGCTTTTTAGCGCCCAGACCAGTGCAACAACCCAACCAACTAGCGTCCAACCTAAAAAGAGGTTGAGGGCGAAGATTGAATAAAAGTTAGGTTGCTTATTAAAATAAGCTTCGTACATGGGGTAAAAATAAAGCGCTGGGGCAAGCAGGAAGAATGATGCAGCAACAAAAGTGCCAACTTCATTAAGCTGGTTAGCTGGCGTTTGCCCCATGCCAAAACTTAATGCTGTCAACAAAATTAGTGCCAGCAATCTTATAATAAACATGGTAAATTCCTTTTATTTTATAATTTAACTTTTAATTATACTGCCAGCTAAAATTTGCATATTCCCTGATGGATCAGAGTAAACGCGATAGGTTTTATGTTGCCCTTGCTTTATTGAGGTTTCTAAATTGCGAATGCTACTATTTACGCATAATCCATTGCCTGAAAACTGAGCGCCAAGATATAAGTCACCAGCTTTTACTTTGAATACAGCCTTTTCAGAAGTGCCCAGTGTTGCTGCCAGATCTTCATTTATAAATACGTTAATATTGCAAGCGCTACCCAATAAACCACTATCTCTAATGATGGTTATTGTGGCATTGCCGTCGGTGTTTTTAACGAATAATCGCTCTTCAGGTACTTCTTTAGCTATGTCTATATTTACTGCTGAGGTAGCGCAACCGCCGAGCATAAAGAGCGCTAGTGAAATAGAGATCATTCTCATGGTAATAATCCTTTATCATTCAAAATTCTAATTAGTTAGAAAATTTTAATTTTAGCATCAACTACTACACCAATAATTTTGCAATTCCCATTAATTGGAAGCGTAGGATATGAGTTGTTTAGAGGTTTAAGGAACTTTTGCCCAGCATCAATCACTAGTTTTTTAAATGTGGACTCATTAACGTCAGTTAGCTTTGCGACTACAAAAGAGCCATTTTGATGATCTCGCTCAGTATCAACGAGTATTAGAGTTCCCTCAGGAAAGCTAACGCCAGACGGTGATGTCATTGAATCGCCAGAAATACGCAACCAAAAACATTTTTCGCTGGTGCGCTCTGTTGTTTCATACCACTCATCTGAAGCTGGACAGGATTCAACAGCTTCAGTCCAAGCACCAGCTTGCACATAGCTGATAACTGGGAATGACTTTACATATGATATTTTCGCTGGAACTTCCTTAGCATTCCCCAGCACAGAATCAGGGTAATCAATCAATCCATCTGCCCCCAAAGTCATGTGACTAATCCCCACGATACTCATCATGGACGCAATATCTTCAATACTTGGTTTTCTGTTCCCACCTAACCAGTGAGCGATGGCGCCCTGAGACATACCCATCTTTTCAGCAAGCATTGACTGAGTTACCCCAGCTTCTTTCATTCTGGTTTTAACCAGATCAATCCAACTAATTTTCATAGTGCAATTATTACCTATTGTAATTGATTGCAGAATATCCATAATGTAATAAGTGTTTGCTGTTTCGTATTCCATTGTGTAATATCTGGGTTAGGCAAAAAACGGAGTCTATATGACAAACATCAAAAAAATACTGAAGGCCATTAATCGGTCTCAGGATGATTTGGCTAGCGAGGTTGGAATCTCACAAGGTTCTGTTAACCACTATGCCAATGGAAATAGAAAACCTAGCTATGACATGGCTTGGAAAGTAGTAAATGCTCTCAATCGTTTAGGCTCCTCATGTTCATTTACTGATGTTTTCCCAGATCCGTTGGAATGTGGTCAATCTGCTGCAAATCATGTGAACGGTATACAGGATAACTAACCCTATGAGTAAACTCACATTAAAGCGCCAAAGTCTCTCATGTACCGATCCACTCTATGCCGCCCATGCGCTTGGGCACGATTACGGTGTAGATAAGCTAGCGAAGGATTTATTCCAGCAGCCCGGTGTGATGTACAACAAGCTCAACCCTGATAACGACAGCAATCACTTTTACTTACGTGATGCGATTCATCTTACTGAGTTGGCCGATGACGACCGTATTGTGTCGGCGTGGTGCCATAGCCGTGGTGGCGTGTTCGTTAAATTGCCTGAGGCGGTTAACTGTGACGAAGAGTTGAGCGATCAACTGCTGATGATTAGCGAACAGATGGGTATTGCACTGGCCGAAATTCGTGACTCCCGCGCTGATGGGGTGATTACCCCTGACGAGTTTGAACGTATCGGCCGCGAACTGACTAACACAGTACGTGAAGTGTTGTCACTGAAAGCGGTGGTAAGCAGCCAAGTGCGGGAATTGCCTGATTTTGAAGAAAGGCAACTTGCTGGTGTGATTCACACGACCAAGCTTAGCGATCCTCTAATAGGGTCAGAAACCCTAACTAAAGAGCGCACAGCATGAGTGATATTGCAGATGTAGCTGCCATTGAGAATGACATTCACATTAAGGCCGCGCTGGGCGTTCGCCTGCCGTCATTGCCGTTTACTGGTTTTTGTCATTACTGCAAGAGCCCAATTCCTCATCAACAACATTTTTGTGATGGCGACTGTCGCCATGACCATGAGCGCCTAAAGGCTAATGGGAGAGTGTGATGGCAGGTAGAAACTTAGTCTTTACGCCACGGTTTAACGCAAATCAGTTAAATGATAAGTCACGCGAAAAATCATACGAGATTATTCCTTACACGCCTGAAGAAGATGAAGCATTTGCACGGATTCAGCGCAATCAAGATATTGCTTTGCTGGCGAATGTGATCAGGCTGTCACCGACTACGAGTGCTGAAGGTATTGCAGCGCGGGTACTGGATGCGGGGTATCAGTTTTCAGGTAGTGCAGTGCAGTTGAAATAAGAAAGCCCACTAGAGCTGTGGAGGCTGTGGGCTTAATACCTAGAAACGTTTGAAGAAGTCGAGGTAAGACGATGTTACAAGAATCAATTAATAGCGTCAATCATGATGCTGGTGGCAGCAATGTGGTGCCGTTACGGCCCGTTGCTGAGCACAAACAACAAGCGCGGGGTGGGGTGGTGAAAGCAGACTTGGATGATGGTTATTTACGACTCTCCAATACGCTGGTGGATGCCCTGTGCCGAACGAAATTGAGTGATCGTGAAAGCCGTGTTGTGTTTGCTGTTATCCGTAGAACCTACGGCTATGGCAAGGCCACTGATTGGGTTTGCTTAGAGCAATTAGCCGACATGACGGGGATTACAACAAGCAATATTTGTCATGCAATTAAGTCGCTTACTGCGCGCGATATCATCATAAAAGACGGTCGTAAAGTTGGCGTTAACCCGATTGTTTCGGCGTGGCAAGACAAAAAATCGCATTCGATTAACGGTAAAAAATCCACTATTAAAGCCGACAATATTATTGTCGATTCTGACAATGCCATTGTCGAAACCGACAGCGTAGGTTGTCAGAATCGAGAGATACAAAAGAAAGACACTAATACAAAAGAAATACAAAAGATCTCTTCGTCGAACATTGCTGTCGCAATGGCCGACACACAGGTAAAACCCGATGCCGCTGTTCAAACTCCAAACGGAAAGCTTTGGGGCACTCAGGACGATTTAACCTGTGCTGAGTACATCTTCAACAAAGTCCTGATTGTTAACCCCACTGCAAAGCAGCCTAACTGGCCTGACTGGGCAAACCAAGTGCGCTTAATGCGCGTGCAAGACCAACGCACTCACCATGAAATCTGCAAGCTGTTTAAGTTTGCCAATACCGACTCATTTTGGGCAAGCAATGTGTTATGCCCCAAAACCCTACGTAAACAATGGGACAAACTTAACGCCAAACTGCTAGCGAGAACATCACATGAACCCTCTGCAAACGATTCTGCCGCACACAATCAACGCTATGAGAACCCCACAGCCAGAGTATTCCGCGAACTGCGGGAAATGGCAGAGCAACTCGAGCAGTCAACAGATCACCACGGTGGTGGCCACACAATTGATGCCGACTATGAACCTGTACAGTCGTGATTTTAGCAATCGGTTTGGTGCTGAGCTTGGCAGTGTAGTGGCGGAGTTTGTTAGCAAAATTGGCGAGGCAGGTTTGAGTGTTAGTGAGGTGATGATCGGTATTGAGGCATTTAAACAACGCGCAGCGACCGCGCCATGGAGCGTTAACCCTGCGGAGTTCGTGGCTATGTGTACGCCTACGCCTGAACAGTTGGGCTTGCCTAGTGCAGAACAAGCTTACCGGGAGTGTTGTTCACATGGTCGATGGCCGAGTGAGCACAATTGGAGCCATGGCGCTGTATTTGCCGCTGGCCGTGAAACGGGTTGGTATGAGCTGCAAAACCGTACTGAGCAGCAAACATGGCCCTTGTTTAAACGCAACTATGAGGTTATGTGCCGCCGCGCGGTGAAGGGTGAAAGCTTTAATGCGTGCATTCCTAAGGCGCTTGCTGCCCCTGTAAACAAGCCAGTTGAAAATCAAAAGGCATGTTCGATTATCGCTGATCTGCGCCAAAAGTTTGGGCTAAGGACTGCCAATGGCTCTGGCAATTAAACCGTTACCTGCAGATGCGCCTGATTTTTATAGCGCGATTGTATCGCCAACTGCGGCTGCTATCACGGTTAAAGATGCCGTTAACGATGCGGTGTTGTTTGTGCCGACTCAGTACTCTGCAGCTGATCTACTCGCACAAGGATTTCGGTGTGCGCGTGAATACCCGCTGTTTTATCACTGCCGAAGTGGTGATTCAGACGCCGAGCGGATTCAAAAGCACATGTCTGTTATTCCTCAGCAGTTTAAGCATTCAGTGTCGATTGAGTACGAACGCTTATTTGCCATTGGTGGGCGCGATGGTCGCTTTCAGGCGAATCGGTTTTTAGTGCAGCAGTCGAAACATTTTAGAGGGGTATAGCGTGATTCGAATTGGTATTGATCCTGACCTGACTAAAAGCGGTGTGGCGACTGTAGTTAACAACGAAATAGTGACGCTTAAGAGTATGGGTTTTAGTGAGTTGATTGAGTTTGTGGTTAGCAGTGCTTCGAGCTCGCCTTGCGCTGTGTTACTTGAAGATGTGGATAACAAAAAGCCGGTATTCCCTAAGCGGTTAAGGCAGTCGGCTAAAGGGCAAAATCCATTGCTTGCCTACGTTGGCCATGCACCTAGCCAAAGCGGTTCTAACGCCAAGGTGAACATGAGTATCGCCGAAGATTTGGGCAAGGTGAAAGCCACGGCCAGACTGATTAAAGAAGTGCTTGAGGATAAGGGCATCAAAGTCACTTTGGTAAAGCCGCTGCGTGGTCCGATTAAAAAAGCCAAGGATAGCAGTGTTTATTTTAACAAGATCACCGGTTGGACGGGGCGCAGCAATGCTGACACTCGCGATGCTGCACTGATCGCCATGTTTGGGCTGGGGGAATAATGACAACTCATAAATTATCGTTTGATGAGCGCATTGATAAAGCGATCGCATTCTATGTCACTCAACAGTTATCGGTCATTGATTCTGCCCAGCGTGCTGACGTTAGCAAAGGCGCACTCACTAGAGCGCTAAAAAAGCGCGGGGTTTTCCGTGATAGATCGGTTTTATGTGCTTCAAATCTTGAAAAGGCGATTGATTTATATGTTGGCGGCTATTCCATTTTAAAGGCGTGTAAAGAGGCAGGTGTCAGTAATTCTACGCTCAGTGATGCTTTGTATTTAAGAAAACTGGTTAGAGAAGATGTGACTCGCAAGCCTGAAAGCTCGGTATCGCGCATTGATCCGCTGGAATCGAAAGAGAGCCGTGTATTTCGCATGGCGCTGGCCATTATTCACAAGAGTGCGGCACCGACTGCGCCATCACCTCAAGGGACTGACAGATGATATCGATAGAGCGCTTATTTGAGTTGTTGTCGCCTCGCGGTGTTGCGATTGGCGCTGCAGTTGGTGGCAAAGGGGTTTTTAGTAAGGAGGATGCTATGGGTGTTGTCGCGCAGGTGCAGGGTAAGTATTTAGTCGGCGTTAAAGTATTAGAGGCCAGTATTTGCGGCGATATTGATGCCGAGAATTTGCTGATCAACGCCTTAGCCAAACAGTATGAAACCGACTTTAGGCCTGTTGCGGCGACTGCGTTGGCAAAGCTGGCCGTGAATGAGGTTTGTGGATCCCGCGTTTGCACTAAGTGCCATGGCACTAAGCTGAATTATCACCGTAATGGTGAGTGCGTGCATTGCTGCGGTACCGGAAAGATGTTGAACACGGTTGAGCAGCTGACTAAATCGTTTTGTGATTTAAGCGGTACCAAGATCACTGCAGAACAATTTAGCCAGCATTTTTACGACAAGTACATGACTGGCGTCGACACACTGCACCATCATCAAGCCGATGCCGAACGCCATGCAAAGCGGGTATTGCGCTTAGTCGCTGCTGAAAATGAGCAGGTGAACTAATGAGTGCGCCAGATAACAGACTTACATTTAATGACGTCCCTTGGCAGCAAGGTCGCGTTCTTTCCACAAGGCACACTCGCCGCTGGAGTAAGCAAGAACTTGAGAAAGTCACAAGGATAGAACGCCGCACCGCCTTTGCTCACTTTTATGCCCATGATGAAGGCCAAGGACGCGAGTTTGTGTATCAATTTGATAGCGCTGAAGAGTGTGCGAAAGCGGTTAATGAGCATAACAAAGCGCTAGCAGAGGCACTATCTAAATGATTGAGACAGTTAACGACTTAGTTAAGCGCCTAGTTAAAGAAGCCGATCAACTCGAGTCTATGGGATCAGTTGATTTGGCCTGTGGCGTTCAGGCTGCAGTGCGGGTGATCCGTGATGAATTAGATGCCAATGCCGCGATTGGTAATGCTGACAGCCACCGCATCGAGCCACTAGAGCGCCAGAACAAACGCTTGATGGCGGTACTCGCCAAGCAGTCAGTATTGAATGAACGCTTTGATTTGCTCTGTAAAGACAGTGTGTTATCAACGCCTGAATACAAAGCTATGGTGCTTGCCAAAGAGGCGATTAAACGCCAGATCAATGCGCTGCCCAAGTGCAGAACCTGCCGCGGCGTTGGCAAAGTTAGGCCGATGTTTGAGCTGCATTGTTGTGATCAATGCGGCGGTGTTGGCGTGAATATAACGGCCAATAATGAGCTGATTAAGCTGCAGCAATCCTTGATCCTAACTGAGTTTGAGTTGATTGAAAAACTGACTGCTGACTTGTTTAAGGTGGGGTTATCACCTGCAGATAAAGAGGCGATTGCAATCGAGTACTTTTACGCGGATTGCCGCACTAACCTGAGGTGTGACTAATGGCCGTGACCTGTATTGCGTTAAGTGATGCCGCCATTAAGCGGGCGGTTGCCGATCAGTCTATTACCGAAATCAGGGACCCAAGGTTTCCGCTGCGACTACGTTTGGCGAGTTCACGCAGTCGTGGTAGCTGGCATTTAATCACTTATAAAGACGGCAAGGCCAATTGGGCTAAGGTTGCCGACTGGCCGCTAGTGAGCGCTAAGGCCATGCTGGATGATTTACCGTCGCTCAGCATGCAGCATAGGCAAGATCAGAGTGTGAAATTTAACACCTGGCTAAGTTGCGGCGGGTTATTGAATTGGTATTTAAGCCGGTCACAAACCGATACCAGTTTATCGTTGAAGCGCAAACGCAATATCAAGTGCGCCATCACCAAGCACTTAATCCCTGTGCTGGGTGATGTGATGCTGAGTGAGCTTAATCATCATAAGGTTGATGAGTTATTGATTTGGCCCCTGCAGGTTCGATACGCATTGGGCAGCGTTCGCCAGTATTACGCGATTTTACGTAAGGCATTTAAACAGGCGACTGTGCTTAAGTTGATTAGTGATGATCCGCTGGCATCATTGAGTTTTACCGATTTTATCTCGACCCCCATTGCGACTAAGCCACCAAAATTACAATCCACTGATCTGCTGCAACTGCTGACGAATATCGGTAATGCTAACGATGGCGCCGCTATGCTGATTTTTATCATGTTGGCTTACGGTACCCGCATCGGCGAAACCCGTTTACTGCGCTGGACCTATTACGACGAGGCCAATGCTAAGTTGGTGATCCCTGCCGACATTACTAAGACACATGCCCAACTGACTATCCCGATCACCCCATTAATGGCTGATGTATTGCGTTGGCATAAAGCTATGCAGGAAGCAGCTGGGTATCGCGGTGGGTATTTATTTCCGCATCCTTGTCGCAATGGTGGATTAGATGAACGGTCGGCGAATAGTTTGGTTAAGCAAGTGAGTAACAGTGAATGGACTGCCCATGATTTACGCAAGCTAGCAAGGTCGTGTTGGGCTGACTTAGGCATTGATTACATGGTGGCAGAGCAGATGTTAAACCACTCGATGACCAAGCTAGATCAAGCTTATATCCATACCTATTTAGCCGACCAAAAGAGAGCCGCAATTGAGTTGTGGCACAGTCATTTAATGGCAATTTACAACCCATTTATTGGTCGTGTAAATCAAGACAGTGCCAAGACAGGAATTAATTGTAAAACAGCCTAAACCGTTGGTGTAAGTGGTTTGCGGGTTAGTTTATGCATCTTCACAAAGGGAAGATATTTAATGATAAAAGCG
The DNA here is from genome assembly GCF_025653595.1 of Shewanella sp. SM95. Taxonomy (NCBI): domain Bacteria; kingdom Pseudomonadati; phylum Pseudomonadota; class Gammaproteobacteria; order Alteromonadales; family Shewanellaceae; genus Shewanella; species Shewanella sp. SM95. The sequence continues at coordinate 280,243 of NZ_JAKKSE010000003.1, forward strand.
AAGGTTTTAAAAGCGGTTGACTACATGACAGAACAACAGGCTATAGCGGAGGGTTTTAGTCATCATGGGAAATATTATGGCATCCCTGTATGGCTTGGCGATATAGAAGGTGACTTCTGGGTGGCGACTAAATGGGCACCAATGGAATGGCTAATGTCACTATTCCATGTCGTTGAGGGTACGATGAGGCCAATCTTATACCCTGATGAACCTAATTCATTTCAGTTTCAAATAGGCAAGGAAATTAAGGAGCACTTTCATGAATAGTTACTTTTTATTTGGCGATATTGAAACTGGCGGACTTAATGGTCGCCTTGATAACGGTCAGTTGGGTATGGAGTATTACCCAATTTTTGAAATTGCCTTAGTCGTTACCGATAGAGAACTCAATCAGGTGGGCTCTGCGCTGAGAGTTGTGATCCATCAAGATGAGGCTGCAATTAGCCGATCACATCAATGGGCGATTGATACACACACCAAGAGCGGCTTGCTTGATGAAGTACGTCAGTCTGCTTGGTCGTTACTTGAGGCTGAACAGCAGATCATCCACCATCTTCGCCAAATGGGTATTGAGGCATATGACCGAGAAACCAAACAAGGGGTGATCTTCGCTGGTAACTCCATCATGTTTGACCGTTCGTTCATACTTTGCCAAATGCCAGAGTTGCACCAGTTCATGCATTATCGTCAATTGGATATTTCAGCATTGGCTCTCGCTGCCATGGCATGGGCGCCAGAACTAGCCAAAGAGGCGATAGCAACCAAGCAATATAAGCATGAAGCGTTGGCAGATATCAGAGAATCAATCGCCGAGCTTAAGTATTATCGCCAGGTGCTGTTTGGTGGTGATCTATGAGTGAAATACCTAAAACAAAAGCTTTAATCAACATTGATCCAGAGTCAAACAATATTGAAGTCGAAGAATATTTTAGTGAAGAAGATGTTTGTCGATGGTTTGGTGTTGACCCAAAACTATTAAATGTTGGAGTTGATATTGCTGACAAACAAGATAAGCAAGTGTCTATTCAAGTGATTAGAGAGCGTTATGCCATCGCGATCTTGGGGGATAATTATAATGGCTTGTGATATTTGTAGTGCTAAGAAGCCAACCACTGCGCTAAGTGGACAGTACCAAACGGCCGACATCAAAGAAGTCTGCCAAGAGTGTTTGACTGATATCACGAAGCAGCACGATAAGATCAGAACCCATTGCATTGGGTTGATTCCGTTATTCTTTAAGCGTTATGTAAAGCTATACAAGTTTAATAAGCGAGGTAGCAAGTGATTGCCACCTATATCGCTGGACCAATCAGTGGCAACGTCGAGGCCAATAAGCTGGCGTTCTTTAGTGCAGCAGAGGAACTGGCCGCAACGGGCAGAGTGGTATTGCACTCTGCTGGGTTGCCCGTTGGGCTCACAGAACCCCAGTACATGGATATCTGTTACGCCATGATCCGCGCCTGCAATGAGATTGTGATGTTGCCCGGTTGGCGCAATTCAGATGGCGCCACCGCCGAGTATTACTACGCCAAGAAGATTGGGCTTAAGATCGTCTTTGTTCCAACTGGAATAGACATTGCCCGAGGGATAGCCTTAGTATGTTGAGAACTTGAATCAGTTAAGTGATAAGTTTTTTAATTAATGGTTGCTTTCTTTGTTAAATCAAAAAGTCAATGGAGTGAATATGCCTGTAAAGTCAAACATGAAAGGGTTGGAAAAGCTTAAGAATAACTTGAAAAAGTTACATGGAGAGCGTCAGGCTGGGTTAAATGAAACAATGACACCTGAATTTCTAAATAGTTGTTCTAGTTTTTCTAGCTTAGAAGAATTATTTACAGCAAGCGGGTTTGTAGTAGAAAGTCAGGACGACTTCAAAGCAATACCTGATGATGAGTGGGATGAGTTTATTGTTAGTAACACAACTTTTGATTCATGGAGTTCCATGCAAAAAGCCGCGTTAGATAAGTATGCTAAATCAATAATAACCTCAACATTAAAACTATAGTAATTAAAAACAAGGGAGATAGACATCTATTGACCTAGCAGCATAGATTCGCTATCGTGCTATAACAATGCGGATTAAAGCATCTAAAGCCACCTTAACGGTGGTTTTTGCATTTCTGCACCTTAAATTATTGTTCAACTTGAAGCCTCAGCATCTGCTGGGGCTTTTTGTTTTGGGGCATCTATGAATAAGATTTTGATGAGTGTTGCCAATCCAAATGGATTCAAGCTCGAGTTACTGCTTAAACAATTGCAAGAAGAAGTCGCTGAGAAGACGGCTCGTGTTGCGCATGATAAAAGCGAATTAGCAGAGAAGGTTAAGTCAAATAATCTTCAAATCATCAAACTGTTATCTGAAGCTGAAGCATTGCAGGTGGAAAGCTTTAAGCTCATGGCTGCAAAAGCGCCAGATACAGGTCCGTTAGGTTCACCACGGATCGGAAAGTAAAAGCATGCGCAATAAGATGATAGTCACAGGCCTTAGCCTATCAGCTGCAGCATTCATTACCTTGGTCACGTCAGAAGGGTTTGCGCCAGTCGCTACAGTGCCGGTGCAAGGAGATAGACCAACAGGCGGCTTTGGTTCTACGTATCACGCAGATGGTCGGCCCGTAAAGCTTGGTGATAAATTCACCCCAGTTAATGCGCTAACAACAGCTAAGGCTCACATCTCAAAGGATGAGGAACGCTTCCGCAATAGCTTACCGAATGCTGAGCTTAACCAAGCATCTTACGATCTTTATATCGATTGGGTTTACCAGTACGGCATTGGCCGATGGTCAAACTCACCCATACGTGATCATGTAATCAAAGGTGAATATCAACAGGCATGTGATGCGCTTCTGCTTACGCAGTATCGCACTGTTGCTGGCTATGACTGTTCAACGCCTGGCAACAAGCGCTGCTATGGAGTCTGGGTTCGAGTGCAAGAGCGGCATAAGCGCTGCATTGACTCACTGCAGTAGATTCACTCTAAATAATATCCAACACAACGCGATTAGAAGCGATTACAGAAGGGTTTAAATTCATGATGCCAGCGGTCAAATCATTCGGTAAAGGCTCTGAAATCAGCGCTTATGAATCGGTTGAGGCGTTGTCAGTGGGGGTGGGGCGGGTCGAAACCTTGGGGCTTTTGCCTAACTGACCGTGCGCTCCCATCTTTATACAAAACCGCGAAATGAAACCTTTTTTTCTGGCGCAGGAAGGTCTTGAAAATGTTCACTACATTAAAGAATAAAATCATTGCGTTAGTTATCGGTTTGCTGGTCGTTACCATTCTGGCTTTAGGTGTGTTTTTGAGGATAAATCAGGGTCAAATAGCACTGTTAAAGAGTGATTTGGCTAGATCAGAGCAATCAAGGGAAAACTTGCAAAAGGATTTGACCTCTGTTTCAGACTCGCTTGAAGTTGCTGAAAAAGATAAAGAAAACATGTTATCTAGCCTTAGCTTATTAGCGAAAGCATTAAGCGATCGAGAACGTGATCGAAATGAAATTAAGCAGGAATTTGCCGCAAGCAATAAAGAATTGAAGCAAATTTTTAACGGGGCCAGTGATGAAAAAACGAAATCTTGGGGCACTGCTGATATCCCTGCAGATCTTAATAGGGTGCTCGAGCGTTCAGCCAGATGTGCGAACCGTTACCGTCACCAAGATAAAGTATGTTTTCCCACCACAGGAACTGATCAGTCAGTGCCTAGCGCCACGATATTCCAGCAAGAAAAACCAAGAACTTTCTGAATACACCAATTCGTTGATTGAAGTGATTTCATTGTGTGACCGAGATTGGTTAGCACTAGAAACATGGATTAAAAGCGAAAAATCAAAACTGTCTACCGAGTGATCGGAGGCTAACAATGAATATCAAACCATTGGCGCCAATTATGGATAAAGCTACGACAACCGGAAGCTATATTGCTTCGATCTCAACAGCAATAGGCGGCTTTTTGTCACTCAACAATATTGCGTTATTGCTTGGTATCGCATCAACAATCGCTTTATTCGTAGTTCAATTTCGTCTCTCGCGAGAAAAGAAAAAACAAAACCGAGAATTTCACGAAGCGAGAATGGCCGCGATTAAACAAGGCAACTTAAAAGTAATTAATATGGATGACGGCAATGAATAAAGTCGTAGTAATCTTCAATGGCGCTATCGTTTCAGTTCCAGCTGTCGAATCTGATATTGGTAATGGCGGCAATGGCGCAAAATCATTAGTGCCATTGGTACCCGCTGATTGGGTTGATGTAACTGCATTAAATGCTTTATACCCAACATTTCAGGGCAAAACCAAGCCGCCAGTTATCAATCAAAGCACTCAAGACGATTTAATTGAGCAAATGAAAGCCTTAACCGCTGCCATTAACGCCCAAACTACAGCGATCAGCCAGTTGGTAAACAGTAACCTTGAAATCGTTGATCAGATGATGGCCGCAGAGCCAGAAGAAGGAAACCTATCAGGCTATTTAGATGGCTCCGATGAGTTATGAGTCAAAAACCTAGCTGGCGTGATGACAAGCGTAAAACCGCTGAACGTGGGTACGGTGGACGTTGGCAAAAAGCCAGAGAAACATTCTTAAGTCGAAATCCGCTTTGTTGCTTCTGCGAACAAAAAGGCAAGATCACAGCCGCGACAGTCGTGGACCACAAAATTCCACACCAAGGTGATCAAGCCTTGTTCTGGGACACAAACAACTGGCAACCGCTTTGTAAGCTTTGCCACGATAGCACTAAAAAAATAATGGAGAATAGAGGGGTAAAGCCTGGCGCTGATGAAAGCGGCAAGCCTACAGACCCTAACCACCATTGGAACAAGTATTGAGGTGAAAAGTGGCAGTAGGAAGAAAAACCACCCCCACTGCGCTCAAGCTAGTTACAGGGAACCCAGGCAAGCGGACTCTCAATAAAAAAGAGCCGAAATTGCAAGCCGGTATTCCTCGCATGCCAGCTCACTTAAGCCCAAGAGCCAAAGCCGCATGGAAGAAACTCACCATACTACTAAAAAACATGGGCGTTCTTACCCTTGCTGATGGTATGGCCCTTGAGCGTTTATGTGATGTTTACTCCGAAATCCTTGAGCTCAGAGACGAAATTAAGCAAAACGGCAGAACCTACCAAAGTATTAAAATCATCGGCGAAAACATCGATGAAGAAACCAAAGAATTTACGCAAGTCGAGCAAATGCTAATGAAGGCTAACCCAGCCGTGCAAATGCTGGCTGATGCCGATCGGCGCTTTAGAGCCTATCTCGTTGAATTTGGGCTAACCCCATCAGCCCGTAGCAAAGTACAGGTAACTGATGGCGCCAAGAAAAAAGACGAAGTCGACGAATTCTTCGGATGATATAGAAGATCGCGTCACTCGTTGGGCCAAGCAAGTTGCATCAGGTGAGTTCTTAGCGGGACCAGACATTCGCAACGCCTGTAAACGGCACTTAAAAGACTTAGAAACAGGCTTTGAGCGTGGCATTTATTTTGACTTAGCCGCAGCCAATCGCGCGATCAGCTTTTTCCCAAAAGTATTGCGCTTAAGTGGTGGTGACCACGAAGGTAAGCCGTTCCACCTGCTCGATTGGCAAGCCTTTATTGTTGGCTCGTTATTTGGTTGGAAAGATGCCGACCATACCCGCCGATTCCGCATGTGTTATGTCGAAAGTGGCAAAGGATCAGGTAAATCACCACTCGCAGGTGGAATAGGGCTTTATGGTTTAGTCGCTGATGGCGAGGCAAGTGCGGAAATTTATGCCGCCGCGACCAAAAAAGATCAGGCCATGATCTTATTCCGCGATGCGGTTTCTATGGTCAACCAGTCGCCGCAGTTAAGCTCAAGATTAAAAAAATCGGGAACTGGCCAGAGCGTTTGGAACCTAGCATATCTAGAAAAGAACTCATTCTTTAGGCCAATCAGTTCAGACAACGGTCAATCAGGCCCACGTCCGCACATGGCACTGATTGATGAAGTACACGAACACAAGAACAACAACGTCGTTGAAATGATGCGCGCCGGCACAAAAGGCCGCAAGCAAGCGCTGATCTTCATGATCACCAACTCAGGCCACGACCGCACCAGCGTTTGTTACTCATACCACGAATATGGCAAGGCTATTTGTGCGGGTACCAAAGAAGATGATTCCTTCTTCGCCTTTATCTGTTCGCTCGATGAAGGTGACGACCCAATCAATGATGAAAGTTGTTGGCAAAAAGCTAACCCGTCACTTGGGCACACCTTCACACTTAAATATCTGCGTGAACAGGTTACGCAAGCCAAGGGCATGCCAGCCAAAGAGAGCATTGTTCGGCGCTTAAACTTCTGTCAGTGGGTAGATTCTGCCTCACCTTGGCTATCAGCCGACACATGGACAGATTGTGAAGATGATTTTGATATCAGCGAACTCGTCGGCGAAGAATGCTACGGCGGACTCGACCTATCAGGTACCCGAGATTTAACGGCATTAGGGCTCTATTTCCCTAAAATAAAGACCTTATTAGTCGAGTTTTGGACACCAAAAGATACCTTGCTTGACCGTGAACGCACCGATAACGTGCCGTATTCAGCATGGTTAAGGCAAGGTTTCATTCATGCACCACCCGGGCATGCAGTTGACTACAGCTTTGTCGCAGAACGCATTGCCGACTTATCAGCCCAGTTCGATATCAAATGCATCGGCTTCGACCAATATCGTATTAACTATTTAACGCCAGCGCTAACAGAGGCAAACGTGTTTATCCCGCTGGTTAAGCACGGGCAGGGCTACTACAAAGCATCCGAATCAAACCTGTGGATGCCGCGCTCAATTGAAGAGTTCGAAAAGCTGATCACTAGTAAGCAGATCAGAATCAAAACCAACCCATGCCTAAGGTGGAACGCAGCAAGCGCAGTGCTTGAGGCCGACGCCAAAGACAACCGTATTTTTACCAAGAAAAAATCCACAGGCCGCATCGATGGCGTAGTCGCCGCCGCAATGGCAGTGGGAACGGCATTAGAGTCAGATGGCATAGATGATACCGAAGATTGGTTAGCAGCGATAAGGGACCCAATTTACTAATGAACACACCACTTGCTCTATTCATTGCCCTAGCGCTCACAGGTTCATTACTGGCTGTCGCAGGCGTTTACATTCTTTTTGGGCTTGGCTGGTCATTACTAGCGGGTTCATTGTTTGCATTCGCTGGCGCCTCATTTTTACGTAAAGGAATGACTGCGTGAAACCAACCAACTCATTAGGTTCAGTCATTGCGAAAGCAGCAAGCCAACCATTTGCATCGTTAGATAGTTTTATGGGTAAAACCTTAAGGCTCACAGACGGTGATTTTTGGTCGCAATTAATGGCAACCTCAAAAAGCGGCAAAACGGTTAATGTGAATACCGCCATGCAGCTTGCTGCAGTTTGGGCCTGTGTTCGCCGCATTGCTGAAACCGTTGCTATGCTGCCACTGGGGTTATACGAGCGCCAAAGTGATGGCGGCAGAGTACAGGTTCAAAGCAGCCTATCGAATGTATTAAGTCTTAAGCCAAATGCTGACATGACAGCAATGCAGTTTTGGGAGGCCGTCATTGCCTCCTTACTGCTAAAGGGCAATGCATTCATTGAGATCCACCGTTCAGGGGCTGACATTATCGCGCTCGATTTCCTTATGCCACACCGCATGGATATCGATCTCGCCGACAACGGCAGCCTAGTGTATTGGTACACGCCAAGAAAAGGTAAAAAACGTCAAATCGAAAAGCAAAACATGATGCACATTCCCGCATTCTCGCTGGATGGTTTGATTGGCTTATCGACTATTTCCTATGGTGCCAATGTGTTTGGCGGCGCTATGTCAGCCGAAGATGTCAGTGCTAACACCTTTAAAAATGGTATGACAAAGACAGTCGCCTTTAAAGTTGACCGGATAATGACTGCACCTCAACGTGTGGAATTTCGCGAATATGTAAAAACCATCACTGGCGCAATGAACGCGGGTAAATCCCCCGTACTTGAGCAAGGTGTTACCCCTGAGTTGATTGGCATTAACCCTATTGATGCCCAGTTACTCGAGTCGCGAAACTACAGCGTAGAAGAGATCTGCCGCTGGTTTTTAGTGGACCCTTCATTAATTGGTTTTGGTGGTAAAGATAGTAATTGGGGCACAGGGCTAGAGCAAAAGATGATCGGCTTTGTCACCTTGACGTTATCGTCTTGGATCCGCCGCATTGAGCAGTCAATTAGCATCAACTTGCTCACTCCAGCACAGCGTCAAACTCAGTACGCTCAATATAATCTTGAAGCCCTGCTTCGTGGCGATAGCGCATCACGGGCAGAGTTCTACAGCAAAATGACTCAAAATGCGATTTACACCCGCGATGAATGCCGCGTTAAAGAAAACTTACCACGCCGAGGTGGTAATGCAGATGTCTTAACAGCCCAAAGCAACCTATTGCCAATCGATCAACTTGGCGCTCTATCCGAATCGGACAAAGTACAAGCCGTATTAACCAACTGGCTTAATCAAGACAACTAGGGGTAAACCATGCCATTTCCAAAAAGCTTCTCGCAGAGCGGAGTGCGCTGCGATATTTCTCCGCGCGCGCAAGAGCTGTGGAACCCAGCGATTCAGGCCGCGGTTGAAAACACTGAATCTACCATTACGGTTTACGGCATCATTGGCGAGGACTGGTATGGCGAAGGCGTCACACTGAAGCGTATCGATGCTGCGCTACGCAGTATCGGCGCAGATAAAGATGTGACCGTCTACATCAATTCTCCGGGTGGCGATATGTTCGAAGGTATCGCCATTTATAACCGCTTGCTTGAGCACAAAGGCAAAGTGACCACCAAAGTGCTTGGCCTCGCAGCCTCTGCCGCATCCGTCATTTACATGGCTGGTGCTGATGATGCGCGCTTTGTCGCCAGCTCAGCCTTCCTGATGATCCACAACTGCTGGGTATTTGCCATCGGTAACCGCCATGCATTGCGAAACATTGCGGATGACATGGAAGAATTCGATGCCGCCATGGTCGATTTGTATGTAGAAGGCAGTGGTCAGAGCGAAAAAGCCATTGCAACTATGATGGATGAAGAAACCTTTATCCGCGGCAAAAAGGCCGTAGAACTTGGCTTTGCAGCTGGAACCTTATCCGCTGCTGAAATTGGCGAATCAACCGACAACTCCAGCGCGAACTCACTACGAAAAGTCGATGCCGCCATGGCAAAAGCAGGCGTTCCCCGCAGTGAACGCCGTCAACTATTGCAAGATTTAAAGTCCAGTACGCCGAGCGCTGCTGGCGGCATCACGCTAAATGCTGATGTGTCCGATACGCAAAACGCTGTCGCCCCCGATCTAACTGCGTTAATCAACGCATCAAACACCATTTTATCTAAATAACTGGAGGCGATTATGCCAAACCCAAATTTTGAAAAACAAGTAGAAGAATTAGGTGCCAATCTAACCAAGATTGGTGATCAAATTAAATCGGCGGCAGAAGAAACCAATAAGCAGATCAAGGCTTCTGGTGACATGAATGCCGAAACCCGCGATAAGGTCGATAAGCTGCTGTTAGAGCAGGGTTCCATGCAAGCACGATTGCAAGAAGCTGAGCAAAAGCTGCTTAAGGGGCCGCAAAGTCAGCAAGAAGAACGTGAAATGTCGATCGGTGAGCTAGTAGCGAAAGACAAAGAAATGGAAGGGGTTAACAGCTCTTTCCGTGGTAGTCGTCGTGTGCAAATGCCACGTTCAGCGATTACCTCTGCCACAGGTTCAGGTGGTGCATTAGTCCGCCCTGATCGTATGGCTGGTATCGTTGCACCTCCACAGCGCACCTTCACGATTCGCGATTTGATTGCACCAGGTCGAACTGGCAGCAACAGCGTTGAATATGTGAAGGAAACTGGCTTTACCAATAATGCGGCTCCAACTGCTGAAAATACTCAAAAACCGTATTCAGATATCACTTTTGGTTTAGTGAATAATGCAGTACGTACCATTCCGCATCTTTTTAAAGCCAGCCGCCAAATCTTGGATGATGCCGAGCAATTAGCTAGCTACATCGATGCTCGTGCTCGTTACGGCTTAATGCTTGCTGAAGAAACGCAACTGCTGTACGGCAATAATACTGGCGCTAACCTGCACGGTATTATCCCGCAAGCTAGTGCTTACGTTAAACCAGCAGGTGCAACAGTCACTGCAGAGCAGCATATTGACCGCATTCGTCTTGCAATGCTACAAGCTGCTTTAGCTGAATACTCCTCCGACGGTATCGTACTCAATCCGATCGACTGGGCTGTGATTGAAATGCTTAAAGATAGCAATGGGAATTACTTAATTGGTAAACCACAAGGCCAAACATTCGCAACCTTGTGGAATCGTCCTGTTGTAGAAACTTCTGCGATTGTGCAAGACGAGTTCTTAGTCGGTGCCTTCCAAATGGGCGCGCAGATCTATGACCGTATGGATATTGAAGTCTTAATCTCAACCGAGAACGACAAAGATTTTGAGTTAAACATGGTGACTATCCGTGCTGAAGAACGTTTAGCACTTGCGGTTTATCGTCCTGAAGCGTTTGTCACTGGCGATTTCACCTTTGCCTAACAGCGCAAAATCACTTAACTGATAACTAAAAGCAAAAGGCCGAATATCTTCGGCCTTTGTCGTTTTTATCAATACCAATTTATAGGAGTAATACCATGGCTAAAGTTCTCGCCATTGCACTTAAGTCCTTTTACTTTGAAAAGGAAGTAAAAACCCGCGCATCAAAACCATTTGAAGTTGATGAACATCATTTTAATGAGCTAAAGCACAACAAATTAGTTGAGCGCGCACCGGAAGAAAAAACAGAAGAAGCAGACGCTAAGGCCGCTGAAGAAGATGAAACCAAGGCAAAAGAAGAAGCAGACGCTAAGGCCGCTGCTGAAGCAGAATCCAAGGCAAAAGAAGAGGCAGACTCTAAGGCCGCTGCCGCTGCTGCAAAAAAAGCTAAAGCTTAATCAGTTACTCAGGAGTCCTCAGTGAGCACCATTACCCTAGAGCAAGCCAAGCAATTTCTTGACGTTATCCATGATGAGGATGATGCCAAGCTGCAATTATTGCTCAATGCCGCCGAGGATGAAGCCTGTCAATTTATGGGAAGGGAATCCCTTACTATTCAGCTTGATGAGACGACTGCAGAACTGCCAGCAAGTATCACTATGGGCGTAATGATTTTACTGCAAGCAAACTATCAAGCAACACCAGAAGATGCGGAAAAACTGCGCAAAGCAGCAGAAATAAAATTAACGCCATATCGAATAGGTTGGGGCATATAATGCTAGCGCATCGTTTACGTCATCGGGTGCATATCCAACAACCGATAATAACTCAGGATCCCCAATCAGGTGGTGATCTCATTGAATGGCAAACCCTCATGCTAGGGGTAAAATCCCTCGATAAGCTCGCCGCAGAAGTATTGACAGGGGCTGGTCGCGAGTTTTATGCAGCAGATGCCAAACAAGCTGAAACCAGCGCAAGAATTAATTTTCGTTGGTTCCCCATTGATTTAAGCCTCTTATACCAATGCCGCATTTTATGGGATGGCAGAACCTACGATATCCAATCGGTAGAAACCGACATAACAGGGCGTCAAGAGTGGCGATTACGCTGCAAAGATGGCGTTAATCAAGGGCTTTAAGATGTCCGCAAAATTCGATTTCAGTCTCATTGGCTTAAAAGAAGTTAAAGCCAAAATGAACAAGGTTAGCCAAACCGTGCTTGATACGGGGACTCGTAACGCGCTGCGTAAAGCCGCTGGCATAGTCAAAAAAGCGGCTCAAGAAAATTCGCTCAATGTGGACGACCCCAAAACAGGTAGGCGCATTCGCGATAACGTCACACTGCAGTTTGCTAGCCGGCTATTTAAAAGCGAAGGTGTGATCATGTATCGAGTGGGTATTGCCACCAATCGGGGACGTATTCCTACACCGAACGCCGACGAAGGTGCGCGCGGCAATACCCCACATTGGCATTTAGTCGAGTTCGGTACCGAACACGCCCAAGCACAGCCATTTATGCGTCCGGCACTGGCCAATAACATCAATCAAGTGATCGGCCGTTTTACGGTTGAATTTGATAAAGAACTCGATAAGGCACTTTCAGAATGAGTATGGCGCCCATTTTTGTTGTGTGTCGAGCAAGCACGGCAGTAACTGACTTACTGGGTACCAATCCCACACGGCTTTATCCCTTTGGCCAAGCGCCGCAAAACGTAGCCAAGCCCTATGCGGTTTGGCAGGTGATCGGTGGTAGCCCAGAAAACTATATCTCAGGCCGACCCGATACCGACACCTTTGCCCTGCAAGTGGATGTATATGCCGATTCAGGCAATTCGGCTAATGCAGTGGGTGATGCAATTCGCTTCGCCACTGAATTAGAGGCGCATACCACTAATTACAACGGTGACAGTCGCGACAAAGAAACAGGCAATTATCGTCACAGCTTTGACATAGATTGGATAGTCACACGCTAGCCCACTAAAACCATTTCATAAAACCCAAAGCCTCTGCAACCGCAGGGGCTTTTTTGTATCTGCCGCAAGGCTATTGTTAGGAGCACACACATGAGTATGAAAACGCAGGGCACCCAGCTCTATGCAATCGATCCGGCAGATGATTCCATTTTAGGCGTCATCGCGGTGACCAGTATTGATGGCATTGACAGCCCAGTTGATCCAATCGAAACCACGCCATTAGAAGCCATGGCCCGTGAGTTTGTAGCAGGTTTGAAATCACCTGGCGCGGCCACGTTTGGTATCAACATCGACCCAAGAATTCCAAGCCACCTACGCCTGCACCAAATTAAAACCGCAGGTACAACTATTAAGTGGGCGATTGGTTTTAGTGATGCTGTTGGCACTCCGCCAACTGTCACCACTAAAGAATTCACCTTACCCACAACCCGTACTTGGATCACCTTCGAAGGTTTCATGACGGCCTATCCATTTACGTTTGCACAAAACGATGTTGTTAAGTCCACTATCGGCATTCAGGTATCAGGCGATCCTATTCTAGTGCCTGCCGCCGTAACGCCTTAATCATAGGCAAGCGTGATTAACCTAAATGAAGCCCACTTAATCAGTGGGCTTTTGCTTAACCGTATTAACTTAATCCTAAAGGAACAATCATGGAATTAAGTGTTGCTAGCCTTATTCAGTCGGGATCTTATGCGCCCGCAAAGCCAGAACGTCGCGAAATTTCGTGGAAAAAACCTAATGGTGACATTCATAAAGCCACGGTCTTTATCCGGAAAGAGTCATTTGCCACCGCACAAGCCGAAGCCCGTAACTATAATCTCGGCGTTGACTGGCTAACCTCGCGCATTGTGTCAAGTGTGGTTGATCACGAGGGTAAACCCCTTTTTGAAATTGACGATATTCTTGGTAATGAGGCCCATGGCCCTATCTGTGACTCATTAGGTTACGCCTTAATTGGCGCGATTAACGAAGTCAACGGCATTGGACTTAAACCTGACCCAAAAGCCTTACCGCCGACGACGAATTCTGGCACGAACTCGTCCTCGCAGGCGTTGGCGGACGAACCATCGAAGAAGCCCAGCAAAACCTCACGCATCGAGAAGTCATCAACTGGATCGCCTACAGAGCAAAGTTCGGCCCCTTAAGCCTTCAAGCGCGGCAAGAACGCATTGCCGCCGCGCAAATGCACCACCTCAATATCATTCACGGCGGCAAAGCCGATCTTGAACACTTCATGTTGTTCAGCCAGTTGGATGAAGCGCCGCAGCAAGAAGCCACCGTTGATGATGTGCTTATGATGCTAAAAGCCAGCGCCATCAAAAAGTAATTCAAATTAGTAGCAATAAGGCCAAGGACGGCCAACCAATCTAATATTCAATAGGATCATCCAATGGCAAATCGTTCATTAAGCAATTTAACGCTAAATTTGATTGCAGAAACAGGCAGCTTCAGTGCTGGTATGGACTCGGCCGAACGGTCATTGGATAAAGTTGCTAGAGCAGCCCAAAAACAAAAAAATGATCTAGTTCGCCTAATGGGACAGATTGACCCACTAGTGTCTGAGTACGCCAAGCTAGATAAAATGGAGCGACAACTCCAAAAGCATCGAGAGACAGGAACTTTAGCGGGCAGCGAATATGATCTTTATGCCAAACGCTTAGCGACTATGCGAAGCGAATTAGGCAAAACGGGTGCAGAGTACGACAAAACTGGCATGTCAGCCAAACAAATGGCCTTTGCAACTCGTGGTTTACCTGCTCAGTTTACCGATATCGCCGTATCGCTCCAAGGTGGTCAAAACCCCATGACCGTATTTTTGCAGCAAGGCGGTCAGTTAAAAGATATGTTTGGCGGCGTGGGCCCAGCAGCTAAAGCCATGGGCGGCTATATTGCTGGGCTGGTTAATCCATTTACTGTGGGCGCCACAGCAGCTGGCGTAATGGCGCTGGCGTATTACCAAGGCAGCATAGAGGCAGATAGACTACGTAATGCATTAATACTAACGGGCAATTCTGCAGGTACCACTTCAGACGAATTAATGGAGTCAGCCAAGCGTATTGATGCCATTAGTGGTACCCAACGCCAAGCCGCTGCTGCACTGGCAGAGGTTGCTAATACTGGCAAGTTTACCGCCAGCCAAATTGAGTTAGTCGGCCTTGCAGCCGTACAAATGGAAAATGTCACCGGCAAAGCGGTCGCCGATACGGTCGCCGAGTTTGCCAAACTAGCTGACGATCCCGTTAAAGCGGCTGAAGAACTCAACAAAAAATACAACTTCCTCACCGCATCGGTTTATGAGCAGATTGTCGCACTAAAAGAAGCGGGTAAAACCACCGAGGCATCAAACTTAGCATTTAAGGCTTATAGCGACGCAATAGGTGATCGTACTAGCGATATCACTTCAAACCTTGGCTATGTCGAAAGGTCATGGAAAGCGGTAAAAGAGATATCCGCCGAGGCGTGGGACGCCATGCTCGACGTTGGCAGACCCTCATCACTAAATGAAGAACTTGCTAAAGTAACCAAACAGATAGAGGAAAAAAAAGCCCAAATAAACGCTGAAACATCAAGGCTTGGGGAAAAGGGATATACAGACCTTAACGCTTATAAAGCTGAGTTGAAGGTTCTTGAGCTAAGCCGTAAAGCGTTTGAAGCAAAAATGAATGCCGGAAAGAAAGCTGCCGAACAGCAGGCTGAGTCTAATAAATTAGAAAAAGAGCGCATCGAGCAGATCAAGTATTTGGCGGCTGAAAATGAAAAAAGCCTAACCAATGAGCAAAAGCGCACCAAAGAGATAGAAAAATATAATCAAGCACTTGCCAAGTTGCGCAAGGACGACCCAAACAACGCCCTACTTAATCCTGAGGTAATCAAACGCACACTCGCCTCCATTGAAGAAAAGTTTAAAGACTCTGCCAAAACCACCAAAGCCTTTGCTGACGATGCCGCCACTACGTATCTCATGCGTTTGCGCGAAACCCAAGCAGGCTTGCAAGGTCAGCTAGATAGCAGCACTAAGTTAACGCAAGCACAAAAAGAACTATTGCAATTTGAGCAGCAAATCGCCGATATCAAAAACAAAGAGATCCTTACCGCTGAACAAAAAAGTTATCTAGCAAAAGAAGACCAACTCCGCGCCGAAAACCAAATGAATGTCGCACTGGCAGAGCAAATAAAATTGCGCGATCAAGCCCTGCGAACACAAAGCTACAGCGCCAATCTCACTGCTAACCTTGCTGCAGAACAACAGCGCAACGCCGATAAACTTGCCAGTTTTGGCCTTGGTGACAAAGCACAGCAGCGCCTAGGTGATCGCCAAGGCATTGAGCGCGATATCGAGCGCGCTCAGGGTAAAGCGCTATCAGATAACCTCGCAGGCCGAACGACTGATGAAGAGTATCAACAACAACTTGCTATGTTGAAAGATAACCTTTCAGCACGCTTGGCCGTTCAGGATGAATACTATTTAGCGCTCGACGCCAAACAAGCTGATTGGACTAACGGTGCCCGTTCATCAATGCAAAACTACATTGATGCCGCGGCTGACATGGCAGGCCAAACTAAAACCCTCATGGATGGGGCTTTTGGCGGCATGACAGACGCGCTTACCGATTTTGTGATGACGGGTAAGGCTGACTTTGCCGGGCTCGCTAAATCCATCATTGCGGATATTGCCAAAATTGCCATGCAAAAAGCCATCGCAGGTATGGCGAGCAGTATTTTTGGTGGATTCTCTGAAGGTGGTGCTGTCGGTGATAGCGGGTTCTCATCCGGCGGCTTTACTGGATTTGGCGGTAAATACGAGCCTGCAGGCATTGTCCACAAGGGCGAGGTCGTTTGGTCGCAGCGTGATGTAGCAGCCGCTGGCGGCGTGGCCACAGTGGAAGCCATGCGCAAAGGCAATAAAGGCTACGCCAATGGCGGCATAGTTGGCGGCTCGGCCTATAACGGCGTGCCAGCCTCGGCAACGGCTGGCGCTGGCGTGGTGCATGTTGAGGTCAACATAGATCAAAGTGGCAATGCCACAACCAAAGCCGATACACCTGCCTTAAGTCAGTTCGGCAGCGAGCTGGGTAAGTTTGTCGAGCAAAAATATCGGCAATTACTCGCTAATGATTTAAAGCCTAACGGACAAATTGGCCGCACTATGGCTGGAGGTTATCGCTAATGCCGCAGACATTCACTTGGGCACCCGACAATGGTGCCACGGGCGATACCCAGTATCGCACTCGCACCGCAAAGTTTGGCGATGGTTATAGTCAGGCAGTTGGTGATGGTATCAACAGTAAGGTCCAAAGCTGGCCACTGACGTTTACTAAAAATAAAGCCATGGCTGAAGCGATCGCCGCATTCCTTGATGATCACCAAGGCTTTAAGGCTTTTGAGTGGACGCCACCCCTCGGTACCGCCTCACTGTGGAAAGTTACTCAACAAACAAACACCCCGTTAGGTGGCGGCATGTACCGCATCACCGCCACTTTTGAACAATCATTTCATCCTTAATAAATCTGCTGGAATTATCTATGACTATAGCAACAATTAATTTAGGCACTGCACCCAGTGGTGTTGGTGGCGATGCAGCCAGAAACGCATTTGAAAAGGTTAATGCTAATTTTTCACAAGCTGAGAATGCCGCAAGTCGTACTGTTGGTACCGCCAACGACAATCAAGTGCTCGACAAAGCAGGGCTGCAAATTCTAATAAAAGACCCACGCCGCCAAGAAGTTGAAGCCTTATCCGGTGGACGTAATACAGTCATTTACGATGCCCAAGGCAATCCAAACGTGATGGTTGTTATTCCGCGCTTTAACTATCAAGACTTAGGACTTCCAGATTTACAGCTTGGCACCGGCACACCTACTGCATTCTTAACTAATGGAGTGCCAAGGGGGGAAATCCTCGTTGCTAAATATCTTGCTAGCGCAGGCGGCTCCACCTGCACAGTTGTCGGTGGAGTGCAGCCATTAACCTCAGTTAATTATGATCAAGCTAAGGCGAGATGCACTGGTAAAGGCTCTAACTGGCACCTAATGTCAGTTCATGAATGGGCAGCTATTGCACTATGGTCATTAGCTAACGGAACTTTACCGCGTGGCAACACAAACTATGGACGCGCGCATGATAGACTACTTGAAACTGCACGAAGATCAGATAATGAAGTGCCTGGCGATACTGCTGGAGTTGGCAGGACAGACACAGGCAAGGGGCCTGCGACGTGGACGCATGACCATACAGTACATGGTATTCATGATCTTTGCGGTAATGTGGCTGAGTGGCTGGATCAGATGGTGTTGGTTGATGGGATGATTAAAACTACATTAGATAATAATCCGTCAATACTTGAGGCTAACTTTGTCAGTCACCCAGCTTTTTATGACTCCACAGCCACTACGGGAGGGGCTCCAAGATTAAATTCCTCAATTGTAAACCGACTCGGGGCGGTAGGAGATAATAGTAATACTGGCAACGCTGCAAATATTGACTTTAAGTTGCTCACAAAAGAGGCTAGCTATGTGCCAAGTGGACTGCTGCGGAGGTTGTTGCTTGAGACAGCATCACAAAATACACTTGCTGGGAGATTGACCGTAAGAAATTTTGGAAATAGATACCCTGCTCGTGGAGGTGACTGGAGCTTTGGTAGTTCCGCTGGTTTATCCGCGTTATATCTGTCCGGATCTAGTTCTTTTTCAAATATTGGATTCGGTTTTCGTCCAGCTTATTTTGCTTAGGAGGTAATGGTAATGGAATCAACATACATTTTTGAAGGTGAAGTGCACTCAGATTTCACACTTGCTTTTATGCAGCAGCTCGGTATGAATGCAGAGCAGATCGACTCAGTGCTTTCCCAGCGTGACTTTGAATTATCACAAAATATTGAGCGCAGAAAAGAAGCTTATATAAAGGAATCTGACCCATTATTTATTGAATGGCAATATGATAAAACGCCAAACAGTGAGCAGGTTTGGCGCGATAAAGTGTTAGAGATTAAAGCGCGTTATCCAATTTCTGGTACCTCTAATGCTTAGTGCCGATATTCAAACCCTCGAACCGGGCAATGAGGTTATTCTCTACGAAATCGATGGTACCGACTTTGGCGCCGATATCCTGCGCTTTCATGCCCACAATATTCCGTACTCAGATGCAGACCTTAATCAACCAAATTTACCCGCGCGCATCATCCATTGGCAAGGCGAGCAATACAGTGCATGGCCAGCGCAGTTAGAAGGGGTGGAAGTTAACTCTGATGGCTCACCCAGCACACCAACGTTAACCGTTGCCAACATCGATGGCAGTATCAGCGCCCTGTGCTTGTATTTTCAGAACATGGAACAAGCAAAGGTCACAATTCGCCGAACACTCGCAAAATACCTTGATGATGCCAACTTCCCAGCAGGCAATAGCGAAGCGGATCCAACGCAAGAGGCGGTAGAGATTTGGTACGTTGATAAAAAAGTGAATGAAGATAATGTCGCTGTCACGTTTGAGCTATCAAACCCTGCTGACTTGTCAGGCCAAAAAATCGGCCGACAAATGACTGCTTATTGTTCATGGTGTCAACGCGGTGAATATCGCGGCGCTGATTGTGGATACACAGGTGAAGCCATGTTTACCGAAGATGACGAGCCAACTGATAACCCCGCACTAGATCAATGCTCGGGCACGATAGCCGGTTGCACTTTACGATTTGGCGAAAATGAAGAATTACCCCACGGCGGATTCCCCAGCGTTAGGCTTATACGTTAAGTCTATGCGTTAAGTGATCGGCTATGCGTTAAGCCCCAAAATGAGTTAAACAAGCGCTAGCAATCAAGCATCCATCAAACATTGATCAAGCATTTCCCCGCCGTCGGCAAAATGGTCTAACACAACCTAAGCAGGTCCCTATGCACCCAACTATCTTGCATGCTTTTACTCAGCATGCTGCCAACTGCTACCCCAATGAATGCTGTGGACTGATCATCCAGCAAGGTAGCAAGCATTGTTATGTGCCATGCGATAACAAAGCAACTAACAAAGCAGATGAGTTTGTGATTGATCCACTGCAATATGCTGATATTGAGGAGCAAGGGCAGATCATCGGTATCTGTCACAGCCACCCAGATGCGAGTAGCAAGCCTAGCCAGCGTGATATCGCCATGTGTGAAGCAAGTGGACTACCTTGGCATATTCTCAGTTGGCCTGATGGGGATTTACGCTCTATGGTGCCAACGGGTGAACGTCAACCTTTGTTAGGTCGTCCGTTTGTGCATGGGGTATGGGATTGCTATAGCTGTGTTCGCGACTGGTACCACGATGTTCAAAGCATTTTATTGCCAGACTTTGAGCGGCAAGACGGATGGTGGGAAGGTGAGCAAGAGCTTTACCTCGATAACTTTGCTAAAGCTGGATTTGTGGCGCAACCCAATATAAATCTTGCTGATCTGCAAATTGGTGACGGCATCTTAATGCAAATTCAAAGTCAGCGAGTAAATCATGCTGCTGTTTATGTCGGCGACGGTAAAATTCTGCACCACCTCTATGGTCGCCTTAGCCGCTACGATATTTACGGCGGTTACTGGCAGCGCAATACAAGGATGATTGTGCGTTATGCAGCATAGCTAGGCTAGAAACTTTACAGCTTAGTGAGTCGTTGTCATAGTGGTAAAGTTAATATTTTTAGTATGATAAGGATATAATATGAGAGTGATTGTTCTGATTTTATTGAGCCTTAGTTCGTTTTTTTTAAACGCACAAGAATTATGGAAAGGAGCCATGTACGGTGATAGCGTTGAAAAAGTATTAGCGTTATTCCCGCAACACGAGAAGCCATCTACAGAAGCAGAGCTTCGTAAAATAGGTCAAACATCATTAAAAGCATTAGTTGTAGTGCCTATTGAGTTAGTAAAAAGACCTTTTGAATCGGTGCTATTTTTTGATAAAAACGGACTTTTCCAAGTCATCATAAAGTCGAAATCTTTATTAACCCATGCAGAAGCCAAATCTACTGAAGACTTTCTTCTAGTTGCACTCCGTTCAAAATATGGTAATGCCATCAAAACGGTTGATCCACTCGAAGTTATCACAGAAAACAAGCCATTTTGGGCACAATGGGAAATTAACGCTTTAAAGATATTATTTGTTTCACAGCATGAGAAAGACTCAATTATGATCTCTTACAGCCTCACTGATGCAGAGAAAGATCTATTAGAGAATGCCGCCGCAAAGAAACATCTTGAAGGAACAAGTGTTAACCAAGAAGCAGAAAAACTGTAATACATAAACGCTGATCTACTAGTTCTTTTCCTAGTAAACATCCAGAAAAAATTCTTCATTAAAAGCCACCTTTAGGTGGCTTTTTTATTGCCTCTAATAAGTTGGACAACATGATCAAACATCAACTTACCACGATAAAGCTATCAGGATCTTTGGCTTCTAAGTTCGGACGCATTCACCAGCGTTTACTAGAAACGGGGACCACAAACGAAGCATTTAGCGCCTTAAAAAATACCCTGCATGGATTTGATCTGTTTATTAAAGAGCAGGCCAAGCTTGGGCTGCGCTATGCCATTTTTCGCAATGGACATAATACGGGTACCGATGAGTTTGATTTAGCAGGTACGACTGAAATTCGTATTGTCCCTGTTATTAGTGGCAGTAAGCGTGGCGGAATTCTGCAAACGATTCTCGGGGCCGTGATGATCGTCGTTGGTGCTTATTTTGGCCAAGGCTGGCTAGTGCAAGCGGGTATTGGAATGGTCGCTGGTGGCGTGGTGCAAATGCTCTCACCTCAAGCCAAAGGACTGAAGGGCAGGGAAGCAGCAGAGAACGCCCCAAGTTATGCCTTTGGTGGGGCGGTGAATACCACAGCTGCTGGAAACCCAGTCGGCATTGGTTACGGTAAGCGCCGCATTGGTGGCGCCATTATTAGTGCAGGCATTTATGCCGAAGATATTGCAACCAGTAAACGCCCAATTCAATCGGGTGGCACTAATGGTGGCAATGGCGGCGGCAGTCAACAGGAGCAATAATCAGCATGGGTATTCCTGCATTAAATCAACAACTGACTATTCATGGCGCTAAAGCGGGCGAAGGTGAGCAGCGTTCGCCAGTCGAATCACCTGATGATCTGCGCTCAATTGCTAAAGCTAAAATCTTATTGGCGATCGGTGAAGGGGAGTTTGACGGCCAATTATCGGGCCAGAATGTCTTTTTAGATGGTACGCCACTATTGGATCCCAATGGCGCCGAAAACTTCCCCGGTGTTATTTGGGACTTTCGCCCAGGCACTGCACATCAAACTTATATCCCCGGGCTTCCATCGGTTGAAAATGAAGTAGCCTTAGGTATTGAGTTAAAATCAGATCAGCCTTATACCCGCGCCATTACTAACTCATTACTCTCTGCTGTTCGTGTGCGCTTTCGCTGGCCAGCACTGCAACAACAGCTCGATAATGGTGATGTGAACGGCTATCGCATTGCATACGCCATTGATCTATCCACTGACGGCGGCAGCTATCAAACCGTGTTAAGCACAGCGGTTGATGGCAAAACTACCCAACCATACGAGCGCAGCCACCGCATTGACTTGCCAACTGGCAGCGGCTGGCAAATCCGTATTCGCCGACTTACCCCAAATCAAAACAACAATCGTGTCGCTGATTTAATGCAAATCGCGGCGATCACCGATGTTATTGACCGCAAGCTAAAGTACCCAAACACGGCACTGTTATATGTCGAGTTTGACGCCAGCCAATTCCAAAACATTCCAGTGATATCCTGCGAGCCCTTTATGCGCAAAGTAAAGGTGCCCACTAACTACAATCCGCTAACGCGTGATTATGCTGGAGTGTGGGATGGCAGCTTTAAAATTGCATGGACCGATAACCCTGCTTGGGTGAGTTACGACATCATCCTCGATGACCGTTTCGGCACTGGTCGCAGGATCAATGCTGCGCTGGTGGATAAGTGGGAGCTTTACCAGATTGCTCAGTATTGCGATCAGCTGGTTCCTGATGGCAAAGGCGGCATGGAGCCTCGCTATATCTGTAATATATACATCCAGCAAGCCACCGAAGCGTGGCAGGTATTGCGCGATTTGGCTTCTATTTATCGCGGTATGACATATTGGTCAAACGGCCAAATGTACTCAGTGGCAGACATGCCACGCGATGTGGATTTCATTTATAACAATAGCAATGTGATAGACGGCAAGTTTAGCTATTCATCCAGCAGCGAAAAGGTGAAATACACTCGAGCACTAATCAGCTGGGATAACCCTGATAATGCTTATGAATCCGATGTTACCTCTGTATCAGATCAACCATTACAGCGCCGCTATGGCGACAACGTGATCGAATTATCGGCCTTAGGTTGCACCCGTGAATCAGAAGCGCAACGCCGTGGCAAGTGGGCTATTTATACCAATAACAATGACCGTGCCGTCAATTTTAAAGTGGGCATGGATGGCAGCATCCCATTACCTGGCTTCGTTATCGGCATAGCAGATCAATTGATTGCAGGTAGCCGCATTGGAGGTCGAATCTCGGCGGTTAACGGCAAGCAGATCACTTTAGATCGTGCGGCCACAATTGCGGTTAATGATCGACTCATCATCAACTTACCCAGCGGTAAAGCGCAGGTGCGTACTATTGAGGCCGTTAATGGCCGTGTGGTAACAGTAACAACGGAATACAGTGAAACCCCACTGCCGCAACTGCTATGGTCGGTTGAATCAGACGAGCTAAAGCTGCAGCAATTTAGAGTGCTGCGCGTAGCTAAAGCCAACAGCGACAGCATAGAGTACGAGATCACCGCAGTTGAGCATAACCCAAGCAAATATCCGTATATCGATACAGGTGCACGGTTAGAAGAACGCCCTATAAGCAAGCTGCCAATCGGTGCACAAGAAGCGCCGGCTACTGTCACCATTTCACAGTCCGTATTCACCGAGCAAACCCTCTCTGTTACCACTATGACGATTCAGTGGGCGACCGCAAAAAATGCAGTTGCTTATGAAGTGGAATGGCGCAAAGACTCTGGCGAGTGGATAAAACTGCCAAAAACTAGCAGCACATCAGTTGATATCCGCGGCGTTTACACTGGGCAATATATTGCTCGAGTTCGCGCCATTAACTCAGTTGATGTTTCGTCGGTACCAAAGGCTTCAGCGCTGACCAATATCACAGGTAAAACTGGCTTGCCGCCAGCAGTCGCGTCATTTACTGCTACGCCGCTAGTGTTTGGCATTGGCTTAAATTGGTTGTTCCCTGCAGGTGCAGAAGACACGCTTCGTACCGAGCTTGAGTACGGGCCCAATAACAGCGAAAGCGGCATGATTAAATTGGGTGATTTTGCTTACCCCATTGCTACTCACGCCATGACGGGACTAAGTGCAGGCGCTAATTTTTGGTTTAGGGCTCGATTAGTCGATCGCACCGGCAACGTGGGGCCATGGTCAGGATTTGTCAGCGGACAGTCATCGACAGATCAAACAAAATATGATGAGTATTTCAGCGAACGCATTACATCATCAGCGCTAGGGCAGGAGTTGCTTGGCGATATAGAACTGATCCCCCTGATTAAAATTGAAACCGAAAAAATTCCGAGCATTGATAGGCAGCTTAATGAAGTTGTCATCCCTCAGATTGAACTGATCCAAGTCGAAGTTAATAAAATACCGGATATAGAGGATACGCTTAGTCAAACAGAAACTAAGATAAATCAACTTCAAGCAGAAATGGCTGATATTGCTGGTGCGCCAGATTGGGATAGCAATACTGCTTATCTAACTGGGCAATTAGTTAAGTACCAAGGGAAACTTTATTCAGCAAAACAGACCATTCCTGCAGGTACATTACCAACAAATACATCTTATTGGACAAAAATAGGCGAGTACTCATCTATTGGTGAAGCTGTATCTGCTTTATCTGTGCGAGTTGATAATGTTGAAACATCAATTGAGACTATTGATGATCAGCTAGTATCTCAGGCATCCAGACTTGACGGTATATTTGCGCAAGTAAACCCACCTCTTGCTGGCGATATGAGCTGGAATGCGGGAACTACAGTTGTACTTGCTGGCGTGTGGTCTGAGCAATATGCAAGGGCTTCATCTGATGAGGCGTTGGCGAAAAGTATTGCAAGTGTTGCTGCGACTATGGATCAAAACACTGCAGCAATTATTACTGAGCAAATGGCTAGGACGACAGCCGACGAATCGCTCGCTAATCAGATCATCAGCATTTCCGCTAC